>WYBX01000013.1 GCA_011525695.1 Verrucomicrobiia bacterium
CTCCTGTGCCTATGGTTAGTCTCGCTGAGAAACCACTGACTGGAGAGCCGGATGCGGGAAATCCGCCCGTCCGGTTCGGAGGGAGGGGTGGCGCTAACCCCGCCACTCCTACCCCTATCATGAATCCAATGCCGATTTCTGGATTCGAAGACCCATTCGTGGAGGGACGCCCTCCGTGGCGTCCACCAGTGCTTGCTGGCCGCGCGGCATGCCATGCGCCAGTCTCCGGCTGGCGTTCTCACCATCCCTACGGGTAGAGAATTTGGGCTGGTCGGAGGCGGGGCACTGGCCTAAGACCGAACCCTTTCCCTGCATGAAGCATTTCCTCAAGGAGACTGATTTCAGTCCAGCCGAGCTGCCGGCGCTGTTTTCCCTGGCGCGCGAATTGAAGGCGCAGCGCGGCCGGGGCGACGGGCCCAAGCCGCTTGCGGGCCAGACGTGGGCGCTGATTTTCTCCAAGTCCTCCACGCGCACGCGGGTCTCCTTCGAGGTCGGGTTGCACGAGCTGGGCGCCAATCCGCTTTTCCTGAACCGGGGCGACATCCAGCTGGGCCGGGGCGAATCGATTGAGGACACGGCCCGGGTGCTGTCGCGTTTCGTGCACGGGCTGATTGTGCGGACTTTCGAGCACCGGGAGGTGGAGCGGCTGGCGGCGGCCGGCACCGTTCCCGTCATCAATGCCCTCACCGATTTCCTGCACCCGTGCCAGATTTATGCGGACGCGTTCACGCTGGCGGAGCGGTGGGGTCGCGGCGGGGATCTGGCTGGTTCGCTGCGCGGCCGGAAGATTGCCTTCCTGGGGGACACGGCCTGCAACATGGCGAATTCCTGGGTTTTCGGGGCGGCGCTCTTTGGGATGAAGGTGGCGCTGGCCGGCCCCCGGTCGTTCGCCCCCTCCGCCGAGTTCAATGCGGCGCTGGTGGCGGCCGGGCTCGATCCGAAGACCTGTTACCAGTTCACGACCGATCCATTCGAGGCCGTGCATGACGCTGATGTCGTGTACACGGACGTCTGGGTGAGCATGGGCAAGGAGGAGGAGAGCCGGGAGCGGATCCGGATGATGTCGCCCTATGCGGTAAGCGGGAAACTCTTTGCCGCGGCGAAGCCGGATGCGTTCTTCATGCACTGCCTGCCGGCCCATGCCGGCGAGGAGGTTGCGCAGGAGGTCCTGGACAACCCGCGGTCGATCATCTTCGACCAGGCCGAGAACCGGCTGCACATCCAGAAGGCAATTCTGGTGACGCTGAACGAGGCGCGGAAGAAGACCAGGGACTAAGGACCAGGGACTAAGGACCAGGGACTAAGGACCAGGGACCAGGGACCGAGGAGTCCTTTGGCTGCGGAGGAGCTGTCGCCGCCCGTTTTGCTTTGCGCGGGCAGGCGGGTTTTCCCCACACTCCCGGTTCGCCATGAAAATCGTCCTCGCTTACTCGGGTGGTCTCGACACCTCCGTGATCGTCAAGTGGCTCCGCGAAACCTACGACGCGGAGATCGTGACCTTTGCCGCCGACATCGGGCAGGAGGAGGAGCTGAAGGGGCTGCCGCAGAAGGCCCGGGCCACGGGCGCCTCGAAGCACCACACGCTCGACCTGGTCGAGGAGTTCGCCCGCGACTTCATTTATCCGATGATTCGCGCGAATGCGATTTACGAGGGCCAGTATCATCTGGGCACCTCGATTGCGCGGCCGCTGATTGCGAAGGCGCAGGTGGACATCGCCCGGAAGGAGAAGGCGGATACGGTGGCCCACGGGGCGACCGGCAAGGGCAACGACCAGTGCCGGTTCGAGATGACCTACATGGCGCTCAACCCCCGGTTGCAGATCCTGGCCCCGTGGCGGCTGGAGCAGTTTCGCAGCCAGTTTCCCGGCCGGGCCGAGATGATTGCCTACTGCCAGTCGCACCGGATTCCGGTCGCGGCCTCGATGAAGAAGCCGTACTCGATGGATCGGAACCTCCTGCACATCTCCTACGAGGCGGGCATCCTCGAGGATCCCTGGTTCGATCCGACGACCCCCGAGAACAAGGCGATGTTCAAGCTCTCGGTTGCGCCCGAGGATGCGCCGGACCGGGCCGAATATGTCGAACTCGAATTCGTGAAGGGCAATTGCGTCGCGGTGAACGGGAAGAAGCTTTCTCCCGCCGGCGTGCTGCGCGCGCTCAACCGGCTCGGTGGCAAGCACGGCATCGGCCGGGTCGATCTGGTCGAGAACCGGTTTGTCGGCATGAAGTCGCGCGGCGTTTACGAGACCCCCGGCGGCACGATCCTGATGCACGGCCACCGGCAGGTGGAATCGCTGACGATGGATCGCGAGGTCATGCACCTGCGCGATTCTCTGATCCCGAAGTATGCCGAACTGGTCTACTACGGATTCTGGTTCGCGCCGGAGCGGGAGGCGCTGCAGGCGCTGGTCGACGAAAGCCAGCGTTATGTGAGCGGCACCGTCCGGCTGAAGCTCTACAAGGGCAATGTCATCACCTGCGGCCGGAAGTCGAAGTACTCGCTGTACGATCCGAAGATTGCCTCGATGGAGGGCGTGAAGAGCTGGTACAACCAGGGTGACGCCACCGGGTTCATCCGGCTGAACGGGCTCCGGTTGCGGGCCCGCAGCATCGCCCAGACCGGACCGAAGGTCTGATCCGGATCGGTGCGACCGGAACGGCAACGGGGGTCGGTAGCGAGCTGCGCCGTCCAGTAGCGAGCATCGAGTAGCGAGTAGCGAGCATCTTTCGGGCTCCCGCCGATGGCTTCGGCTTCGTGCGCTCCGTGTCCTTCGTGCGAACTCCCTCTGGATCGATCCGGCGTCGGCAAGCGGAGGGGCGCCGCCTTGGGTGGCTCACGAATGACACGAGGGACACGAAGGATAGCGCTTCAAGCGGCGGGACGCCGCTTCCAGGTCGAGCCGGCAATGCTTGAGCAATGGCCTTACTCAGCCCGTTCGACGTCGCCGCTGAGATCAACTGCGCCCCGATGTCGATGTTGTGGAAGCGCGGCCCCGCCAGTTCGCCGGATCGGGCTTTTGATGAGATGACACTCGTGCAGTAGAGAGTAGCGAGCATGCCGAGCGATCGATCCCGTCGCCGTCGTGGCACGGATTCACGATGCCCGATTACCTGATAGCTGATTTTTCAAGTTCGGTCTGTTCGTCGATGACGTGGCCCAGTCGGGGACCCTTATCCTCGGATCGCCTCGGCTCGGCTCCTGTTCAACGGCGCAGCCGCAACCAAGTGCCGACTCAACGACCAGTAGACTGCGCCGTCCAGGTCTTTTGGTCCTTAGTCCCTGGTCCCTGGTCCCGGGTCTGAGGCCCTGCCTCCCTAGAAGAGCCCGTTCGCGATCACGCCCACTGCGGTGATCGGGCCGGTGTCGTCCATCCCGTCGAGCGCGCGGTCGGCCTTCTTCATGATGGCTTGGGCATCGCGCAGGATGGAGTCGTCGCTCAGCAACTTGCCGAGCGTGCCCTCGTCCTGGGCGATCTTGTCGGACACCGCGCGGAGGTTCGCGATCGAGGCCTTGAGGTCGTCGCCGGCCTTCTGATCGAAGACCAGCGCGCCAATCGCGCCCTTGCCGGCCTTGACCTCGTCCACAATCGACTGGGCATTGGCGAGGAACGTCTTCGCCTCGGTGGCCCCCGCCTTGATCTCGGCGATCGAGGCCACGAGATCGTCATGCAGGCTGGGATCATTGATCATCCGGCCCAGCGTGCCCTCGCCGCGGTTCACCTTGGCGGTGATTTCCTGGAGGTTCGCCGTCGCCTTCGAGAGGTTCTCGCGGTTCTCGGTCACCAGCAAATCGACCTTCTGCAGGAGCCCGGGCCCGCCCTGGCCATCGCCCGAGAGCGCGCCGCCGAGATTGCCCAGGGCGGCCTCGAGTTTCTTCCCCATCTCGCCGATTTGGGTCATGACGGAGTTCAGATCTGGCGTGCTCCGGGTCTGGATTTCCGCTCCCGGCGGGAGATCGGGCGCGTTCGCCGAGCCAAGATCGATCCCGATGTAATTGCTGCCGATCAGCCCGGCCATGATGATTGAGGCGTGGGCGTCGCTCTTGATCTTGACGGAGGAGGCGATCCGCAGGACGGCCTCCGCGCGGCGGCCGGCGAGCCGGGTGTGGGCGACATCGCCGATCTTCACGCCGGCCATCCGCACCTCGTCGCCGACCTTGAGTTCCTTCAGGGTTTCGAAACCGGCAATGAGCCGGTAGCCATCATCCTTCAGGATCTTCCCTCCGCTGAGCGTCTCGAAGGTCACCCAGGTGAGGGCGACCCCCAGCAGGAAGAAGAGTCCGACGCGGGCGGCTTGTTGCGGGTTGTTCATGATCAGGTCTCCAGTTGCTTGAAACGGGGATTTTGCAAATCGATCCGGGGATTCAGAAAGTCGGCGACGCGGGGATCCTTCGGCTGCGCGAGTTCCGCGGGCGGGCCGAGGAACACGAGCCGGCCGCCCATCAGGATGCCGACCCGATCCGCGATGTTGAGTGCCAGTTCGCGATCATGGGAAACGACGATCGAGGTGACGTGGTACTGTTCCTTCAGCGTGGCGATGATCTCGCTGATGGTGGCGGACATCACCGGGTCGAGTTCGCTGGTCGGTTCGTCGTAGAGCATCAGCTGCGGCTCCATCACAAGGGCGCGGGCGATGGCGACGCGCTTCTTCATGCCGCCGGAGAGCTCGGACGGATACTTCTGGTGGGCATTCTCCAGCGAAAGGATCTGCAGGGCGCGCATCACCTTTTCCCGAATCCCCTGCTCGTTCGTGACGCGATGCTCGCGCGGGTAAAGCGCGAGGTTGTCGTAGACGGACATCGAGTTGAACAAGGCGCCGGCCTGGAACACGAGGGCCATCCGGACGGTCTCGCGGATTTCCTCCGAGGCGGCCTCCCGGCCATCCACCAGGACCCGGCCGGAAGTGGGCTTCTCCAGCGCGACAATATGCTTCAGGAGGACGCTCTTGCCGGAGCCGCTGGGGCCCATGAGGACGAAGATTTCCCCGGGCGCCACCGAGAAGCTGATCTGTTTCAGCACCTCGACCTGGCCAAAGCGTTTCGACAGGTCATGGATCTCGACACCCACCGCCTGGGACTCGGCATCGGTGAACGGATTGCGGGTGGTTTGGGGGTCGGCCATGGTTACATCAGCGCCTTCGTGACGAAGTAATCGAGCACGAGGATCAGGATCAGGGAGGCAACGACGGCCCGGGTGACAGCGGCACCGATTTCGCGGGGGCCGCCCCGGGTGTTGAGCCCGATGTTGCAGCACACGAGCACGATCACGAAGCCGAAGACCTCGGCCTTGATCAGGCCATTGAGGACGTCGTCGAAATCCATGTACTGCCGCATGGTGGCGAAGTACGACGCGGGTTCGATCGCGATGAAGCTGGTATATTTCGCGATGATTGCCCCGCCGAACCAGCCGACGAGATCGGCGATGATGGTGAGGACCGGCATCATGAACAGGGTGGCCGCCAGCCGGGGCATCACCAGCATCCGGGCCGGCGGGATGTTCATCGTCTCCAGCGCATCGATCTCCTGATAGACCTTCATCGACGCGAGTTCCGCGGCGATGGCGGAACCGACGCGGCCGGTCAGGAGCACGGCGACCATCACGGGTCCGAGTTCGCGGGCCATTGTCAGCCCGACCAGCAGCCCGATGAACTGCTTGGGCCCAAGATTCTGGGCAGCGTAGCCGGATTGGAGTGCCAGCACGCTGCCGATGAAGAAGCTGAGGATCGCGACGATCGGGAGGGTAGTGTATCCGATGAGGTAGCACTGCTCCACGAACCGCCCGAACTGGCGCGGGAGTGTCGGCAGGTACGCGACGCTGCGCAGCAGCAGCAGGATGGTGCTGCCAATGCCTTCCAGGACACGATTCAGCGTTCTCATCGGGAAAGGGCGGGCAGCCGCGCGGCGCCGGGTTGATCCCGGCAGCCGAGCGCGCGGGAGTCGCGGACCGGCCCTGGGGACGCGGGCGATCGCGGGCGGGGGCATCTGCCACGGTAGCTCATCTCACCTCGAATCCTCCCGCCGGCCCGGAAAGTCGAACCAGAATAGTTTCCAGCCGCCGGTGGCCGGGCGCTCGAACCGGAGGAGTCCGCGGCCGATGGCGACCTGCCGGCTGCCGGCGGCGGAGACCGAGCTGAAAAGCGGACCAAGGTGAAACTCGCGGCGGTCATCCGCCGGGCTCCGTTCCCAGGTGATCGCATCCCAGAGCAGCGAGGTCCGGGTCTCGCCCGGGGCGCGCTGGTCATGGCGGGCGAGCGCAAACAGCGGGTTCCAGAGCTGCCGGATTTTTTCGTTCTGGGGAAAGAACACGGCCAGCGGGCTCAGGAACTGCCATTGGCGGCGGCCGGCGCCGTTGTCCCAGGTGCTCCAGAGCGGCCACACGTGCTCCAACTCGGCGGCCGGCGCCTGCGGCCGCGCGATGCTTTCCTGCCGCTGCCGGTAATAGAGAAAATAGAGCAGCTGGGTCTTTGTCCGGAGCAGCCCCTCCTCGGTCCAGCGCGCCCGGCGGACCAGGGGCCAGGCATACCAGGTCTTGTCGTATCCCTTCGCGATCGACCGGGTGTAGAAGGGGCCCCAGCGGTTCACAAACCGGTCCTCGCCGCGGCCCTGGACGAGCAGCGGCCAGAAGTAGCGGGTTTCGTGATACCGGGTCGGCTCGGTCTGATCGGTGTAGCCGAAGAACGGCCAGGCGAAGTCCTGGTTCACATAGCCGGGGCCCGTCCGCCGCGCATAAAAGGGGAGAATCCCGAGGTCGTGGCGGGGCGGCGTGCCCGCGGGGGCATCGGCGGCGGGAAACCGCCACACCGAGTAGCCGAATGGCCAGAGGACGTGGGTCTGGTCCGAAACGCCGGGCCGGCTGACATGGTGATAGAGCGGCCACACGCTCCAGCCCTGGGCGGCGCCGCGCGTGACCCGCACGATGGGCCACGGAGTGGAGGTCGTGACCGCACCCTGTTTCTCGTTCTCGACGTAGAGCGGAAAGAGCGTCCAGGAAAGCCGCTCGAACCCGAGCTTGTTCTTCACCGTGCCATAAATGGGGAAGAGCCCCCGGTAGCTCATTTCCGGATCGCCGCTCTGCCGCGAGAACCAGAACGGGAAGACTTCAAACTCGCCCCGCTGGTCGAAGATGCTTTGCGGCGCGTCGGCGCCGGCACGGCGATCCCAGCGGCGGACGATTTCAAACAGGCTCCACTTGTAGGTGTCGGCGTAGGCCGTGTAGCTGAAGAGCGGATAAAGGAAGTACGCGGCGCGGAAATCGCCCGCGGCGTCGTGCCGTTGGAGCCAGAACGGACGGAAACCCGTGAACGTGCCGCCATCCGGTGCGGGCTGGCGGAAGGCGAACGGGCCGGCGGCGTTCCATGAAGCCACCTGGCCGGCGCCGTCGGTCTGACGGACCACGAAGGGCCAGGCGTTCTGCTCGTGCTCGACCGGGGCGGGCGACGCAGCCGCGTTCCCCGGCCAGGCGAGAATCGCGCAAGCCGCGGCCAGGGCGGAGTGACGGAAGGTCAGTTGGTGGTTTCGAGCCAAGGCGCAAAAAAACCCCCGTGGCTGGGCGGGAGCTTGGTGATTTCCCGGTCGCACGTGGGCAAGGGAAGAACATGCGTGAACCTTCGGAGAGGTGCAAACGCTATGTGGACCGGGAAAATGGGCTGGAGGCCGGGCCAATGGGCCCGCGGCACCTGCCGGACGTCCCTTGCGCAATCCTCGAGCCCTTGCTCCCGGCATCCTGCAGGGTGGTTTTCCGGTTGAAGATCGCGAAGGGGGAGGGTCATCTGGACAGGATCCCATGAATTCCATTTTGGCGGACGCGCAACTCACGCCGCTGGAGGAGCAACGATGAGAATCACCGGTGGCGACGCCCGGGGGATACCGCTGGTGGTGCCCAAAGGGGACGCGGTCCGGCCGGCGACGGACGGCATGCGCCAGGCCGTCTTCTCGAGCCTGGGGCCGCGCGTGGCGGGGGCCTGGTTTCTCGATTTGTTTGCCGGCAGCGGCGCCTACGGGCTGGAGGCATTGAGTCGGGGCGCCGCGGGCGGCACCTTTGTGGAGCAGGGCGCGAAGGCGGCTGGCTGCATCCGCCAGAACATGGGCGCGGTCTGCAAGAGCCTCCGGCGCGGACTGGATGGGCTGACCGTGATCCAGGCGGATGCCCGGACGGTGCCGATCGGCCCGGGGGAGGTGCCGGACCTGGTGTTCGTCGATCCGCCCTATGAATTGATTCCCGACCTTGCCGGACCGCTGTTTGAGCGGCTGGCGCTGGCATTGGCGGGCCGGCCGGACGCCATTGTCGCGTTCGAGCATCCGGGGGAGATGGAACTCGCGCTGCCGGGATGGGAATTGTGCAAGCGGCTTGGCAAGGGGGCGCGTCAGCCGACCGTGGCGTTTTTCCGGAAAAACGAACGGTCTTGAGCCGGGATCATGCAATTGAGGGCAGGATGTATTGATGCGGGCCGTGCTCCGTCACGGCCGCGAAGGTCGTTCAGCTGCGCAGAGGGAGCTTCCGATCCGGTTTTTGGACTGCGCCCGTGCGATTCCGAGCGGATATGGTCCTTGGTCCTTAGTCCCTGGTCCCTGGTCTGAAGCCCTGCTTCGCTACATCAGTCCCCGTTTCGCCTGCACCAGAACCATCGCGGCGAGAATCGCGGTTTCCGTGCGCAGCACGCGTTCACCGAGATGAGCGAAGGCAAAGCCATGTTCGCGGAGCTGAAGTCGCTCGGTGGCCGACCATCCGCGCTCGGCGCCGAAGGCGAGAATCACCGGGGATCCCGGATCGAGCGCGAGGGTGCTCAAGGGGCAAGCGGCCTCGTAATTATCGAGCGCGATCCGTGGCTCCGAACTCTTGGTGGCACAAACGACCGCGAGCGTCTCGGACAACGTGGCACCGCGGACAACTGCCGGGATTCGTGAATCGAATGCCTGTTCGGCGCCCAGCAGCAGTTGCCGCTCCCACTCACCCGTGGACCAAAGCCGGCTTTGGGCGTAGTTGGGATCGCCCTTTTCGGTCAGCATGAAATGCAGCGCGGTGGCGCCGAGGGTGGTGGCGTCGCGCAGGATATCGCGGGCTGTCTGCGGTCGGGGCAGTCCGATCAAGAGGGTGAGCTCCGGTGCGGGTGATGGTGCCGGACCCCAGGCGAAATCCAGCTGAATGGCTTCCGGCGTGATCGATCGGACCGTGGCCTTACCCCGCGGACCGTTGATCATGGCCGCGTCAAAGGTCTCGCCCGGACCGCGCCGGAGGACGTCGACCAGGTGGATGGCGCGGCGATCGGAGCGCGGCAATGGCCGGCTGATTTCGGCGGGGGAGAAAAGGATGAGGTTCACGTGGCGGCCGGCAGATTGTCCGTTGCGTGCGCGGGAGTCGCGCCACAATTTGGGGCAATGAGTTCGCACGCCCGAATCTCCGGCACCGGAGCGGGAGCCGCCGCCACCGCCGCATGACTCCGCTGTCGTTCACCGAAATCACCAAGAGGCTCGATGGCTGGAGGTTTCCCGGCGGGATCGACGGCGTCGTCGGCATCGCGACCGGAGGTGTCGTGCCGGCGGCGCTGGTGGCGCAGAAGCTGGGGGTGGGGCTGAAGATCATGGCGCTGAACTACCGCGATGAGGCGAACACACCGCGGTTCACGGAGCCCAGGCTGCTCTCGCAGGTGCCTGAGTTGGGGAACTGGCGGAGAATCCTGCTGGTGGACGATGTCTACGTGAGCGGGAAAAGCTGGCATGCGGCCCGCGCGGCGCTGCCGGCTGATGTCGACGTGCTTCCCTTCGTGTTCAAAGGGAAGGTGGAGTTCGCGTTGATTCGGGATGTTGAGGGCTGCGTCCAGTGGCCCTGGAAAGTCGAGCAGGGACTAGGGACCAGGGACTAGGGACCAGGGACCAGGGACTAGGGACCAAGGACCAAGGACCAAGGACCTCCCAGGAATCTCGGGATTTTTCGCTTCCGAACGCCGGTTGTGCAGTTTTTGCTCCCACCCTTTGCGGCTCCACGATCGATCCCCTTTCGCAGTGGGGCGGCCAATCCGGATCATGCCCACTTTCCCAGTTTCCTGTCCCCTGCGAGCTGTCGCCCTGTCCTGGGGTTTGGCCCTCGCACTGGCGATGTTTTCGGCGGGCCCTGTCTCCGGCCAGCCAGCTCAGCCGCCGACGGCGGCGAAGGTGCAACCGGCGGATTGGGTTGAACCGGATTTTCCCTTTTTCTCGTCCGTGCTGGATGCGGGCAGGGACGGCAAGAAACTGCCGAAGAAGAACCTTACTCCGCGCTCGCTGGTGCTGAACCTGGGAAGTGACTGCTGGGCGGCATTCGATGTCGATCTGCTGCGGGTCGTGGCCGTCTGGCGGGGCAAGGGCGTTACACCAGTCGCGCTCGCGCCGGGATCGTATCACGACGTGCGGCGGAAGACGCCCGGCGGGCAGTTTCCGGCGCCGGAGCCGGATGGACGGATTTGGCTGACCAACGGGATTCATCCCGGCTGGCAGGCTGGCGGGCAACTCCAGTTGACGGATCCCCGGGAGCCGGCGCCGAGTCCCGAGGAGGTCGGTCGCGGCCCGCTGCCGGATGGAATGGGCCGGTTCGAGGCTTTGCGGCTCGTGCCGGGAGGCGTGATCCTCGAGTACACGGTGGCGGGTGGTGCCACGGTACGGGAGTGGATCACGCAGGCCGGAACCGCAGCGGGAGGTTCACCGGTCGTTGAGCGGCATGTCGAAGTGGGGCCCTCGGACCGGACGCTGCTCCTTGCGGTCGGTCGCAGGGAGCAGGATACGGCTCTGGCACTCGGGCTCGATGGATCCGCAACGGCAGAACTGGTCGAGCAGGAGGGCATGGCGGTTGTGCGGGTTCCGGCACACCGCACCGCGGCCCGGTTCGTCATCAGCCTGGCGGAAGGGGCGAACACGCCCAGGGTCCAGCCGCGCGCGTTGCCTTCGGGAGCGCCGCCGCCGCGGTGGCCCGGGGAAGTCGTGACGACCATCACGCGCTCCACGGCGAAGGACGCCTACGTCGTCGACACTGTGGAACTGCCGCAGGAAAACCCCTGGCGCCGCGCGGTCCGAATCAGCGACATCCAGTTCCTGAAGGATGGCACGGGCGTGGGGGTGACGCTTGACGGCGACGTCTGGCTGGTTCGCGGACTGCACGGCGAGACCGGTCCGGTGCGCTGGCGGCGGTTTGCATCGGGTCTCCATGAACCGATGACGGTGGCGATTCGCGACGAAGAGATCTTCGCCTTCGACAAGAATGGGATCTGGCGGCTGCGCGACACCAATGGCGACGGTGAGGCCGACGTGCACGAGCTGTTCTCGAATGCCTTTGCCCAGACGGCGGACATGCGGGAGTTCCCCGCCACGATTCGGCTCGCGCCGCGCGGCGAGTTCGTGATCGCCAAGGGGGGCCAGCAGGCCACCACGCTGGGAAAGCACAACGGCAGCGTCCTGCGGATCTCCGCCGATGGCCGGCGCTCGACGCTGCTGGGGCATGGCTTCCGGCAGCCGAACATCGGCGTGAACCTGCGGACGGGTCTCGTCACCTCGAGCGATCAGCAGGGCCAGTACATTCCCTCGACGCCGCTGCACATCGTGCGGGACAACCAGTTTTATGGTTACCTCGCGAGCTTCCAGCCGCGGGAGGTCTATCCCGGGCCGATCGCGGAGCCGCTGACCTGGATTCCGCATGCGGTGAACGCCTCGGCGACATCGCAGGTCTGGCTTTTTGGGGCGAAGCTCGGCCCGCTGAACGACGCGCTCGTGCATATCGGGTTCAACCGGCCGGAACTTTTTCGCGTGCTCCTCAACGAGCGGGGCAGCCGGCCGCAGGCGTCGGTGGTGAGCATCACGCAGGCGTTCCCCTTCCCGCCGCTGCATGGGGCTGTGAATCCGGCGGATGGGCAGCTGTATCTGGCGGGATTCCAGGTCATCGGCTGGGGCAATGTCATCGATGCCGCCGCAGGGCTGGGCCGCGTCCGCTACACCGGTGCGCCGGTGACGCTGCCGCGGGAAATCACGCCGATGGATCAGGGCATGCTCCTGCGGTTCGATGTCCCGCTCGATCCGGCGAAGGCACGGAATCCCGCCAGCTATTCACTCCAGAGCTGGCATTACCAGCGGACGTTCAAGTATGGCTCCGCCCAGTACAAGGAGGATGGCACTCCGGGGCAGGACGCGCTGGCCGCCAGCAGCGCGTATCTTTCCCCGGATGGCCGCAGCGTGTTCATTGGCGTGCCGGGAATGAAGCCGGTCATGCAGCTGCGGGTTGGCTGGTCGCTGGCCACGGCGGAAGGGCTCGAGTTCGAGGGGAACGGGTACCTCACGCCCTACGAGCTGACTCCATTCAAGCCGGCGGAGGAGGGATTTGGCGACCTGGAGGTGGATCTGACACCGCGGGTCGTGGTGGCCAGGGAGGATGCAGGGCCGGTGAATGCGGAGGAAGGTCGCAGCCTTGCGCAACTGTTTGCCTGCGTGGCCTGCCATGGAGTCGAAGACAGCGGCATCGTCAAGGCCGGCCCGTCGTGGCGCGGGCTGTTTGGCCGGGAGCGCCGGGTGCAGGCGGGCGGCAGGATGACGAATATCACGGCCGACGAGGCCTATGTGCGCGAGTCGATCCTCGATCCGGCCGCGAAGATTGCGGCGGGGTTCGAGAAGGGCGAATACGCCATGCCGAGCTATGCCGGGGTCCTGTCCGCGAAGCAGATCGAGGCCCTGATCCTCTATATCAAGAGCCTGCGCTGAGCTGCCTCAGCGTGCCGGTGCGCGATTCTTCTGCACCGTGATGATCGCGACGGCGGTCACGATCACGGCCGAGGCGACCAGGGTGCGCGACGTGACCGGCTCGCCCAGGATCAGCCAGCCGAGGAAGACGGCGACGACCGGGTTGACATAGGCGTAGGTGGCGACGCGGGCCGGCGTGCTGTGTTTCATCAGCCAGACCCCAGGTAGGTGCTGCCCCAGATCAGGTAGATCGCGGCAAAGGCGAGCCAGAGGGCGGCGCGGGAAGGCTGGATCGAGGAATTCATCGGTGGACCATCCACAGCAGGATGGCCGGCGCGCCCATCCGACTGCAATCGGATCAATGCCGCAGCCGGGCAATGATCTGATCGGCCGTCTCGACGCCGATGAACGGGAGAATCGGTTGCAGCCGATCCGTGGTGGCCAGGACGAATGTGCACTGGGGTGCGCCCTGGCGCATGCAGGCGATCTCCTCGCAGCCGAGGGTTTGGCCCGTGACGTGTTCGAAATAGCCCTGGAGCATTCCAGCCAGCAACGGATCGGCGGAATTTTCCGTTCCCGTCAACGTCTCGGCGGCAAAACTCTGCATGAGGTGAGCGACCACCACGCCGTGCTCGGCGGCGCCGGTGGCATCGATGGACAATCGGCCCCAGCCGTGCTCGGTGACATGACGAACGAGGAATTCAAGGCAGGCCGCCAGCGGCATCGAGGCCAGCCTGAGATTGCCGGCGGAGGCAAACTGGGCGTCGAGATGGGCGGCAAATGCCTTCCCGGTCGCAATGCCGGCCCGCTTCATCACCGCGGCCCAGTACCCCGGCCGCTCGGCCTCGAACACAAAGTGAAGCGCCCGGATGAGCTCGGCGCCAGCACCCACGACGCGCGTCCCATCCTCCATTGCGAGCACGGTGGGAATCGACGGATTGGGATCGTTGTTTCCGGTAGCGGCCATGGTTTTCGTCACCGCATCCGGCTACAGATTTCCTCGGCAGCCACATGCTGCTGGCGCAGCGATTCCGCCGCATCCACGTCGGGGCCGGGTCCGGCCAGGAACCGGCAGGTGTCTGTGCCCTGGCTGCGGCATTCGAGCTCCATCGCATGCCGCTCCGCGCGTTCGATGAAGCTCAGGGCGCCGGCAAACAACCCTGCATACAAATGGCACACAGGGTCTTCGGCGCGCCCGAAGATTTCGGCGGCAATGCTGTCGTGAAGCCGCACCAACACGATCCCGCGGGGCAGTGGCGTGCAATCGAAGCTGGCCGCGCCCCAGCCGGCTTCCGCGAGAGGCGACCACCACGTCTCCAGCACGAATTTGGGGTCCAGCTGCCAGAGCTCGCTCTGCGCCCCGAACTGGGTCAGCAGCCGGCGGCTGAGCGACGTCATCTCCTGCAGTGCCCATTCATAGCCAGAACGATAGAGCACATCCTGGGCCGAATCGCCGCAGGTGAGGATGACCGCCGAGTGCAGTTCTCGAATGAGATCGCGCGAGAGCAGCGCAATCCGGCCGCCGTGGGAATGACGCACCACACCAGTGGTGACATCAGGACGAAAGAGTTGCGCCGCAGACTGGATCCGTCCGGAACTGGCTTCGGAAGCTGACATGGGCGGTGCCTTGCACACTGCGCGACTGGGCAGATGAGACAAGGGGATTGCGCAGTTCAAGGTTGCTGCGGCCGGGGCGTCTCGCTTCGCCACTGGTTGCAGCTTGCCGCGATGCGGGGTCATGGCTCCGCCAAGGATGGATCAAACTGGGAAGCCAAACCGTCCGCGCAGGCCCGAAGGGCTCCAGGTCTACGCGGCGGCAGGCGAGGTCGCCAGGCTCAGGGTTGCGCTGAGCCGCGCGACGAATTCGTAGGAGCTGGACGCGGGGCGGAACAGGCTGCTGGCCGCGGAAACGGCAATCGCCGGCGTCGAACTTCCCTCCGCAGCAGGGACGGCGGACCCGGCAACCGCATCTCCGACGCTGGAGCCAAGGGCGGTCTCGATGGCTGCCAGTGTCAGCTGGGGTCCGGACGCGACCTTCGCCGCCCGGCGGACCAGGTCCGCCATTTCGGCGTAATTTCCCGGCCATTCCTGCGCATTAATCCAGGTGGCGGCGTCGGGATCGAGTGTGGCCGGGGCATCGGGCATTTCCGCTGTCCGCAGCGACTCGAGCACCCGGGTCGCATTGACTGCGACGTCGCCCTGCATGTCCCGAAGCGTCGGCACTGTCAGGGTGAGCGCGCTGATCTTGTAGAACAGGGTTTCGCCGAACGTGCCCTCGTCAACCCGGTTGGAGAGGTCGTTGGTCGCCGCCAGGATCAGCCGAAACCGGCGGGCAAAGGGAAGGAACACGTCGCGGCCCGTCATCAGGTTCTGCAGCGTCTTTTGCTGGGCGGCGGTGAACGACTCGACCCCCGTGACGATGAGGGTGCCGGGGTCGTGCGACAGCAGCGAAGGCGCGAGTGCCTCGATCAAGCCGCGCGGTTCAAACTTTGCGGCCTCACACATCATCACCGGCCCGTCGCGGAAATAGGACAGGTCGGCGAGTTCCTGCGCGAACAATTCAAACGGCGAGCCGGGTTCCCCCTGCAGAAGGAGGACGGCGCGGAAATCCCGCACCTTCCAGAGCCGGTGCGTGAACTCCCGGAACGGCACGGACTCGCCGAGCACATAGCGTGGAGTGTACGCGAGCTGGTCCGCCGAGGGCTCGGGCGGCACATAAGGGGCGCCGGCGAACGGCGCCGACGAGTTACCGCGCTTGGTGGAGGGAAGAGGCGAGGACGAGGCGCCGCGGACGGCGGTGTCACGCGCATGGCGGAAGAGCGTCTCGTTGATCTTCTCGAGCAGGTTCTTGGGATTGGCGGGCTTGTTGAAGATGCCGGCGACCCCCTCGCTGCTCAGCTGGATCGCGAGGTCGAGGGTGAGCGAACCCGAAACGAAAATCACCGCGATGGCCGGCTGAATCGTCCGGAGCGCATGCATGAACTCATGGCCGTTCATCTCGGGCAGCTCGTAATCGATCACGACCAGATCGAACTTCTGCTCCTTGGCCGCTGCCAGCGCGCTGTTCGGGCTTTCGTGATCCGAAACCGCAAATCCCGCCTGCCCGAGCAGCAACACCTGCATCTCGCGGAAGACGGACGAGTCCTCCACCAGGAGGATCCGTGCCCGGGGGGAGGCTTTCGGAGGGGGACTCATGCGGCACAAAAGTTCCGGAACGGCGCGATTCCAGCAGGTTGGACCTTGTCCCGATGCTGTAATGTATGCTTGAGTTCCGGCATGGGGATTGGCAGACGACATGCTAACAACCGGCTGGTCGTCCACGCATCCGTAGTTGTGCGACAACCTGCCGTGCAATAATGCTTACTCACCCCTTGGCCGCACCCAGCATGCGTAAACTTCGCGCCGTTCTCATCGAAGACGAAACGATGTTTCGTCAATTGATTCTCCTCACCCTCGGCAAGGTAAAGGACCTCCAGGTCATCGGTGAGTTTGGTCTCGGCAAGCCAGGTTTGGAATTTTGTCTGCGGGAGAAACCGGATCTGCTCGTGGTGGATCTGATGCTGCCCGACACCAACGGAATCGACATCACCCGGGAGGTCCGGCGAATGGTCCCGGAGATGAAGATCCTCGTGATCACGGCGCATCCCAGCGAACGGCTCCCGGCAGACCTGATGTCGCTCGGGGTGAACGGGTATGTCGACAAGACGGAGCCCATCGAGTACGTGCTGAGCGCGGTGGAGACGGTGCGCAGCGGCGGGATGTTCTTTGCCAGCCGGGTTCGGGCCAAGGGCGGGACCACGCCGGGGCTGGCGGCCAACCGGCCGCCGCTGGCAATTCCGTTGACCGACCGCGAGCAGGAAATCGCGCGCCTGGTGGCGGCGGGCCAGATGTCCAAGGAAATCGCGGCGAAGCTCAACCTCAGTGTCCGCACGGTCGAAAAGCATCGCGCCAACATCATGGAGAAAATCGGCGTGCGCGAGGTTGCGAGCCTCACCCGGTGGTGCATCCAGGCCGGGCTGGTCGACACCTGAGGAACCGGCGGACCCCGGCCAATCCGACGCGACGGCATCAACGGGTCGCCTGGTCATTCGCCGACGAATGACTGCAATGGGCCGGCAATTGCGGCGAATTCGGCGGAAATGCTCTCGAGGTCGCCGGCATTGATATCGGCGCCCTCCGCGGAGGCGAGCTGTGCCTCCAGCGCGGCCATCCGGCGCGAAAGCTGGTGGGCGCCCACGAGCCGGGCATTGCTCTTCATGCTGTGGGCAATGCGGTGACAGTTCTTCCGGTCGCCTTGGGAGAGCTGGGCGAATGACTTGGGAAAATCCCGCAGGAAAGTCCGAACGAGCGTGCGGACGTTGTCGTCTCCGAGCACGGCGGCGAGTTCGGCGAGTTCCTCGTTTGGAGGAGGGACGCTGGCCATGACCCAGTAGATCGGCAGGGAAACGGCAGGTGGCGCAAAACAAAAATCGGAGGGAAAACGCTCAGTGCCGCTCCGGCTCAATGGCCATCGAGATCGCCCGGCTGGAGCATCGGCAGGAAGGTGGCCTTGTTGGCCGCCTTCATGTAGGCTTCCCGGGCCTCGATCGTGCCGTCGCGGACGCGGGCCATGAGGCTGTTGTCCATCGTGACCATGCCGTCGGCGCCGCCGCTCTCGATGATCGACTTGATGTTCGCGATCTGGCCGCTGCGGATGGTGTTGGGCAGGGCTTCGTGGGTGAGCAGGATTTCATGCACGGCGCAGCGGCCCTTCGGCACGCGTTTGCAGAGCAGCTGTGCGACGACGCCGGCCAGGCAGCTCGAGAGCATGACGCGCACCTGGTTTTGTTCGTCCGCCGGGAAGGTGTTGATGATCCGATCGATGGTCTTGGAGGCGTTGTTGGTGTGCAGCGTGCCGAACACGAGCATGCCCATCGAGGCGCAGCCGAGCGCGAGCTTGATGGTTTCCATCTCCCGCATCTCCCCCAGGAGCAGGATGTCGGGATCATGGCGCATGGCCCCTTTCAGCGCCGCGGCAAAGGAGGAGGTGTGCTCCCCGACCTCGCGGTGGACGATGACGGACTTCTTCACCGGGTGCACGAACTCGATGGGATCCTCGATGGTGATGATATGCCGCGCCAGGTTCGAATTGATATAATCGATCATGGCGGCGAGCGTCGTCGATTTTCCGCTGCCGGTGGGGCCGGTGACGACGACCAGCCCCTGATCGAGGTGGCAGAGCTTTTTCAGGGTTTCCGGCAGCTTGAGATCCTCGAAGGGGACAATCTTGGCGGGGATTTGCCGGAACACGGCCGCCTGGCCCCAGTGATTGTAGAGGTAGTTGCCGCGGAACCGGGCGAGCCCGGGGATCTCGTAGGCCAGGTCGAGATCCTTGCCTTCGAGGAAGTCGTTCCAGCGCTTCGGAGGGCAGATTTCCTTCAGCAGCTGCTCCATCGTGGTGGTGTCGACCTGAGCTTCGGTCAGCGGCTGCAGCGCACCGGAGATGCGCGCCTTCGGCGGCAGTCCGACGGTAAGGTGCAGGTCGGATCCCCCACGCTCGATCAGGTTGCGGAGGAGTTGATCGATGGCGGCCATGGTCAGGTGGGATCTTGATGGGGGTTGATCCGGCTGAGCTTCAGCCGGAAGTACAGGAACCGGACGAAGTCGCCGGCGAACACGACAGCCGGCACGGCAAACACCAGCCAGGAAAGCATGGGGGGATAGCTCATCAACTTGCGGAGCACGAGGGCGGCGATGAGGCACACCAGGAAGAAGATGAGATCATGCCATACGGCCCGGAGTGATTTCCGGTAGGCGGCCTCGAGTTGTGCCTGGTTGGACGGCATCGGGAGGTTCAGGCCGTGATCCTGGCCTTGAGCACGCGGTTCGAGATGTTGGCGAGCGCGGTTTCGGCGGAAATCCTGCGTTCCTGCCAGAGCCCGAACACCACCGTATCCATCAGGCACATCCCCTCCTTGACGCCGGTTTCCATGGTGTTGCGCAGGCCGGTCGCCTTGCCCTCGCGAATGAGGTTCTGGATGGCGGTGTTGCTCACCAGGATCTCGCACGCGAGCACCAGGCCACCCGCGGCCCCGGGCAGCAGCCGCTGGCAGACGATGCCCCGCAGGCTCTCCGCCACGCTCGCGCGCACCTGGGTCTGCTGCGTTGGCGGGAACACGTCGAGGAGCCGGTTCAGTGTCGTGGCGGCATCGCTGGTATGCATCGTGCCAATCACGAGATGGCCGGTTTCGGAGGCGGTAATCGCCATCTCGATGGTTTCCAGGTCCCGCAATTCGCCGATCACGATGATATCGGGATCCTCGCGCAGTGCGCCCTTGAGCGCGGTGAAGAAGGACTTGGTGTGCGGTCCGACCTCGCGCTGCGTGACGTTGCATCCCCGGGCGGGTTGCACGACCTCAATCGGATCCTCCACCGTGATGATGTGATCCTCGCGGGTCTCGTTGAGATAGGCCACCATTGAGCCAAGCGTCGTCGTCTTGCCCGAGCCCACCGGTCCCGTCACGAGGATGAGCCCGTTGTGGTAGGACAGCATCTTCCGAATCGTGTCGAAGTGCTTTGCGAACCCCAGATCCGCGAGCGGCTTGGTCTCCGCCGGGACCATCCGGTAGGCGCCGGCGGCCCCATTCTTGTGGAACATGAGGTTGACGCGGTAGCGATCCGAGCCGCTGAGCGCCAGGGCGTAGTCGTAATCCTTTCGTTCCAGGAAAATTCGCTTCTGCCCTTCCGACAGCAGCACGGTGTTGAGCCGGAGGGCGTCCTCGGGCTGCAGGACGTAGTCGGAAATGTAGGACAGCGCCCGGTGGCGGCGAACAAACGGGCGGGCTCCGGTCGAGAGGTGCAGGTCGCTCGCGCCGTAGCGCGCGGTCGCAATCAGCAGTTCGCGCATGGCATTGGCGAGCGCGTGCGCCTCGAGCTGGCTGACCGAGGCAAAATCGAAGGCAGGCGCCCCGGCGGGCAGGTCATCGGCCTCCTCCGTGGCGATGGGTTCGGCGCGGCCGGCGGGTGCAGCCGGGACCGCAAAGGGCAGCTCGGGCGGCGGGCCCGCCTCGGCCTGCGCAATCGCGCGCCCGGCAATTTCCTCCAGCCGGCCGACATCGGTCACGGCGCCGCAGTCGACGAGTTCCTGGGCGAAGCTCATCAGGTCCGCGGAGGGTCCAAGCTTTTGATGGACCTGAAGGCCCTGCGCGTGGCTGAACAGTCCCTCGTCGATGCCAATTCGCGCCAGCCAGGCAGTATCGGGGTTCATGGGTCGGGAAAATCGCGAGATTGATCAGGGGCCGGACGGGGCCAAGCGGAAATCGTCCCGGGCGCCGATCGCCACTCGATCGCCCATGCTTTGGTGCTGCTGGAGTGAAAAGCCGCGCCGGGTCAGGGCGCGATCCGGAATGGAGTGGTGCGCTGACAGAGCTGAAGCGGCACGCCCCAGGGATCCCGCATCATGATCAGCAGGGAGCCGTCGGGTTGCGGTTCCTCGAGGAACAGCGTCGCCCCGGCTTTTTCGAGCCGCGCCCTTTCGGCCCGGGCATCGGGCGCCACGACCGCCACGTGGAAGATGAGCGGATGCTGCGAAGCATAGTCGGGATAGGCTGCCTTGGGATTGGCGTAGAGCTCGACGACGGTCCGGCCGGTTTCATCGGCCAGGAAATGAGTGAACGGCGCATCGTCGCGCTGACGGCTGATGGTGAAGCCAACGTGCTCAACATACCAGCGGGCTTGCGCCGCAGGCTCCGGCACATTGAGGGCGAAGTGTTCGAATTTCATGCGGGGCCCGACTGTGACCCGATTGCGGTCCGGGTGGCAAGGCCGCGTCGATTGCCCACGAGCCTCCATGGGATGCGGCGCCCCGCCGCGTCGCGAATGCCGTTCCGCATATTTGGACGGCACAGAGGTCGTCCCTCCGTGATTCCGTTTTCGAATCTCAGGATCAGAATTGGATTCATGGAGGGCCGGGCTCCGTCCCAACCGCAGCGCCCCGAAGGAAGCGCCAACGGCGCGACCTCATGCCAGCCTGGGCCAGCGGCCCCGGGGATATCGTTGGACCTCATGGAGGGCTGAAAGCCCGACCCATCGGCGCCAGTCGTCGCCGCCACTTGCCATGGTAATCTACCCCGCCACAGGAAAAAATGCCGAAGGCCAACTGGCAGCGCGTTCCTTCGCTCTTACCTCCCGGCCAATACAGTCGGATGCTAAGTCCGACACGCTGGCAGGCTAGGCGCCCTTCCTTTTCCGGAGCTCCTCTCTCGTCGGCCCGACGGTGTCGGCCGCCTGGGCGCCGCGTTCGCCGAGCGGCTTCGGCGCACCATCGGTCGAGTCCTTCAAGGTCTGCCGCTCCAGCTCGGCATTCAGCTCGGCTCCGAGGAGGACGACAAAGGCCGAGATGAACAGCCAGAGGAGGAACACGACCACGGCGCCCAGCGAGCCATACGTCTTGTCGTAGCTGCCGAAGCGCGAGACATACAGCGAGAATGCCCCGGAGCCGATCAGCCAGAGCAGAGCGGCCACTGCCGCGCCAGGGCTCACCCAGCGCCACTTGGCGTCGTTGCGCGAGGGACCGTACCGATAAACCACGGCCAGCGCGGCCATGAATCCGCCCACCAGCACCGGCCACCGAATCCAGTTCAGGAGGTTCTCCGCCTGCGAACCGATGTTCAGCCGATCGAGCACCGGCGGCATCACGGCGAGCAACAGGACAGCGCCGACCGCGCCGAGGATGGCGCAAAACGTCAGGATCAGGGCGACGGCATTGAGCTTCAGGAAACCCCGTTTCTCGCGCTCGTCATAGGCGATGTTCAACCCCTCGATCAGCGCCTTCGTCGCCTTCGAGCTCCCATAAAACGCGATCAATAAGCCGATGATGGCGCTGATCCCGGCCGATTCCGGCGCCGACGCGATCCGCTTCATCTGTTCCTCGAGCAGCGGCATGGCTTCGTCGGGCACCGTCTCTGCCAGCGCGGCGATGTGCTGGTTGATCGTGGCGGGATCCGAAATCAGCCCGTACAGTGCGATCAGGACGGCCAGTGCCGGCACAACTGCGACGAAGGCATAGAACGCGACGCCTGCGCCGACGATGGAGAGGTTATCCTCGGAGATCTGCCGCTTGGTGCGCGCGAGCACATCCAGCCAACCCGACTTGGGAACCTGGGTGGGCTTTCGCGCATGCCGGCCGCGACCGGGATCCTTGGCCGCCTCCTGCGGCAGCTCCTGGGGTTTCCCTGTTTCCACGCCGCCGTCGTTCTCCGGGCCTGCCTGAGCCGCGGCGGCTCGACGGCTGGAGGGTGGGGCGCTCCGGGTGCGCTTGTGCATGGTTTCGCGAGGCGAATCGTCCTCCGGCCGGTTCGTTGTCCACGAACCGGCCGCGATCGGTGTCACATGTCGCGCCGGGCGAAGGTAGGGTCCGACTTTCCTTCGTTTTCCTGACCCTCCTTGGATCCTGCACCCGCCGGGAGACCTTCCTGCCGGGCCGCTTCCGTGGTTGCGTCCTTCGTGTGCTCAGCCACGGCCTTGGCCTTTTCCCGCAGGCCATCGGCGGTCAGCCCCTGCGCCTCGGCCTCCTCTTTCACCGCCTCGGTCGCGGCGTGGGCAACCCGCTTGCCTTTTTCCATCATTTCCCTGCCCGTTTCCCGACTGCGATGCCGGAGCCGATCGACCGCCTCCCCGGCGACTCGATTCACGGGTTCCGGGGTCGGGAGCGCGAGCCCCACCAGCGCGCCCACGGCCAGGCAGACCAGCCCGAGCTCGAGCGGATGCTGCTCAGCCGTTGTGCTGACTCGTTCGCGCGTTTGATAATAGCCCGCACGGGCCTTCTCCCGCGCCTGGCCGCCCAGGGCGCTGGCGCGCTCCCGCACGTGAGAGAGCTTTTCCTTGGCCCGTTCCCCCGCGTGGCTCAGCTTTTCCTTTGCCCGCTCGCCCGCGTGGCCCAGCTTCTCCCGCGCCGCGGCCGTCTTGTCGCCGATCATGCCGCCCATGCCGCTCAGCTTGGAGCTGTCCTCGGCGCCGAATTCGAATTGGCCGCTGGTCTCACCGGCCGGGTATTGCAGTGGCCGATCGTAGTGCACATCCGGGTCGTAACGGAGGTGACCCTCCATCTCCCCGCCCTCGGCCCAGCGGGACCCCGACTCGTGGCCGCGCCGGGAGGCGTAGATCATCCAGCCCACGCCGGCTCCGATCAGGAGCGCGGGAATCGGGTTGGCTTTGACGGTATCCACCACGCCATGCATGGCGCTGGTCGCGGAATTCGAAATGGTGTCTTTCATGTTGGAGAGTTTGCCATCCGCGCCACTGCGGCGGAACAGCCCGAGGATTTCGTCAATGAGGTGGCGCCCTTGCAGGCGGTCGCCGAGCGCATCCATGGTCTGGTCCATGCGCTGGCGGGTTGCGTCGATGTCGGACCGAATGGCTTCGGCCTCGTTGTGAGTGTCTGGGTTCATGAGGTGTGAGGGATCTTGCTCCGGGCCCATTCCTTGCTGGTCCGCAGCGATTCGACCGTCCGGCGGGGCGCAAGCCCGTCGTGGGCCATGGCGTGCTTGGCCTTTGCCAGCATGCCCCAGCCAATCAGGGCGACCACCAGCCCCACCGCGCTCGGAGCCAGCCACTGCGCCAGCCCTTCGCTCATGCCCAGACGCTCGAACAGCGCTCCAAGCAGGTGTCCGATGCCGATGAGCAGCACGATGATGCCGGCATAGGCGACGAAGCCGCCGACCGCCACCTGGATGACATGGCCGGTCATCTTGGAGACGTTCTCCTTCAGCTCGGTCTTCGCGAGTTCAACCTCCTGCCGGAGCAGGGTGGTGGTCTCGTCGCGCAGATCCCGCAACAGCGCCGGCACCGAGTTCGGGGACGTGGAAGAGTCGTGGTTCATGGCCAGGGCGGTTAGAGTTCCGGCAGAGGCGCCGGGTTCGGTGACGCGTAAGCCGGGGAACCCATGCCCGTCTCCTGGCGGGTCCAGTCTTCCGGATGTTCGGACTCGAAAGCACTCGTCTCGTGCTCCCGGCGTCGGGAGGCGGTCGCAACATTGCCCAGAATCAGGCCCAAGGTGAACAATCCGCCAAAGAAGGCGGCGGGGTGGCGGCGCGCGAAGTCCTCCGCATCACGGCGGAGCCCCGTGTAATCGCAGCTGCGCACATAGTCGGCGACCCGCTGCACCCGATCCGCCGCCAGATGCGCGAAATGGGCGATGTTTGGATCCTGTTCCTCGAAGGACCGGGCGGACTCATGCAAAGCGGAGCTGTAGCCGCCAATCCGGCCGGCGGCCGATTCCTTCTTTTCCGTCACCAAGCCCTGCGCCTGCTGCTTCACCCGGGAGACTTTTTCCGAAGCCGTGGACTTCAACTTGTCCGCGGCGTCATGCGCAGTCCGGGAGATCTTCTGCCTGGCCTCGGTGATTTTGCCGGTCGAGCCGGTGTCACCGCCGCCGTAACCGATATCCCCGGCGGGCGAGCGCGGGGGGGATGGAAGAGGGATTGAATTCATAGTCTGGTTTCGCGGTAATTGCGTTCGAAGGTTCGAGAGCCCCGCCAGCCGATCAACGGGGTGCATCCTTGACCGCGAAAAGCGCGCGGCGTTCGCGTCGCACCGGCGATGCCGCGCGAAAAACGGCCCGGGGGCCGGATGTCATGCCGGCAGCACTACGGGGTTGCAGAGTGCGCGGCGGCCCCGGGGAATTTCCGGACGGAAGGTAAGGAGGCTGTCGGCCGCCCGCCTCTCAGTTCGCCTTCATCAGAACGGACCGCGTAAGTCCGACAGACTCCTAAGACTTGTCCCGCTGGGCCATCCGGTGCAGCTGCCAGGAATTCCAGAGATTGTGCCAGACGACGTAGAAGGTCGGCCCGAGCGCAACCACCGGGTCGGCATGGGCCAGCGCCAGGTAGATGGTGAGCGCGTTGTTCTTCTGTCCCAAGGCCTGGCTGGCCTCGCGGGAAAAGTGCGGCCGGCCGATCCAGTGACCGGCCGCAAAGCTCGCCGCGCAAACCAGGAGGGAAACGCCGGCGATCTGGGCCAGGACGAACAGCGGTGTTGCCTCCTGTTGCCGCACGAAGTTGGAGGCGTTGGCCGTGATCAGAAAAATTCCGGTGACCCACATGCCAAACGAGGCGTGTCGCAGTGAGCGGGCCCAACCCGGTGTGCCGCCGGCGAGCGATCGAATGATCCCGGCCGCCAGCATGGGCCCGAAGACCACCAGGCCCACGCTGCCAAGCACATGGGCAAAGGCGCTTGCAGTCGGATGCCCGAGCACCAGCGGAAGCAGGAGGGGCAGCAGCGCCGCCGTGACGACATTCGTGAGCAGGAACGCCGCCAGCACATATTCGACCCGACCCCGGAGGAAACTGATGATCACGGGCGCAGCGGCCGCAGTCGGGGTGATGCCGGAGAAGAAGGCAGCGAGGGCGACGTCACGGCCCGCCAGCGCCTGGCCCAGCCGCCAGGCCCCCAGTGCCAGCCCGATGTTGGCGGCCAGCAGGATCCAGTGGCTGCGCTGCAGGCTCAGGTGCTCCAGCCGGATTTCCATGAAGACCAGGAACAACATCGCCATCACCAGCCATTTGATCAGCGGTGCCGCCACATGAGCCTGGGGCACCAGGGCGCCCAGGACAATGGCAGCGACAATCGAGGCGGTGCGGGAGAGTCCGATCACGGAAAGCGGTTACCCAAACCGCCCCGATCGGACGACGCAACCGCGGAGGCTCTCACCGGCGGTCAAGCCTATGTTCGTGCCTGCACCGATGGATCGGGCCTTCAGCCCTCGATGCCCTTGCGGATTTGGTTCCTGGGCCGACGGCCCAGGCTGGGATGAGGTCGCGCCGTTGGCGCTCTCGGTCACAAGGAATTGACCAGAGTCGTGGAAGCGGCGGGCGCTCTCGGTCACAAGGAATCGGCCAGAGTCGTGGGAGCGGCGTCCCGCCGCTTGTCTGGTGGATGCACAACTCGCCTGGGGCCGGCGTGGAAGCGGCGTCCCGCCGCTTTGGTCGGGCAAAAGCGCCAAGATGCAGCTTTCACGTATTCGTGGCCGCCTGACGGTCGGAACCTCAGACCGACCGACTCCTACCCCTGCGGGGCGCCATCCGCCGGACCCTGTTGCCCGCCAGTCGCATGGGGCGAACTTGTCGGCACGGCGAGCGTGCCGGATCCGGAAGGCGACTCATCCTGGCGAGCCGGCGCCCGAGCTCCCGCCACCGCCACACCCGTTTGAATCGGTTCTCCCAAAGGAAATCCAGCCACCGTGACTCCGGTCAGCCGGTCCTCCACCGGCGACAGGCGGCCACGCGGAGAGCGTGCCGTCCAGTCGGTGGCGTAGCGCTCGCGGGGTGCGTTGGGAGTCGAGTCAAGCCGGAGCAGTCCCAACTGCTGTCCCACGTGGAAGTCCCGCGAGGTCCGTTCCGCCCACGCGCGCCGCCAGCGGAAGTGCGGCGGTGGATTCGATGCCCGAACAAAGTGACGGCCAAGCAGCCGGTAAGAAAGCCGTGCCGTTTCGGGTGCGTTCTTCCGCAGGTCCAGCAAATCGTAGTCGGTGCCGTTCACGGTCGCGACCACCCAGGCATGGCCTTTCCAATACGAAGCCTCGAAGCGCCACGGAATTCTCAGCGCGGAAAGCAGATGCGCCGCAAAGACCGCGCGGCCGTCGCAGTCGTCCCGCAGATAAACCCAGCCGGCCTCCCGCCGGCGGGCCAGCATCTCGTCGAACGTGGCGTGGAATTCCTCCTGCCCGTAAACCCGCGCATCCTCATCGTAGTCCACCAGCAGATGGGTGACATCGTTGACGATGACGATTTGCTCCAGCGGGTTGCGGGACACCGCCTGGATCGCCATTACCAGTGATTGCAGGGCGGGATGGTCGCCGCGGACCGTAACGGCCATGTCGTGCCGAAAATAGTCGCGCGAGTGGCGGCGATGCCCCGGCGATGCGCTGCCCAGCACCGGGACGAGCAGCAGAAACGCGAGGGCCGTGCAAGATGCGGCCTTGATCCCGGCGATCCGTGTGCGCTGAGGCGCAATTGGGTCGAATTCCGGGGCGGGCGCTGGTTCCACATGACGTTTTTCGAAACGGCAAAGTGGTTGCGCGAGACTTTTCTCCGCAGTTTTTCCGCCCGGTCACGAATCCCTTGCACCAGGGGAATTTCGCGAGATTTTTCCGGCGTCGTCGTCGGATTTTTTCCGATGCATTCTGCCCGACCGTCCGCTGGATCGGCAGCGCATCCGATGATTGATCCCGCGAACCCGGGGTTGCGGCTGGCGGCAGCTGCAGCGGGCGGGCGCCGGCAAGGTCCCGGCTGGTTTGGTAGTTACCGCTGCGGCAGCGGCCGGCGGTGAGGCCTGAAGGAGGCGCTCCTCACGCGGTGCGCCGCGGCCTGCTGCCTGCGATTTTTCCGGTTCATGACTGCGCGTGATCGTGCGAGGCCGGCGGGAGATGTTCCCGTGCCGAACCGATTCCCGCGGCGAGATGCCGCTGCCACTCATTCCTGTTCCTCGAGTGCCGCCTCGAGCGCAGCTTCGAGTTCACCGGCGGTCAGATCCAACGGGTTGGCCTTCATGCTGCTGGAGCGGGCCGCGGCCGCCACGATGGCGGGCACGTCGGCGCGCGTGATCCCGCAAGCTCGGAGCTGGGGAATTTCCATCGCCTGCACCAGGTCACGCAGTGCCGGCACGAGATCCTCGGGCGCAGCCGCGGCACCGGCGGTCAGGATACGGGCGACCTCGGCATACCGCCGGAGCGATTCCGAACCGGGCGCGCGCCGCTGCAGCGCCGCAATGTTCGCGGCCGACACATGCGGCAGCAGCGCGGCGCAGACGGCCCCATGCGGCGCGGGAAACATGCCCCCAATTGGCCCGGCGAACCCATGCACCGCGCCGAGCCCGGCGTTCGCCAGCGCCAGCCCGCCGTAAAGGCTGGCCAGGGCCATGGCTTCGCGCGCCTTCATGTCGTCGCCGTGGGCCCAGGCGCGCCGCAATCCGTCCACCACCAGCCGGATGCCGGCGAGGCAAAGCGGATCGGTCATCGGATTGGCACGCCGCGAGACATACGGCTCGATCAGCTGCGTGAGCGCATCGAGCCCGCTGGCGGCCGTGACTGCGGGCGGCAGCCCCCGGGTGAGCTCCGGATCCACCAGGGCCAGCCGCGGCAGCATGTGGGGGCTGCGCAGGCTGACCTTCACCCGATCGGACGGCGAGGACAGCACGGCATTCCGGGTGACCTCCGCGCCCGTACCCGCCGTGGTGGGAATGGCAATACACGGAGCCGCCCGCTGCGGCAGCGGCTGGCCGCGCCCCACCACCTCCAGGTAATCGAAGATGTCGCCCGGGTTCGTGAGCAGCGCCGCAATCGCCTTGGCGGCATCCAGCACGCTCCCGCCGCCAATTCCGATCACGAAGTCGCACCCCCCGGACCGCGCGGCCGCCGCGCCGTGCTGTGCATCGGCGACCGTGGGCTCGCCGGCCACTTCAAACCGCGCGGCGCCGACGCCCGCGGCCGCGAGGGAATCCAGGAGCGGCCGTGAGCGCGCCGGATCGCGTCCCGTCACGACGAGTGCGCGGGCGCCGAATTCGGGCGCGCAACGGGCCATTTCCTTCACGGAACCGGCGCCGAAGACGATCCGGCTGGCTGTGGCGAATTCGAAGCGCATGGAGGTGGAATTGCTTGTGCCGTCACCGACGTGTGCGGCGGGCGGCGGGACCGGCTTGGGCTCACCAGTCGCCGTCCGCCGGAAAGATGCTGTCGTATTTCACGCCGCGACGCGGCTCGGCCATCATCGGTGCCACGGCGTCGCGCCAGGTTGCATAGTGCGCCGTCTCCTTGTGCGCGACCGCCGCCTCGGCGTTACGGTAAACCTCGACCAGCACGAAGCGTGTCGAATCATCGGCCTGCTGCACCACATCGAACCGCGCGATCCCCGGCTCCTGGACGCTGGCGCGGGCGTTCTTCAGGGTCGCGGCCTTGAACGCGGCAACCTGGTCCGGCTGAACGTGGACGTGAACGTGGACGATATGCATGGCGGGGATTGGGTGAGGCGGCTGGATTGACCGGCTGCCGGGTGGCTGGATTTCCGCATGGGGCAGCCGGCGGGAGCCGAGGTGGACTGCCGCATTCAAGCGGCGAACAATCAAATGGCAATGCGAGGACGCGCCGCGCCGCGCAACGTTCCTGTGGCCGTGACGGAGCACGGCCCTCGTGTGCCTGTGAGGGCGTCCACACAGCGGGGTGCAAGTCCCCGTCAGGCGGAACGTTCACCCGCCTGCAACCGAAGGCTACTGCGTCGTGGCAACACGGGGTGGGGAGCTGCCGGAGGTGAACAACCCGTC
>WYBX01000087.1 GCA_011525695.1 Verrucomicrobiia bacterium
AGGGATTAATGCCTGTTTCCGGAAGCCTTTTTCCGATGCAGTGCCGCCAATGCTGGGTTGCCCACGAGCCGCATGAAAAATCCATGGATGAGTCACACGGAATCCACGGAGGTTCTGAGACGGCTTCCGGAGCCCGGCCCTCCACGATCCCGATTCAGATCCTTGGGCTCCGACCGCTGACCTCTGACTTCTGGAGGGACGACCTCCGCGTCGTCCGCGGCCCGCGCAGAGGCGGGCCCTCCAGGGAGAATCAGCCAGCGGCTCCGGCCCGGCCCGGTGCCATGGCCTGCCGGTTTGCGAAATCAACGCCCGCTCGATCCCGAATAGGAACCGGACGCCTGCTGGCTCTTCACCTGGGCGCTCTCGGCGCGGTAGCTCTTCCGCTCCGCATTCCCCAGCCCGTCGCGCTCGACCCGCTCCGCCTCTTTGGCCGCGGGCGCGGCGACGTCCGCCACCGCGCGATTCTGGTAGAGTTCGCCCATCTCCCGGAGCTCCTGCGCCCGATCGCGCAGGACCGCACCCGCCGCGTCGCGCCGGCCCGCGTCGACCAGCGCCACCGCCTCGTCCTTGGCGAGCGCGATCACGTTCGCCGCGTAGTCCGCCTGCACCTGGTGATCGGCCGAGCTGATGATGGCTGCCCGGCTGGCGCTGAACTGCACGCTGCGCTGCGCCGTGATCGTCGCCGGACGTTGGTTCACCGCATCGTCGTAACTGACCCGCGCCCGCGCGATTTCCCGCTCGGCGCCGGCATCGGATGGCGCGACCTCCACCTCGATCAACGCGAACTTCTCCTGGCCGCCGTAAAGCTGGTTGAGCGTCAGTTCCGCCTTCCGCCCGCGAATCGTCCCTTCCCGGCCGATAAAGTTCAACGGCCGCACGCCATCGGGAAACTCGATTTCAATTACCACGCGTCGCGCCACCACGTTGAGGACATCGCCCAGTTCGGCGGCGAAGATCCGCGGCAGATCCGCGCTGTCCTCCACGAAATAGGTGTTCCCGTCGCTGCGCAGCGCGAGCCGCGTCATCAGGTCCTCGTTGAAACCCAGTCCGAGCCCGATCGTTGTGACGGAGATGCCCTCCTTCATGAGCGATGTGCCCAGCCGGCCGAGTTCCTCGGGTGAACTCGGACCGACGTTCGCCAACCCGTCGGATAGGAGGATCACGCGGTTCACGTAGCGGCGATCCTCCAGGTTTTTCCGTACTTCCGAGGCGCCGCGAATCACCCCGCCATGAAGCGCCGTGTTCCCGCCGGCCTCGATGCTGCAAATCGCGTGCTCGAGGTGCCGGCCGCGGCCGACGCGCTGCGCCGGCACCAGCGTCTGCACCCGTGTATCGTAGGCGATGACGGAAACGATGTCATCGGGATCGAGTCGGCGGACCGCCTCGAGCGCAGCCTCGCGCGCCTTCTCGATCTTGTCGCCGGCCATCGAGCCGGAACGATCGATCACGATCGCGAGGTTGACCGGCGGACGCGACCCGTGCCGCGGCAGCCGGATCGCATCGAGCGCGACTTTCACGATGGCCGTCTCTGTGCAGTCGGCGGGCAGGATCGCCCGGTCGACATCGAGCCGGAGATTGACGGAGCCGGACGTGGATCCGGACGTTCTTGGGGAGGCTTGGACCACGAGCGCCATCGCGCCGAGCAGCGCGACCGCGAGACTGACCGCCAGACGATTGAATCGAGGTTTCATGTGATTTCCTGGTTATGACCCAGGGATTGAACCACGAATCCCGGCACGGGTTGTCAGCGGCTGGTCAGTCGTTTGTCAGGGAATTGTCAGGCCAACAGTCGTTCGAATCCTGGAACCGGAATTCGAACGGGCCGGCTACGGGTGATACAGCAGCACCGGCCGCCGGCGCTTTTCGAACTCCGCGAGCCCGGCCGCCCATCGGGCCCTGATTTGCGCCCGGGATTCACCGGCCTGCAGCGCCGCCAGCGTCTCCTCATGCCCCAGCAACCGGGCCATTTCAGCGATCGCAAAATCCTCTGGATAAAGCCGGTCGAGGGTGAGCCCGATTTCGATCCCAATTTCGACCACGGGGCAGCGGTCGCGATCGGTCAGCACCGCGCGCACGCCGCCGCAGGGCTGGTCACGATGCTTGAGCGAGCTGGCCGGCCCCGGAAACAGCGCGGCCGACGGCGTGAATGTCACTGGCTCGAATCTCACGCCAGGGATCCCGGCGCGGTTCAACTCGGCTGCCAGCCTCTCCCCGTCGATGTAAGGCGCGCCCAGCTGCTCGAATGGTTTCAGCGTGCCGCGGCCCATGGAGACGGTCGTGCTTTCGAGCAGGCAGAACCCCGGATAAAGCGTGGCCGCGGTGAGGCTCCGCATCGACGGCGACGGATTCACCCAGGGCAGCCCCGTTTCGTCGTACCACTGATCGCGCCGCCAGTTTTCGCAGGCAATCACCGTGAGGTCCGCGCCGAAACCACGCTCGGCATTGAACAGCCTTGCCAGTTCCCCGAGCGTCAGCCCATGCCGGACGGGGAGCGAATGGTAGCCGGTGAAACTCGTGTGCCGGGTCTGCACCGGACCCTCGCCGTAGCCTCCGGTGATCGGATTCACGCGATCGAGCACGAAGAACTTCTTCCCCTCGCGCCCGGCGACCTCCAGCGCCGCGCCGAGCGTCGAAGCATACGTGTAGAACCGCGCACCGATGTCCTGGAGGTCGAAGACCAGCGCGTCGATGTCGCGCAGTTGCTCCGGCCTCGGGGCACGGGCGCGGACCACCGCCAGATCGTATTCGGCCGCCGATGCATGTTCCGCCCGGCGCGGGGCCTGGCCATAGAGACTGTAAACCGGCAGCCCCGTCTTTTGATCCACATTGTCGCCGACCGCCTCGTCCGCAGTGCCGCGCAGCCCGTGCTCGGGAGCGAAAAGGCAGACCAGCCGGACGCCATTGGCCTCGTGCAGCAGATCGATCGTCGATCGGCCCTGCCGATCGCGGCCGGTGTGATTCGTGATCAGTCCAATCTTCAATCCGCGCAGCGGTGCGAAGTCATCGCGCACCAGCACGTCGATTCCGTTGAGCACCGCCGTGCGATCGAGTCCCACGGCGGCGGCAGCCAGCGTGCCAATCTCCGACCGGAGCCGGAGGACATCGCCCGCGCCATCCGGGTGAACCCGGTTCGAAAGGAACGCGACGAACGTGCGCGATCCGGGATCGATCCAGATGCTGCAGCCGGTCCAGCCGGTATGGCCAAAACTGCGGCCGGCGGGAAACCAGCGTCCGCGCGGTCCCGAATAGCGCGAGTCAATGTCCCAGCCCAACCCGCGCCGATCCGATCCGGAAACCTGGACCCGAGCCATTTCAGCAACGGTGGCCGGCCGGAGCACGCGGACGCCGTCGAGTTCGCCTCCGGCAAGCAGCATCCGGCAGAAACGGGCCTGATCCGCGGCGGTGCTGAAGAGTCCCGCGTGCCCCGCAACGCCCCCCATCGCCCGGGCCGTGGGATCATGCACGACACCGCGCAATGGACTGCCATCGACCGTCTCCGTCGGCGCGATCCTGGGCCGCCATGATGCGGGCGGCAGGAACTGGGTGTCACGCATCTGCAACGGGCCGAAGATTTCCTGCGCGGCATATTCATCGAGCGGCCGGCCACTGATCCGGTGGACGATTGCGCCGAGCACGATGAAATTGAGATCGCTGTAGATAAAGGTGCTTCCCGGCGGATGCCGCAGCGGCTCGGCGCAGATTATCTCGACCACCTTCGCGGGTCCGGTCCCGGCGGGCGGGGCTTCGATGCCTGGCTTCAAACCGGAGTGGTGGGTCAGCAAATGGCGGACGGTCACATCGGCTTTTCCCTTTTCGGCGAACGCCGGCAGGTACCGGGACGCGGGCGCATCGAGATCGATCTGCCCGCGTTCGACGAGCTGCATCACCGCGACGGCCGTCACCATGACCTTGGTGAGCGAAGCGACGTCGTAGATCGTGTCCTCGGCAGCCGGTTCCGGCCGTGGCAGGATCGCCCGTTGACCGAAGGCCCGGTAATGGGTGGTCCCCTCGTGCTCGAGCCAAAGCACACCGCCGGGAATCTGCTTCGCGGCGATCGCCGCGTTCACGGTGTCATCCAGCGCGCTGAGCTCCGCAGGCTGGAAGCCGGCTGGTGCAGCGGCCAGTTGCACCGCGCTGGCAAGAGCGAGGAGCAGCCGGAGCGTCCGGCAAAATCCTGCTGCCCGTCGCCGGCTTGGGACCGCCGGCGCCGCGAGTGCGGCTGAGCATGGGTTCAATGGCATCGGCAGGAGAGGTTTCGATCGATGCGGGCCTGGCGCGACGATTTTCCGACTCCAACGAATTGAAATTGCCATTTACGAGTCTGGTTCCGCGGGACGATCCCGGGCCTTGCCGGGGAGGCCTGCAACGTGATCCAATCACCCTTCTCCATGAAGCATCTCCTCATCATGCTGGCCCTGGGCGGGTCAGCCGCTGCCGCCACCGCGGGCCCGACCTCGTTTTCCGAAGCGGTTACGCAGGGCAAAATCTCGGTCAATGCCCGGCTCCGTTATGAAGGCGTGTCCCAGACCGGGCTGCGCTCGGCGGACGCGCTCACGCTGCGGACGCGGCTCGGCTATGCCACCGCCCGGTATCAAGGCTGGGGGCTCCTGGTGGAGGGCGAAAATATTGTCGCGGCCGATGGCAATGCCTACAGCCAGGCCGGGATCAATGCGGGCGGCACCGGCCGGGCGGTGGTTGCCGATCCGGAAACCACCGAGCTGAACCAGCTGCAGATCAGCTTCTCCCACGGACAGACGATCGCGACCGTCGGTCGTCAGCGACTGGTCCTGGACAATGCGCGTTTCGTCGGCGACGTAGGCTGGCGGCAGAACATGCAGACGTTCGACGCCCTGGTGGTGCAGAACAAATCGCTGCCCCGCACCACGCTCACCTATGGCTATCTCAACCGTATCCATCGGGTCTTCACGCGCCGGCATCCGCAGGGTCGCTGGGATTCCGAATCGCACGTCGTGAATGTCAGCCATGCGGCATTTCCGGGCGCGACGATCACGGGCTATGCCTATCTGCTCGATTTCGACAATGCCGCTGCCAATGCCTGCGCGACTTACGGGGCCATCCTGGCCGGGACCTGGCCGCAGACCGGCAGCGCGAAGTTGAGCTACCGGGCCGAAGCCGCAACCCAGTCGGATTTTGGGTCCAGCCCGCTCGATTACCGCGCGAATTACGCGGCCTTCGAGGTCGGTGGCGTGTTTCAGCCCGGCAGCCTCGTGCTCGGCCGCGAGGTGCTGGGCTCCGATCGCAATGTCGGTTTCAAGACCCCGCTGGCCACGCTCCACGCCTTCAACGGCTGGGCAGACGTCTTTCTCGCGACGCCCTCCGCGGGTTTGCGGGACACGTATCTCAAGGCGACGGCGAACCTGCCCCAGGGGTTCGGATTCCTCGCCTTTTATCATCAATTCGAGACGGCCGCGGGAAGCCGGGACCTTGGCCACGAGTGGGATTTCCAACTCACCCGCAAATTCGGCCAGTCCTTCAATGCGCTGGTGAAGTATGCCGAATTCCGGCCCGACAGCGCCGGTTACTCACGGGTGAGGAAGATCTGGGCCCAGGTGGAATTCAACTATTGAGCGATGAATTACCGGGGTGGGCGCAGGCAAGACTGCGCCCCTACGATTCCATTTCTGATTCCCAGATTCGAAAACAGATTCCTGGAGGGACGCCCTCCGTGGCGTCCACAGATCCGTTGGGAAACCCAATGCTTACGGCTCCACGCGGACGAGCATCCCGCTGAATGCGATCCGCAGCAGCGTGACGGCATCCCAATTGGCGAGCCTGAAGCAGCCGTGCGATTCGGTCCGCCCGACCTTCTCGGGATCCGGCGTGCCGTGGATGCCATAGCCCGGCCGATCGAGCCCGATCCAGGCGAGCCCGACGGGATTGTTGGGCCCCGGCGAGAGGATCAATTTCCGACCCAGCTCCCGGCCTTCGGCCGATTCCGGAAAGACTGCCGGATCGAAGGTGTAATTCGGATTCGGAATCACCACGACAACCCGCAGTTCGCCCAAGGGTCGCTTCTCGACCATCCGCGCAATGCTGACGGGAAAATGCGCCATCACCCGCCCGGTATCGTCCAGCACTTCGAGTTCCCGGTCGGCCAGCCGGATCACGATTTCCGCCGGATGGCCGGTAATCGTTGCCTCATCGACGGCGGGCACCGTCAGGACCGCACCCGGCAGGATTCCCTCCCAGTCGATCCCTGGATTCAGCCGCTGCAAGAACCGCGGGCTGGCGCGGTACCTTTCGGCCACGAGTTCCAGCGCGCTGGCGTAGTCGAGCCGCGGCTGCTCCGACTTGCCGAGCCACGTGGTTGCCAATGGATGCACCTGGCTCACGTCCGTCGGCGAGAGCACGTGCTGGGTCAGCGCCGGCGCGGACAACATCAGGACTTCGCGGGTCTCCTGGTCGAGGTGCCCCGTCTCCACGAGTTCCGCCGCGCGCTGGAACGCCCGGAGCGCGGCCGCGGTCTGCGGTCCGGCGACGCCATCGATCGATCCGCAGGAAAAGCCCCGCCGATGCAGCTCGACCTGCGCCTCGAGCACCGATTCCACCGGTCGGACTTCATCCGCAGGGGCTGCCGGCTCGACCACGGCCGGCTCCTCCTCCGCCCGGGCAGCGGCAAGCGCGGCTAGGATAAGCAGACAGGAGATAAAGCAGCGGGGCACGGGGTGACGCATAGCGATTCGGTGGTCAAAGAAAAGCCGGGAGCGGCGCGTCCCCCCCGCCGCAAACGGAACGCATTTGCCAATATCCGCGTAGAGCTCCGACCCCTCAATAGGCGATGATGGCTCCCGCGCACCGTCAGTCCATGGATGTTGAAATCACCTCAATTCCCCCGTTGAGCCCAGGCGAGCTTTCCCTGGTCAACTGCCACAGCATGTTGAACATTTACAACGTGCTGCGGGGGGAGCTGACGCTGCTGGGGCTGCATGTGGCGCAGGATCCGGACCTCCTGGCCACCAGCATCTCCCGTTGCGACGCGCTTGTCGCCGGGCTGCGCTGCAGCGAGGCGGCGCTGCTCGATGCAACCCGGATCGAGCAGCACGAGCGCGCAATTTTTGATGAAATCGCCGCGACTCCGGCCCTCGCAAGAATCCGCGAAACCGATCCGTTCGTCGTCGAGTCGCTGGCCAATCTCCAGTCCGTCTTCTGGATCCTGCGCGTGCGGGCCCGCGAGCTCCTGGCCCGGGCGCTCGCGCCGGAGGCCTGGCATGCCTTCGACGTCGCCGAACTCCGGGCCGATTTCGAGGAGGTGTTCCGGGCGATCGAGAAGAACAGCAAGGGCCGCTACCGGCTGGTCTACAACCTGGCGATCCAGCAGACCCACGATTACTACATCGACTTCAAGGTGGAGGGAACGGCCGGCCGCCACGTGCTCATGCCTGCGGTGCTCAAGGACGTGATGCGCGACCTCATCGCCAACGCCCGCAAATACACCGCGCCCGGCGGCGAAATCCACGCGGCGCTCCATGCCGCGACGGATGGGCTGCGCTTCGTCGTCGCCGACACTGGCCGGGGAATCCCCGCCAGCGAGCTCCAGACCGTGGTGCACTATGGTCGGCGCGCCAGCAACGTCGGCGAGACCCGCACCATGGGAGGCGGGTTCGGGCTCACGAAGGCCTTCCTGGTGACCAAGCAGTTCGGAGGCCGGCTCTGGATCGGATCCGTCGAAGGCCAGGGCACCAAGGTCCGGATCTGGCTGCCGCCCTGCCCGCGCACCCAGCAGCCCTCGCAGCCCTGGCGGGAGTAATTAACCTGCATCCATCACACCCAGAGGTGTGATGGATGCAGGTTAATACATCCAGCGCAACCCACCCGCGTAGAGCAGCCCGTCGGGCGAACGCTTGATCTGCTGGTACGTCAGCGACAGCACACCCGTCAGCCGCGGCGAAAACGCCACATTGACTTCCCCCCGGAACTCGAGCCGCTGGTTCCGGATCGTGCGGCCGCTGAAGGCGTCGGTGAAACCCAGCGAAAGGTTGACGGCGACGGGTTCGGCCAGCGGCACCTCATAGCCGGCGCGCAACGCCCAGTACCCGCCTTTTTCCCGGTCCGAGCCGCCGGCGACATTCACGCTGTCCCAGGCATACCCGAGCGTGCCGGCAAAATAGGCCTCGCCGTAGGGCGTGGGCTGATGCGTCAGCAACTCGCCGCCGAAGCTGCGCATGGTTCCGCCGACGCTCTGGCCCGACACGCTGGCGTAATCGTAGCGGAATCCCATGTCGTACTTCGGCCGGACGGGCAGGTTGGCGAGCAAAGCGAATCCGCGGGCCCGCTCCACGCTCGCGCCATTGAAATCCAAATACGACGCTTCGGCGCCGACGTGGCGGCGGCCGATCAGTCCGTTTTGGCCGGACTGTGCCGGGAGGCCGGTGCCGGACAGGCACAGGCAGCTCGAAACGATGGCAAGGTGCTTGAGGGCTGATTTCATGGGGAATCGGGTTTGCCTGCCGCCGGTCAAGGGGGACAGGCGTGCCGGATAGTCTCTCCGTTTCCGGCTGAACTCCAATCACGAATCCGCCAACGGGTCCTGATTTGGACTTTCTTTACCTATGAGGAGCCGGGAGCCCTCGGTGGCAGGAATTTGGCAATGTCCGGGATCTCCTTGATCCGCCGGCCACCCATCCGGCGCGCAAAATACGGATCCTCCTCCGGCGCGGCCTCGACCTCGTCCTCGCCGTCCTCGACCTCGTCCTGCTCATCGATGGTCGCGCCCTGGGCGTTGGTGAAGACCCAGTCCTGCTCGAGATCGAAGGCGTGCGTCATCCGCCGCGCCTCGGGCACGAGGATGAGCGCGGGATTCTTCACCCGGCCCTCCTTCACGAATTCAAACAGGCAGGGATAGAAGAGCTTTTTGAAATGGGTCTGGAATCCGGTCATCCACTTGTTCTCGACGCCCTCGCGCCGGTTCAGCAGCACGACATCGGCAAAATGGACGCAGGCGTCGTACCAGGCCAGCAGCGGCGGATGCTTTTCGGCCAGCTGGCTGTTGACGACGCAGATGATGCGCGCCACCTCGCCTTGCTGCGCCTCAACCCAGGCTTTGAAGACCTCGGCCTGATCGACCGGGTTGCGCCGGCCGTCGGTGACGAAGAACACATGCGTCACCCCCGGCGGGATCGTCCCGACGATGGCGCCATCCTGCCAGGACCAGCGGCTGACGTTGCCCAGCCTGGCATCGGCCGGATCCGGATCCTCAGCGTCCGCAATCATCACGGCCGGCATGTCGGTGTCGTCGAGCCCGCCGGCGATCAAGTCCACCAGCACCTCGCGCCGGCCGGAACCGGTTGCGCCCAGCATCAGGTACACGAGCGGTTTGTCCGTCGATGCCATGCGGAACAGAAAGCGCGGGAAACGTCGGAAGACAAGGCGGCAACGCCAGTAGCGCCGTGTCTCCGACCGGCGAAGACGATTGGAATGTCCGGGGTCACTCGGTTCGGCCCCAAACCATGGCCGCAAGAAACACAAAAATCAGTGGTCGCGCCACGAGCTTGGGTGCGGCTATAGCCGCTCGAGAGATGTGCGGACCGCCCCGGCCCTCTTGTGTTTTTTGTGGCAATTGGCTTGGGCGGATCCCGCTGCGGACTATCTCCCAAGCCTTGGACACGGAGAGCACGGAGATCGGAGGAGAGCTCACGGAGACAAACCGATGAATTGGTTGTCGGTGAAACTGAATTTGCACCGCGATCCCGATTACGCCCGTGACATCGGCGCCGTGCGCTGCCAGAAATCGCTGCAAACCCGGCCCGCCATGAGAAGTCGCTTTCGATTTCATCCCGCCACGCTGGCCGTGCGCGTCCCCGCCACCATGGGTCGCCCAGCGCATGCTCCGTGAACTCGGTTTGGCTCTCCGTGCCCTCCGTGTCCCTCCGCCACTCCATTTGGTTGCGGCGCCAGCCGCGCTAGGACGTTCGGCAAAAGAATGAATCGCCGCCTCGTGCTTTTGATCACTCTTGGCATCCTCGTGATTGCGGGCGGATACGCTTTGCCACGCTATCTCTTGTGGAAGAATCGTTATCGTCCGTGGCGCGAGGTAGTCGATGAGGAGTATCGCAATCAAATGAAGGCGGAACTCGCGTCCATGCGGAGGAATGCGAAGACCCAGGAAGAGAATCTGCTGATTACATTCCAAGAGCGTGGTCTTCGCGCCAAATCGTTCGCGGAAGAAATTGGAGTGGTCGATACGTCGAATGGCGTGGACCAGTATGAAGCGTGGCTGATCGGTCGCGCCTACCTGATCCAGCAGTTCGGTGTTTGCGGTAGCGTCTCGTTACCTGTTCGCGATGGTGATCATTGGACCATTCCGACCTACCAAGGCACGCTTGGTAAGCCACACCCTCTTTCCGTCGCCGTCACCGATGGCCGCACCGTCTGTGAAGGCTATCCGACGGTTACCGACGCGATGCTTCTCGTGCGCCCGAGTCAAAAGCCTAACCCGGAGAGTTCTGTTTCGGCGCAGCCCGAAACGGGACTCTTGTTGAACGGTCCTGCGCCAAGGCTTCGGACGGCAGGCAAGCCCACGAAGGACGCGCCCCGGTGAATCGCCGCCTTCGGATTGTACAGGGGGCAATCCGTTTTACCGCGGATGGCGCAGCACGGTGAAACGGTAAGACCGTGAGGCCGTGAAACCGTGACGCCGTGAATCGCACCGACAACCGATTCACCGGGCTTGTCTCCGTGACCTCTCCTCCGATCTCCGTGCACTCTGTGTCGAAGGATTGGGCTATGAACCCGTGGTGTGATCCCGAAGCCGAGAACAAGCGGCGGGACGCCGCTTCCACGCTGAAGCCGCCGAGCTCACACGAGGCTTCGACCCCGGCCTTCGCGTGTGTTTTTCGTGGCCATTGGCTCGGGCGCAGCGGCCGACTGGTTCATCGCGTCCAACTCGATTTCAAACAGCAAATCGTCGCGACAGATATCGCAGTGAACGGCGAGGACGGGCAATTGCCCGAGTTCCCGCTTCGCGCACCATTCCTCGAAGAACGGCCGGTACCGCGGATCCTTGAAATAGGCGATCGCCCGCGTCACATCGCGGAAACCCATGCCACGTGACTGAAGGATTGCACCGACCACCTCCATCGTCAGATCGACCTGTTTCCCGGGATTGCCGATCCATGCCGTATTGCCCGCGGGATGAATGCTGGCGGTGCCGGAAACGAGCAGCCGTCGCCGATCACCCGAGGTGATCTCCATCGCCCGGCTGAACGAGCTGCCGTAGCTCGGTGCGGGACACTGCAGCGGCGATCCCACCTCGTGCGCCACCGCCCCGGGAACCAGCGGTTGCATGGCCCAGGCGGCGAGCGCCAGCGCCGCACCCGCGGGGTTCCGGCCCGCAACCCCCGTGCTCGCCGGCAATGAACCGGATCGGAACGTCACGCCCCGATAAAACGCCGAGCGCACGCGGTTGAAATCGTCGTACCAGTCCAGGATCGCGTCGTTGAAAAACCAGGTCCGAATCACATCGCCGATCTGGAAGCCCGACAGGCTCAGCGCGGATTCGAGGTTGGCAAAGGTCTGCTGCACCTGGGCCGCCGGCGGTAATGCCGTGCTTTGCGGGCCGAGCCCGCCCAGGAGGCAGTGCCGCGCCCCTCCATCCTCGTACACCGAGCCGACCACCCGCGGGCCAAGCCGCACGCGTGCCACCGGCCGTTCCCGAATCGCGATCGCCTGGAGCCCGGCGAGCGGGGCGGCGTCACAGCCCGCTCCCTCAACCCACGTCACCGGCCACCGGCACTCGCCCAGCACCGCCTCCATCGCGCGATCGATTTCCTCCCGGGCGGCGAGCCGGCCAAAGACGCCGAGACTGAGCATTTCCGCCCGCTCCGCCGCCAGCCGATCCGCCAGCCGCCGAAACACCGAGGCGATCGGCTCATCCGCCCGCATCGACTCGGTCACGTCAAACTCCGCGTTTGCAGGGCTGGCGGCGGGGAGCGTTTCAACCCCGGGCCCGGCCGTCCGCGCCGCCATCAGATCGTGTGAAGAGGATCCCATGGAAATTCGAGACGCAGCGGAACATCTGCCGTTACCAACGGCGAGCCCCCGCCAATCTTAGCATCGCTCAAAATGGCGCGCATTAGCCGCCGTGCATTGCTGCGCCGTTGTAACAACCCGCCCCGGCCCAACGTCACGGTTCGGGACGCGGTCCACTCGCCGCGTCCATTGTCCGCTTCGATGTCCTTCCTGCCGGCCAGCCTCCTGGAAAAATCCGCTCACCGCGCCACGCGCTGCCGCGCGTTTCTCCGGCTGCTGCCGGCCGTGTTGCTGGCGGCAACCGCGCCCGCGCTCACGGCCGCAAGGGAACCGCGCGATGCCTCCAGCCCGTATGAGTTGCCGGAACCGGCGGCACCCCGGGGTCGGATCGACGAACTGGTTTTCAGCCAGCTCGCCCGGCTCGGGATTGCACCCGCCCATGGCTGCACCGACGCCGTGTTTCTCCGCCGCGTGTTCCTCGACGTCATCGGCACGCTGCCGACGGCGGCGGAGGCTCAGGAGTTTCTCGAGGATCAGCGGCCCGACAAGCGGCGGATCCTGATCGACCGGCTGCTGCAGCGCGACGAGTACGCCGATTATTGGGCGATGAAGTGGAGCGACCTGCTCCGGGTGAAGGCCGAGTTCCCCATCAACCTCTGGCCGAATGCCGCGCAGGCCTATCACCACTGGATTCGCGCCTCGCTACGGGACAACCTGACTTTCGATCGCTTCGCCCGGGAACTTCTGACCTCGAGCGGAAGCAACTTCCGCGTCGGCCCGGTCAATTTTTACCGGGCACTCCAAAGCCGCGATCCGCGGGCAATCGCCCGCGGCGTGGCGCTGACCTTCATGGGGACCCGCGCGGAAAAATGGCCGGCAGCGCAACTCGACGGGCTGGCGGGATTCTTCACCCGGGTCGGTTTCAAACCCACCGGCGAATGGAAGGAGGAGATTGTCCATTTCAACCCCGCCGCGACGCCGCCCACCGGGCTCGAGTCGCCCGTATTTCCGGATGGCGCGCAGCCGGTGCCATATGCGGACCGCGATCCCCGCGAGGTCTTTGCCGACTGGCTCATCCGGCCCGAAAATCCCTGGTTCACTTCCGCCATCGCGAATCGCGTGTGGAGCTGGCTGCTCGGCCGCGGCATCGTCCATGAGCCGGACGACTTTCGCGCGGACAATCCCCCGGAGAATCCAGCGTTGCTGGAGTACCTGGCCGGCGAGCTGATCGCCGCGAACTACGACGTGAAGCATCTCTTCCGGCTCGTGCTCAACTCGCAAACCTACCAGCTCTCGGCGCTGCCCCGCAGCGATGACCCGCAGGCCGCGGTTCATTTTGCCTCGTATCCGCTGCGGCGGTTGGAGGCGGAGGTCCTGATTGATGCGTTGAACCAGATCACTGGAACCACGGAGAAGTATTCCAGCGCGATTCCGGAGCCGTTCACCTTCATCCCGGAGGACCAGCGATCGATTGCGCTGCCCGACGGCAGCATCGGCAGCTCGTTCCTCGAGATGTTCGGCCGGCCTCCGCGCGATACCGGACTGGAACTCGAGCGGACGCATCGGTTCACGTCCGCCCAGCGGCTCCATCTCCTGAACTCGACCCACATCCAGAGGAAAATCGAGCAGGGGCCCCGGCTGCAGGCGCTGCTCCGGGCGCGGATGCCCCCGGACCGGATGATCACGCGGCTATTCCTGACGATCCTCTCACGCCCGCCGACCGCGGCGGAGCGAAAGCTGGTGGCCGCACAGTTCGCAGCCCAATCCGACGATCCACGCGCGGCCGCGAATGACATCGCGTGGGCATTGATCAACAGCACCGAGTTCCTGCACCGGCACTGATCCCATGATCCACCATAGTGAAGATCCCCGTTGCTGGAACCTCGAGGCGGAGATTGCCATGCTCGGGCTGCGCGCACCCATGACCCGCCGCGAGGCGATCCGCGCCGGCATCCTCGGCGCCGCCGCAGCCCTGCTCTCCCCTCCCCTTGGCGGACGCGCTGCAGCCGTTCCCGCTCCGGCCGCGACCGCCGCGAAGGCTAAATCGGTCATTCAAATCTGGCTCTGGGGCGGGCCCAGCCATCTCGACACCTTCGATCCGAAACCGGAGGCGGGCTCGGATTACTGCGGCCCGCTGACGAGCCCGATCGCGACGAACGTCGCGGGCATCCGAATCGGCGAGCTGCTGCCGCTCCTCGCCAAGCAGGCCGACAAGTACGCGCTCATCCGCAGCATGACGCACGGCGTCAACGCGCACGAAACCGCCACCTACACCGTCCAGACCGGCCGGGCCTCCGGCGGGCGCGACGTGTTTCCCGGGGTCGGCGCCGTGGTGTCGCTCTTCAAGGGCTACGATGCCGGCTACCGGGGCCTGCTGCCACCCTATATCGTGCTGACCGAACTGCCCGGCCGTTTCTCCGAGGCGGGCTTCCTCGGCTCGCGCTACAAGCCGTTCGTCAGCGGCGGCGATCCCGCGGCCGCGCGGTTCCTGGTCGAGGGCGTGATCGCCCAGGGCATCACCGATGAACGGCAGCGCGCCCGGCGCGACCTCCTCCGCCGGCTCAACACCCTGGAGCACGCGCTGGGCAGCGGCGATCCGCGGCTCGCCGCGCTGGCCCAGTGCGAGAGCGAGGCCTACGAGATGATCCTGGGCGACGCGGGCAAGGTCTTCGACCTCGCCCAGGAGCCGGAGCCGATCCGGGAGCGCTATGGGCGCAACACGTTCGGGCAATCCTGCCTGATGGCGCGGCGGCTGGTCGAGCGCGGCGTGCCGTATGTCACGATCAACTACAAGGGTTGGGACACGCACAAGGGGCACTTTCCAATCATGCGGCGCAAGCTGCCGGAGTTCGATCGCGGGCTGGCCTCGCTGCTGCAGGAGTTGGCCGAACGCGGACTCCTTGAAAGCACGATTGTCTGGGCCGGCGGCGAATTCGGGCGCACCCCCAAGGTGCTTTGGGAGCCGCCGTGGAATGGCGGCCGCAATCACTTCGGCGCCGTCTTCTCGACCCTCGTGGCCGGCGGCGGCTTCCGCGGCGGCCAGGTGGTCGGAGCCTCGGATGCGCGCGGCGAGGAGGTCCTGGAACGGCCGGTCCATCCGTCGGATGTCATCGCCAGCATGTACGAACTGCTCGGGATCGATCCCGAGGCGCGGCTGCCACATCCCGAGGGCGCGGATGTCCGGGCCATGCCCGCGAAGGCCGAGGGCCTGCCCGGCCGCCAGCGGCTCACGGAGATCCTGTGAGCCATGTCCGTACGTCCATGAAGCCCGATCCCTCCGCTGCCAATTATCCTTCCAGCCGATCGCGGCCGGGGCTGCGTTCACTGGTGATGGCTGTGCTCACGCTGCTGCCGGCGGTGGCCGCGGCGCAGTCGGCGGCCGGCCAGCGCCAGCCGCGGATCGGCTATGTTTATCCCGCCGGGGGGCAGCAGGGCACCACGTTCACGATCGCGGTCGGCGGCCAGGGACTCAATGCGAGGGCATCTGCGTTCTTCACGCCGGCCGGCATCACGGCCGAGCCTATCGGCTACGATCGGCCGATCAGCCAGAAGGAATATACCGCGGCGCAGGAGAAACTCAGTGCGCTTCAGGAGAAGCGGGCCGCCGCCCGGGCGGGGACGGGCGCCGCCTGGACTCGCGAGGACGAAAAGATGGTCGCCGAACTGCGCGCGATGGCCGCCAAGCGGGCCAATCGGATCGCCACGCCCGCACTCGCCGAGACGCTCACGTTCTCCGTCACGATTCCCGCCGGCATCCCGCCAGGATCCTTTGAACTGCGATTGCGGACTCCGGCCGGGCTTTCGAACCCGCTGCACTTTCTGGTCGGCGATCTTCCCGAGTTCACCAGCCCGGTGATTACGGCCACCACGAATCCAGCCGGCACGCCGGGCCAGCCCCGGCCCCGGAACCAGCCGGCACCGGCTCCGGCGCGGAACCCAGCCCTCGCGGTGGCGCTGCCGGCAGCCGTGAACGGACAAATCATGCCCGGCGAAACGGATCGTATCCGGTTTTCCGCACGGAAAGGCCAGCGACTCATCATTGCGGCGCGCGCGCGGGAGCTTATTCCCTACCTGGCGGACGCCGTGCCGGGATGGTTCCAGGCCACCCTCACGCTCGTCGACGCGAATGGACGCGAGGTCGCCTACAACGATGATTTTGAATTCAACCCCGATCCCGTGATCGCCTGTGAAATCCCCGCCGACGGCGAATACCAGGTCGAGATCAAGGATGCGATCTACCGGGGCCGGGAGGACTTCGTCTATCGAATCGCGATCGGCGAACTGCCGTTCATCACGAGCATCTTTCCCCTGGGCGCGCGTCGGGGCGACGACGCGACGTTCGAACTGGAAGGATGGAATCTGACCCAGAAGAAGCTGATCCTGGCGACGCGGGACCACGAGCCCGGCGTGCTCGGTCTCTCCGCCCGTCATGAGCGGCACCTCTCGAATGTGGTGAAGTTTTCGCTGGGCGATCTGCCGGAAATCATCGAGAGCGAGCCGAACGATCAGCCAGCCGCCGCCACGAGGCTCGCGCTGCCAGTGGTGGCGAATGGCCGGATTGCACGCACGGGAGATGTCGACTATTACGAATTCGCGGCGGCGGCAGGCGACGAGGTGGTGATGGAGGTGACTGCGCGGAAGCTCGGCTCGCCGCTCGACTCCGTGATCCGGCTGACCGATGCGGCGGGCAGGGAGATCGGTTTGAACGATGATGCCGAGGACAAGTCGGCCGGGCTGTTGACTCACCATGCCGATTCGAAGCTGACGGCAAGAGTGCCGGCGGCCGGAATCTATCATCTGCGAATCGGCGACGCCCAGCAGCGTGGGGGCCCGGAGTACGGGTATCGGCTGCGGGTCGGACCGCCCGAGCCGGATTTCGTCCTCCGCGTGACGCCGGCGAGCATCAATGTGCGTGGCGGCAGCTGCGTGCCAATCACGGTGCATGCGATCCGGCGCGACGGATTTTCGGGAGAAATTGCGCTGGATCTCGGGCAATCACCGGCCGGTTTCGTACTCAGCGGCGGGCGGATCCCAGCCGGCAGCGATCGGGTGACCCTCACGCTGGCGGCGCCACCCGCGCCCCGGCTGCAGTCTTATCCCATCACTCTGCGGGGAACGGCGACGATTGCCGGCCGGCGGGTGACGCATGCGGCGATCCCCGCGGATGATCAGATGCAGGCCTTTTTCTACCGGCACCTGGTGCCGGCCAGCCGGCTGCTGGTGGCGATCAATGGACGGGGATCGATGGCCCGGCTGCCGAGTGGAACCGTGCTGGAGATCCCGGCCGGCGGGTTGGTGCCCATGAAGGTGACCGCGCCAGGGCTGCGAGGAGTGAAGGAGGTGCAGTGTGAGTTGATCGAGCCACCGGAGGGAATTGCGGTGGTAAAGACGAGCGTCCGCGGCGACACGCTCGAGGTGCAGCTGTCCTGTGATGCCAAGGTGAAGGCGGGGCTCCAGGGCAACCTGCTGTTCCAGGCAACCGGCGTGCGTGAAACGCAGCAGAAAAAAGGCAAGGCATCAGGGCGGGTGCCGCTGATGCCGGTGCCAGCGGTGCCATTTCGGATCGCCGCAGCCGGCGCATGAGGAGGTCGCGCAGGTTCATCGATCTTCGTGGCCGGGACTCATTCGGAAATGCCGTCATGGAGGGACGCCCTCCGTGGCGTCCACAGATCCGTTGGGAAAATCATTCTGCGCAGCGGATCGGTCTTCATGGCCGTGACGGAGCACGGCCCTCCATGAACCCATTTCGGATCCATTGATGGTTTCTCATTCGGAATGGCCGTCATGGAGGGACGCCCTCCGTGGCGTCCACAGATCCGTTGGGAAAACCATTCTGCGCAGCAGATCGATCTTCATGGCCGTGACGGAGCACGGCCCTCGATGTACGAGGTTCGAAACGTTGTGGCCGTGACGGAGCACGGCCCTCCATGAACCCATTTCGGATCCATTGATGGTTTCTCATTCGGAATTGCCGTCATGGAGGGACGCCCTCCGCGGCGTCCACAGATCCGTTGGGAAAACCATTCTGCGCAGCGGATCGATCTTCATGGCCGTGACGGAGCACGGCCCTCCATGTACGAGGTTCGAAACGTTGTG
>WYBX01000088.1 GCA_011525695.1 Verrucomicrobiia bacterium
GGGTTCTTGAACCTGCCGGCTTCCAGTTCGCTGATCACTTGTTGCTTGAATGCTTCGCTGTATCGGATCGTTTCAATCGGCTTCATTTTTCGTCTGCCGGGTGTCAACGTGGGCTAGGACGAGACACCAGCAGAATCTCCGCGTTCTACTGTCTGTTGGGCTCGTTCACGTCTGAGACGATTTGATCGTAATCGTTCTCGTTCTCTCTGGTTCGTGGGCGATCTGATCGAGAACGAGAAAGAGTACGAGGAACGAGTACGAGTTGGAGCCCCCTTCGGTTGCGGCTGCCGCGTTGAGAATGTAGGATGTCTCGCTGTTAGTCCGGCGGCTTGGGCCTTGGAGAAGCTTCGCGTTGTTCCGGGTTCAACGGAATGATCCCGGCTCAGGACTTCGGCGCGGATTTGCCGCGGTGCTTCTTTGCCGCCTTTTCCATATTGGCCACGGGAATCCGGCCCTGGACCGACCATCCGCCATCGGCGTAAAAGACCTGGCCGGTGACATAGCTCGATTCCGCCGAGGCGAAGAAAACGGCCGGGCCGACCATTTCCTCCGGTTCGCCGGTCCGGCCGAGCGGCACCACGCCGCCCCAAACATCACGGTAGGCTGGGTCGTCGTGCAGGTTGCGGTCGACGTTGATGGGGCCGGGGGCGAAGGTGTTCACACGAATCCCGACCGGCGCCAGCTCGACCGCGAGCTGCTTGGTCAGCCCGTGCAGGCCGGCCTTGCTGGTGGCGTAGGCGACGAGGTTCTTGACCCCGAGCGCAGCGCAGTTGGTGGAGATGTTGATGATCGCCCCGCCACCGGTTTCCCGCATCCAGCGGGCCGCCGCGAGCGAGCAGAAGAAGGTGCCCTTGAGGTTCGTATCGAGCACGAGGTCCCACTTGGCCTCGGTCGTCGCGAACAACTCGGACCAGCCCGTAAGCCCGGCGTTGTTGATCAGGACATCGAGCCGGGGAAATGCCTTTTGCGCGCGTGCGAACATCCGTTCGACCTCGCGCACTTTTCCCACGTCCGCCTTCACGATGAGCGCAACCCGTCCCAGGGCGCGCACCTCGGCGGCAGTGGCCTCGGCCCCTTCCCGGTCGGTGTGGTAATTGATCACGACGTTGGCGCCCTCACGGGCACAGCCGAGCGCGAGTGCACGGCCAATGCCCTTGCTGGCTCCGGTGATCAGGACATTCTTTTCGAGCAGGCGCATGGGAGTTGTTTCAGGGAGGATCGATGCCCGCTGGCAGGGAGAATCTCGCCGGGCATGGCGGATGACCGGATATCCTCGCACAGGTTTCCCGTGGCGTCTTGCCCGGCGGCGGAAAAGATTCCGACCAAGACGGAAACCCGAGCAGCCCGTCGGACTTGCGGCGGGCGCTTTGAGAACTGGGCGGGCCTTGGTGTGTTGACCAGCCGGCCTTTCAAGACGGGCTGCTAAGCGCCGCGCCTGGGCGCGTCGCAACTTGGTTTTTCACCGGGCGGTTTCTCCTTTCGCCCCGCAATGAGCCGGTGCAGCGCTTGCTTGAACTGCTCGAGATTGAAGGGCTTGGTGAAGTGTTCATCCATGCCCGCAGCCAGGCAGCGTTCGCGGGTGCCCATGGCGGCAGCGGCGGTGAGCGCAATGATTGGAGTGTGCTGACCCTCGCGTTCACGGGAGCGGATTGCCCGGGTGGCGACACAGCCGTCCACATCGGGCATCTGCAGGTCCATGAGGATGGCGTCGTAATGCTTCGCGGCCACCAGCCGGATTGCCTCCCGGCCGCCGCTGGCGACCTCCGGCTCAAATCCGTTTCGGCGCAGAAACACTTCCATCATGGCGCGGTTGGCCTCCATGTCATCCACGACGAGGATCCGCGGGCGTGCGGGTTCAGCGGATGGCTCGGAGGAGCCGACTGCTGTGGCGGGGCCGCCCTTGGACCCGGTTTCTGGTTCGCCCGGGTGATCCAGCGATGCGCCGGATTCCGGTACCGCCGGTTTCTGCCACTCCTCATTTCGGCGCAACATGGCCAGTTGCACGGAGTCCACGAGCAGCAACGCACTGACAGCCCCGAAGGCTCCCAGGAGCGCGAGCCGGCCGAGTGCCACTGGCATCGTTGAACCCGCCTCCGGGAAAGCCAGCGTAACGGCGACCCATTCTGCGAGCACGGCACCCAAAGCTACGGGAGCCAGGGCAACCAGCCACATCCGGGGTGGGAGTTCCCTTAATGCACCCCGGTGGGCGGCAAACCTCCGAGCAATAATGCATCCGCCAATAACGACCCCCAGCAGAGCGATGGCATCCAGCCTAAAGCGGATGAGCTCATGGAGGAGGTTTTGGACGGACGGCATAGGGTGATGCCCCTAGTACCGCCAAGATAGTCACCCTATGGCAAATTGATAAACTACCTATTCGCTACGTAGCCGGGAGATTAGGTGTTGTTACGCCCTGCCGACACTGAGGTGGAATCATTGGGCTTGGCGTGCCACTTTTCGGGTGGCGGGCGCCACGCCGGCCGGCAGCGCAAGCAGATCGTAATCCTCGAATCCGGTGATCTCGACGCTTGTGAACTCGCCCACCGGAACGGTGATCGGAAGGTAAACCCTGCCATCGATGTCGGGGGCATCCCACTCGCCTCGCGCGACACCCGGCTCCTCGACCAGCACGGGGATCGTGCGGCCAACCTGGCTCGAACTGATTTCCGCGGCGATTTCCTTCTGCAGCGCCATCAGCCGGTGCCACCGCTCGTCCTTCACCTTCCGCGGCACCTGCTCCTCCATTTTCGCCGCGCGGGTTCCCTCCTCCTGGGAATAGCGGAACACCCCGAGCCGTTCGAAACGCGTCTGGCGGATGAACTCGCAGAGTTCGTCCACGTCGGCCTCGGTTTCGCCGGGAAATCCCACGATGAACGTCGTGCGGATCGCGATGCCGGGAATGCCGGCCCGGATTCGCCGGAGCAGGTCGCGAATATGCTCGCCGCTGGTTTCGCGCTGCATCCGGGCCAGCATCCGGTCGCTGATGTGCTGGAGCGGGATGTCGATGTAGCGGGCGACCTTCGGGCACTCTGCGATGGTGCGGATGAGTTCATCGCTCCAGTGCGCCGGGTGGGTGTACAGCAGCCGGATCCAGAAATCCCCCTCGATGGCATTGAGCTGGCGCAGCAGCGTGGTGAGGGCGGTGCCGCGCGAGGAATCGACCGGCGTGCGCGGGTTTGGCCGCTGTTCCCAGGTGTCCATGCCGAAGAACGTGGTGTCCTGGGAGATGAGGTTGATCTCCTTTACTCCCTCGCGAACGAGCTGCCGGGCCTCTGCCACGACGCTCTCGACGCTCCGGCTGCGATGCCGGCCGCGGATCTGCGGGATGATGCAGAACGTGCAGGGATGGTTGCAGCCTTCGGCGATCTTCAGGTAGGCAAAATGGCGGGGAGTCAGCCGGAAACGAGGAGTGTCGTAATCGGGAATCCAGGTGGACCGTCCCTCGATGAAGGAGGCGGGCGCATCGTTGGCGCCGCGTTCCCGGGCGTAGATTTCCCCGATGATCGGTGCGATTCCCGCCACCTGATCCAACCCGATGAAGGCATCCACTTCGGGCATCGCATTCGGCAGATCCTTCGCGAAACGCTGCGACATGCAGCCGGCCACGATCAGCTTCTGGTTGCGGCGGCGCTTGGTCATTCCCCGGTTCTGGTGGGCCTGGAGGATGTGGCTGATCGACTCCTCCTTCGAGGAATCGATGAAGGAGCAGGTATTGACGATGACGACGTCGGCCTTTTCCGCCTCGGGAATCACGGCCATGCCCGCCTTGTGCAGGGCGCCCACCATGATCTCGGAATCAACGAGATTCTTGGCGCAACCGAGCGAAATGAGACTGACCTTGATCATGCTGAATGTGGCGGGATCGGGACGTGGCCAGGGCACAAAATCAAACGGCCCCGAATGACCGGGGCCGCGCGGAGCCGAATCCCTTGGGCTGGAATTACTTCTTTTTTGCCGCGGCCTTCAGCCGCTCCTTGCGGCGCTTGAGATAGGCGGCCCGGCGTTTCCGTTTGATGTGCTTGTTCGATTGTTGGCCCATGGTGTGTGGTGTGAGTGAAGGGCGGGATATTTCAGGCGGTCCCGCCCGAGTCAAGCGCCAGCCGGGATCAGCGTATCCCCGGCGAGGATCCTGGCTCCCGTCCGCTGCCAGCGGTAAACCAAGGGGGACTTGGTGCGATCGAGCTGCTTGTATAGGGCGGGGTTCGCTCGCTTCGGCAGCTCCAGTTGGGAGAGACCGGTGGCATCGCAATTATAGAAGCGGGCATATGGCTTCAAGTGTTCGGGCCGGCCGATGATCCGGGAGAGGTCTGCGGCCCCGGCGGTCTGCAAGGCCTCGTGCGGATTAGACACTGGGGCAACGCCGGGTGGCCCGCTGCGATCGAGCGCGATGAAGGCGTAGGGTAGGCTGCGGAGGTCGATGCCGGCGCGCTGGCCAAACTTTACCCAGTTGGGATCGGCAAAGATTTTGCCGGGCGGCGGCGCGAAGAAGTGACACCAGTGGCGCTCGTTTCCGATCGCGAACATCGGGCACTCGTTCTCGTGGGTACAGGGCGCCGCCACCCGGAAACCTGTTGCGCGCAGCGCTTCCCGAAAGCTTCCGAGCTGACGGCTGACATCGTGCGTGCCCGGTTCGACCCAGAGAATCGCCTCCGCGCGTGCGGCCAGGGTCCGCAATCCGGCCAGATCCTCCGCGGTGAGTTCGTTGAGCACGTGGCTGAGCACCAGCAGGCCGATTGGGCCGGTGCCGGCGAGCAGCCCGGGGGTGGATTGCGCGACCTCCAAGCGCGGGAACGCCGCCCGGGCTGCCTCCTCCGCGAAGGCGGTGGCGGCGGGTGAGTGGTCCCAGAGCCACAGAGTGTCAAACTGCTCCGGACCAAAGAACTCGATGACGCGGCGCGAGGCGATGCCGCTGCCGCAGCCCCAGTCGAGGATCGTCCGCTGCGCTGGCGCCCAGCCCCGCAGCCGCAGTTCGCGCAGGGTCTGGTCCCATTTCCAGCCGATCCGCTCACCGTAGGTAAAGTCATAGGAGGCGAGTTCCGCTGCGTCCTGCCAGTACGGTCCGGTGCCGGCGGCGCCATGCAGAAAACGTTCGCGCAGCCGCGCGAGCGCCGCCCAATCGATTTCGTCCCAGGTCATTTCACCGAATCCGAATCACCTGGCCCGCCTGGAGCGAGCCTGCATTCGATCCCGGATTCAGTGTCTGAAGTTGTTGCAGCGTGAGTCCGGCGGCGGCGGCGATGGCGGCGGGGCTGTCGCCGGGCTGGACCACGTAGGTGCTGCCAGTGGGTGACGGGGGCGTGGTCGGGGCAGGTGCCGGCGGCATTGCCGAAGGCGGGGTGCCGGGAGCCGGTGGCGCATCCTGCGCGGGGGCGGGGTCCGCCGCCACCGCAGTACTTTCTGCGGGAACGGAAGCCGGGGATGCTCTGGCGGCGTCGGCCGGCTGCCCCGCAGGGGGCGGATCCGCCGCCGCGGCGGTCGCGTCAGGAAGCGGGGTCGGTGCTGTGGAAGCGGCGCCCGCGCCGGGAGTTCCGGATGGAGGCGGGGCGGCGGCAGGCTGCGGGGGCGGGGTTGGCGCGGTGTTGGCGGCGGTCTCCGCCTGGGGCGAGGCGAGGGGCAGCCGGAGAGTTTCGCCGTTGCGTTGCACGGTGAGGATTTCCGCCCGCGTGTCGTAATCGACGACTGAATACCCGAAAAAATGGCCGCCGGGGGCCACCCAACGCATGGTGCCGGTGGCCGGATCCGTGAGTGCGAACCGCATTTCGTCGCCCGCGACGAGGACACCAGTGAACTCCAGGCCCGGTGGGGCGGCGAGAAGCCGAGCGACCGCGCCGGCCAGGATCAGCGTGATGGTGGGAATTCTCATGTGGTTGCCCGGTCCTGCGGTGACTGACCCACGGCGCCGGCGGGCGTGCCCGGGAAGTTCGGCTGACTTCGCATCCCGGCTGCGCCGTGCGAGTTTCGAATGCGGTGTGGTCGACGGGCGGGGTTTGCCGCTCGTTCTCATCCTCCTGTTCCCAAGACCCGGATTCCGGCGGGCGATGGGCGCAGGTGCGCGGGAGTCACAATTCGAAATCCAAGGCCCGGGCCAGCGCCTGCGTGCGAATCCCGTAGAATCGGGCGAAATCGCGGATCTGCGCAGCGATGTGCTCGCGCGCGCCGGCCGCCGGCTGCGTCCGGATCGCGGCCAGCATCAGGTTCTTGGCGGTGTGCTCGGTGGAGATGAACTCGAAGACTTTGGTCCGGAATCCGGCCCATTCGAGCAGGAGGGCCCGCAGGGCGTCGGTGGCGAATTCGGCGTGGCGTTCCTGGAAGATGCCGTGGCGTAACGGCATCTCAAACACTGGCGGCGCGGTGAGCTGCGGCCGCAGTTCCCGCTGGCAGCAGGGAGCGACGACAAGCAGCCGCGCGCCGGCGGCGATACCGCGGGCGAGCGCATCGTCCGTGGCGGTGTCACAGGCGTGCAGCGCAATCAACACGTCGCAGGCGGTGGGCGCAGCCGTCGCAATCGATCCCGCCGTGAAGGCAAGCCGCTGTGCGAACCCCTGCTCGTGCGCGACCCGGTTGCAGAGACTGACCAGTTCCGGACGAAGTTCGACTCCCCGGACCTCGGCGCGCTCGCCGAGCAGTTCGGCCATGGCGAAGGTGAGATAGCCCTTGCCGCTGCCCATGTCGGCGATCTGGAGCCGGGTCGACCCGGCGGCAGGGTCCGCCCATCCGGCCTCGTCCAGCAGGTGCAGGAGGAGTTCGGCGAATTTCTGAATCTGGCGAAACTTGTCGGCCATGCCCTCCCGCGGCTGGCCCCGCTCGTTGGTGACGCCGAGGGCGCGGAGCCACGGCGTGTCGGAAGAGATTAGATACCGTTTCGATCGATCGTGCGCAGTCGGCGGAGGACTGGTTTGGGAGGCGGCGGCCGCGGCTTCCTTGAGCCGGAACGAGCCATCCGGCCGGGTCTCCAGCTGGGCATGCGACCGGCGGGTGAAGAGATGTGCGTCGAGGAAATCGGTGCCGATCAGACGCTCGAGCTCGGTCAGTGCGGCATCGGCGCGGTGGTTCTTGGTGACGTCGCGCGTGGCATGCCGCCACACGAAGGCGAAGTGGAGCCCGGCCTTGAGGGTGACAGGCCGGACGAAGAGATTTTCGAGTGTCGGGTCGGCGCCGCGGTGCTTGCCGAGCGTGAGTTTCACGAGGGTGCCGTCATGCACCGCGGTGCGGAGCAGTTCCTGAAAGCGGTCGCGGGCGGACGAGGTGGACTTGGAACCGTGGGACATGGAACGCTCCGACGAGACCATGGATTGACGGCCGGAGCGAGCGTTTCGGCAGAATCGATGACGGATGGCGGGTCCTGGCCGAGCCACTTGCGTGTCGTGATCACGACAGCGATCTGGCTTTCCACCTGCGTGCAAGTGGGATGATTGCCGCTGTACGAAGGATCGATGGCGGATGTCCGAATGCCAGCTGGGCCACTTGCGTGTCGTGATCACGACACGGATCTGGCTTTCCGATTGTGAGGTGCGGTCCTTATGGCCGAGGCAGGAAATCCAGCGTGGTCGCGGTCGCGGGAGTGATCTTTCCGGCCGCGAGGATCCCGAGTTGCTCGAGCTGGGCGATCTGGGTTGCAAAGCGCGCCGGATCCAGTCGGCCGATCCGGTCCGGGCCGCCACCGGGATCGCGGCCGGTGACGAGGTTTTCATCGATAATCCTCTGCCGGGAGAAAGCCATGAACTCGTCCGTATTATTGGGATTGGCTGCCTTCATGGCGGCATGGGCCGGCGCAGGATCCCCCTCGAGGTAATCGCGCCAACCGCGAATGTAGGCGCGCAGGAAGGCCCGCAGCTCTTCCGGATGCCGGCGGGCAAACGTGCGGTTCGTGACCAGCACCGCGTAGGCGCGGAATCCGGCGTCCCAGGTGGAGAGGAACCGCGGCATCTTCCCCCCGGCCTTCACGATATGATAAGGCTCGGCGATGAAGTAGCCCTGCTGCAGCGCCTCCCGGTTGCCGAGGAACGCGGCCACCGAGAAATTCTGGGGGGCGATCGCAAACTTCACCTCGAATTTTCGCTCGAGGAACTTCAGGAAGGCCCACTCGGGTCGCGCGATGATCGTCTTCCCGTCCAGATCCTCGAAGCGACGGACGCTGCTGTCCGCATGCACCAGGATGCCGGAGGGATCATCCTGGAAGACGGCGGCAAACTGAACGAGCGGCAGCCCTTGTGCCTGCTGCAGCAACGTGTTGGTGCTGTCGGCCTGGCCGATGTCGGCCCGGCCGGTGGCGATGCTCGGCATCACGTGGGCGCCGGGGCCGCCGGGAATCAGATTCACGTCGAGCCCCTCGTCGCGGAAGAAACCGCGCGTCGCCGCCTGGTAGAATCCGCCGTGCTCCGGTTCGGCGACCCAGTCGAGCTGGACGGTGAGCTTGAACGGAGGCTTTTCGGCACCAGAAACGGGGGCCGTGGCCAGGAGCGCGGCCAGGGCAATGAGGCGGGGAAGCGGAGTCATGTGGGTTCGAAAAGCTACGCCAGACCGATTCAGCCGACAACCGAGAATGGACGTCAATGGACGCGAATTCGGAGGGCACGCGTTCCGGCCGGGAAGATCGATGAGCTTCGCAGAATGAATGTCCCATCGGGTTTGTGGACGACACGGAGGTCGTCCCTCCATGAAGGTCAGTCGCACTGGGGAATGATGAATCCAGGGATCAGAATTGGATTCATGGAGGGCCGTGCTCCGTCACGGCCGGGAGGACGGAGGAGCTGCGCAGAATGCGATTCGGATGTGATTTGCGGACGACACGTAAGCCGTCCCTCCATGAAGGATGCTCCCGTTCCAGCTCGGAACCCCCATCGTCACCGGTCCGACTTTTCGTACGCATCGTGCCAGTGGCGCAATGCCAGCCAGGAAAGGGTGAGGATGACCGCATTGAAGGCCAGCCCGAGCACGCAGGTGAGCGCCGCGGTGGCGTACAACTCGGGATAACGTCCCTGGCTCGAGAAGATGATTGCCGCAAAGCCGAGCCCGTCGCCCTGGTCGATCGATGAGCCGGCATTCATGTCGGCAACCACGGCGCCAATCGGGGCGATGGTGGCGGCGATCCGCAACCCGGTGAAGAAATACGGCAGGGCGGCGGGCACGCGCAGGAGGAAGAGCTGCTGCCAGCGGGAGGCGCGGTAGGAAGCGAACAGTTCGACCAGGTTGCGATCGACGGAGATCAGGCCCTGGGTCGTGTTGACGACGAGCGGAAAGAACGCGATCGCAAACGTGAGCAGCGCCACGCTCTCGAGTCCGGCTCCCACCCAGATGACGCAGAGCGGCGCGAGGATTGGCAGCGGGGTCAACTGCAGCGCCATCAGGTACGGGTACAGGGCGGCGCGCACGAGCCCGGAAACGGAGAGGAGCAGGGCCAGGGAAAAGCTGACGAAGACGGCGAGACCGAATCCCAGCAGCGCCCCCTGCGACGTGTTGAGGGCAGCGCGAATCAGGTAGGGTGCGTTCTCAATGAAGGCAGTGAGCACGGCGTCGGGCGCCGGGAGGATGAAGCGCCGTTCCTCGGCGATTACCCAGAAGCGCAGGGCGTACCAGAGCCCAATCAAGACGGTGCCGAAAGCCGCCGGGAGCACGCTCTTCAACAGGGGTTTCGTCATGGCGGTTGGGATCAGACGGCGCCGGTCTCGACGGACCGGAGCAGCCGCGAAACCCCGGTCACGGTTTCGTGGAACTCGCGCGATAGCCGCGTCTCGGCATGGCGTGGCCGCGGGAGCGTGACTGGAATCTCCGCGTGGATCCGGCCCGGGTTTGCCGACATCACCAGGATCCGGCTGGAGAGGAAGACCGCTTCGGCGACGGAGTGGGTGACAAAGAAAGCGGTCCAGTCCTCGCGTTCGCGAATGGCGAGCAGTTCCTCGTTCAAGTGCTCGCGGGTCAATTCGTCCAGGGCACCAAACGGTTCGTCGAGCAGGAGGAGTTTCGGGGAGAGCGCCAGGGCGCGGGCGAGGGACACGCGCATCTTCTGTCCGCCGGAGAGCTGCCGAGGGTAGGCCCGCGCGCGGTTCGCGAGCCGGACGAGTTCCAGGACCCGGGCGCAGGTTCGGTTACGTTCGGCACGGGGCAACGCGCGCAGCCGCTGCGGGACCTCGACATTGCCGGCGACGGTGAGCCAGGGGAGGAGCGTCGGTTCCTGGAAGACAAAGGCGATTTCGGCCGCGGCCTCCGCCGGGGAGCGGCCGCCGACCGAGAGGCTTCCGCTGGTGCAGGGGCTCAAGCCGGCGATCAGGCGAAGGAGGGTGGACTTCCCGCAGCCGCTCGGGCCGATCACGGAGACGAATTCGCCGGGTTGAACCGCGCAGCTGATGCGCTCGAGCACGAGCGGGCCATCGCCGAAGCGCTTGGAGACATCGCGAAACTCAACCAGGGGAAATGCGGGCACGGCCGAGCCGACCGCTGTGCGGTCGGGTCTGAAGTTTAAGGAGATAAGTTCGAGGTTACGGCTGCATTCCGTGGAAGGAGCACGGACAGGTGAGTTATCAGGTATCAGGTCTTTGTCACGCACGCGGCGCCGGCTGCCCGCGAGGCCAATCACGTTGGATGACCGATAACTGATAACTAATAACCAAGTAAGCGGTAACTGCGGCCGCCAAGCGGCTGCTCATTCGTACCGCAGGGCGTCAATGGGATCCAGCTGGGCGGCCTTGCGGGCGGGATAGAAGCCAAAGAAGATGCCGACGAGCGCGCTGAACGAGACCGCCACCACGACCGAGGTCGTGGAGACGAGCACCGGCCAGTCGTTGTAATAGGATAGGAACTGTGATGCGCCGATGCCGAGCATCACCCCCATGATCCCGCCGAGCGAACTCAGCAGGATGGCCTCGATCAGGAACTGGGTGAGCACGTCACGGCCATGCGCGCCGATCGCGAGCCGGATGCCGATCTCCCGCGTGCGCTCGGTCACGGAGACCAGCATGATATTCATGATGCCGATACCGCCCACGACCAGGGAGACACCGGCGATGGCGGCGAGCAGCAGGGTCATGGTCTGCGAGGCCTCGGTGCGGGCGGCGGCAATCTCCTCCTGGGTCCGGACGGTGAAATCGGGCTCCCGGCCGCGCCGGCGCTGCGTGAGCAGATCCTCGACGTCCTGCTTCACCCGATCGAGGCGATCGCCGTCGCGGGCCTGGATGAGGATCTGGCTGAGGTTGGTGCGGCGGGAGACGCGGCGCATGTGGGAGGTGTAGGGGATGAGGACGACGTCGTCCTGATCGGAGCCGCGCATGTCAAAGCCCTTGGAACCGAGCACGCCGATGACGCGGAAGGGAAGGTTGCGGATCCGGAGCGTCTGGCCGATGGGGTCCTCGTCGGGGAAGAGCTGATCGGCGACGGTCCGGCCGATGACGGCGACCTTGGCGAGCGACTTGACCTCCTGTTCGCCGAACATGCCGCCCTGGACGATGGGCCAGTTGCGGATGTAGGGGTAATCGGGCGACTCGCCCATCACCTGGGTGCTCCAGTTGAGCCCGTTCGCGAGCACCTGGGTGCGATCGCGGACCTCGGGGCTGACGCCGTCGATGCCCTCGATCTCGCTGGCGATGGCCGCGGCATCCTCGGGGGTGAGGGTGATGGCGCTGCCGAACCCGCCGTGCATGCCGCCGCGGCTGAAGCTGCCGGGAAAGACGGTGATGATGTTGGTGCCAAGCGCGGCCACCTGCGCCTCGATCTGGGCCTTCGCGCCATTGCCGATGCTGACCATCGTGATGACGGCGCCCACGCCGATGATGATGCCGAGCGCGGTGAGGACCGAGCGCATGGAATTGCGGCGGAGGGCCCGGAGGGCGACGCGGAGGGTGTTGCTGAAGCGCATGGCGGGGGGATCAGGCCGCGGGAGTGGATGTGAGCTTGGCGGCGGCCTCCGCCTGGCGGAGCCGGGCCATCTCCTCGCTGGCAATAAGCCGGTTGGTGACCGGCTCATCCCGCACGACGACGCCGTCGCGGAGGATCAGGTTGCGCTTGCAGTAATGGGCGATGTCGAACTCGTGCGTGACCATCACGATCGTGATGCCCTGTTCATTGAGCTGCTGGAAGACGCCCATGACTTCCACCGAGGTGCGCGAATCGAGGTTGCCGGTGGGCTCGTCGGCCAGGAGCAGCTGGGGCTCGTTGACCAGGCTGCGGGCAATCGCCACCCGCTGCTGCTGGCCGCCCGAGAGCTGGTTGGGGAAGTGGTCCGCGCGGGCCGAGAGGCCGACGATCTCGAGGCAATGGAGCGCCCGATCGCGGATTTCGCCCATCGAAAGCTTCCGGTGCCGGCCGTAGAGCATGGGCAGCTCGACGTTCTCGAGCGCGGTCGTGCGAGCGAGCAGGTTGAACCCCTGGAAGACGAAACCCAGCTTTTGATTGCGCAGATCCGCGAGCTCGTTCCGGTCGAGTTTGGCGATATCGATTCCGTCGAGATGGTAGGTGCCGCGGGTCGGACGATCGAGGCAGCCCAGCATGTTCATCAACGTGGACTTGCCGGAGCCGCTCGCCCCCATCAGCGCGACGAATTCGCCCTGGTGGATGTCGAGCGAGACGCCACGGACCGCGTGGACCGGCACTTCGCCGGACTCGTAGATCTTGTGGAGATCCTGGATTTGGACGACAGCTGCCATGGCGCGGGGGGCTAGCGACCGCGGTAGCCGCCATAGCTGCTCGGCCCGCGTCCGCTGCTCTGGAACGGATTCTGCATTCCGCCCGACGGGGTGGACGAACTGGCTCCGGGTAAGGTGATGGCGGTGACGAGCGTGTCTCCTTCCTGCAGGCCCGCGAGAACCTCGGTATGGATACCATCGGAAACGCCGAGCCGGACGGTGACCTGTTCCATGCGTTTCACGGGAGAAGCAGGATCGATCAACTTGTAGACCTGGCGCGTGACGGTCGTGTTGTTGAAGCCGCGGTCGGCACTGCTGGCCTGGCCGCCGCGGCTGCTGCGCCCGCCGCCGCCTTCGCGGCCGCCACCGCCTTCGCGGCGCCCACCCCGGCCGGCCGGCATCGCGAAACGGGCGGCGACGAGTTCCGGATCCAGTCCCTTTTCCTTGGCGAGGGCCTTGGCTCGCTCGATCATCTCAGGACTCGCGGGCGATCCGGGTTCGAAGCCGACCTCGCGCATGATGCCCATCATCGCGCGGCGCCGCTCGTCGTCGGTGAGGGCGGTGCCTGCAGCCGCGACGGGGTTGGACTCCGGGGCCGCAGGGGTGACGACAAGCGACTGGGCTTCCGGTGGGATCCGGACGCGGAGGGCCTGGTTGGGCACGCGCAAGACGCCGGGGCGATCGGAAACCACGATCGAGACGTTGGCGGTCATGCCTGGCTTCAGTCGCAGATCCTCGTTGGTCACATCGATGATGGTGGCATAGGAAACGACGTTCTGGTTGACGCTGGCCGCATTGCGGACCTGGCGGACCGTGCCGTGGAAGGTTCGGTTGGGAAAAGCGTCGACGGAGAACCGAACCGGCTGCCCTTCCTCGATCAACCCGACGTCGGCCTCGGCCACGGCGGCATTGATCTGCATCTTGGCGAGGTCATTCACGAGCGTGAACAGCGTGGGGGCGTTCATGCTCGAATTGACCGTCCGGCCCTTGTCGGTGTTGCGGGTGAGCACGATGCCGTCGATGGGGGCGCGAATGGTGCAGCGCTCGAGATCGAGCTTGGCATTGGCGACGGCCGCCTCGCGGGTGAGCAGGGTGGAATTCGACTGGGCCAGCTGGGCCTGGACATTGTCGAGCTCCTGCTGCGAAACCAGGTTCTTCTCGAAAAGCTCCAGGGTCCGCTGGACGTTGAGCTTGATCAACTGGTTGTTGGCCTTGGCGGACTCGAGATCGGCCTCCGCCTGCCGCAGTCGCTGGGTGGGGGTGGATTCGTCAATCAGCGCGAGCACGTCGCCGGCCTTCACCCGCGAATTGAAATCGACCAGCACCTCCTTGATTTGCCCCGATACCTGGGCTCCGACGTCGACGGTGATGACCGGCTGCAGGTCGCCGGTGGCGGTCACGGTCTGGGTGATGTCGCCACGGGTGATCTTGACGGTGGTAAACTCCGGCTGCTTGTCACCATTCCCGTTGAAATAGTACCAGGCTCCGCCCGCCATCGCCGCGAGGGCGAGGAGGAGCACGACGACTCCGCCGTAATTCTTGGATTTGGCCATGAAAGTGAGAAATTTGGAGCAGCGCAGGCGGAGGGCAATCCGGCGGGACGAATCGCGTGGCAGCTGTGGTCGGCAAAGACGCGGGCTCCGGGAAAAGGTGACGTGAATTCGGCGCCGAGGCCGGCGGCTACTTGACTTCGACCGACCAGGTGCGGGAGGCGTGTGCTCCGGTTACCGTGATTTCATAGCGTCCGGCTGCGAGTGTGCCGGCGGGCACCGCCACGAGCACAAGCGATTCCCGGGAACGGGTGTGCAAGTCACCGCCGACCCGCTCGAAGACGGGAGTGATGACGATTTCCCGGTGGCGGAGATAGAGATCCGCGCCGGCGAGTTGTTGCCGGTCATCGGGGAGGGTGCACGTGAACTGGATGGGATAGTCCCGGAGGACGCTGGCGGTGGCCGGGGCCGAGACATCGATGATCGCGGCGGGAAGGGCGGGGGTGTCGACCAGGGTGGACGCGAGCGAGGCAGGAAGACCGCCGGGGGCGGCCTGGGTGGGGGCAAGGGCAAAGAAACCGGCCGGCCCGGCGGGACGCTGCGCGGCCAGCGGGATCCGCTGGTATCCGGCTGAGAGGAGCCGGGAAACGTTGGCCCGCTCCCGCATGTCCTCGTAGGGCTGAAAGGCCGGGCCGGGCTTCCGGTATCGCAATGTCAGGTACGTGTAGGGCACGAGCACGACGAGGATGGCGAGCAGGACCCATTTCATCGGCCAGGGACGGCGGTTGGGCGGGGGGCGGGACATGCGCGGAGGAGTCGGCTGGAAAGAGTTGGAGCGGGCGGGGATCCGAGGGTCGGTTCGGAAGCCGGATTTACCCGTGGCCGATGGCTCGATGATGGCAACCGGTAAACGCGGCGCCGGGGTTTTCCGCGAATCCGCTAAATGCATTGCCCCGTGCAGGCCGGGGTGTTTCGGTGGCCGGCTTCATGAAACTCTGGTCGCAGTTCTTCATTCCCACGCTGAAAGAAAGCCCGGCGGACGCCGAGATTGCGTCGCACAAGCTGCTCATCCGCGCCGGCCTGGTCCGGAAGCTGGGCGGGGGACTCTACACCTACCTGCCGTTGGGGCTGCGGGTCATGCAGAAACTCACGCAGATCTGCCGCGAGGAAATGGACGCCGCGGGGGGGATCGAGCTCTGGATGCCGCACGTGCATCCGGTGGAACTCTGGCAGCAGGGGCCGCGGTGGCCGGCGGCGCGCGAGATCATGTTTCGCGCCGACAGCGCGGGCGATGGCCGGCGCCCGCCGCGCGAGCCGGAATTCGTGCTCGGGCCGACCCATGAGGAGGTCGTCACGCCGCTGGTGAAGGCGGAAATCACGAGCTACCGCGATTTGCCGCGCAATTTCTACCAGATTGCGACCAAGTTCCGGAACGAGATCCGTCCCCGGTTCGGGCTGATGCGCGCGCGGGAGTTCGTGATGATGGACGCGTATTCGTTCGATGCGGACGACGACGGGGCGGTGCGCAGCTACCGGGCGATGAAGGCGGCGTATGAGCGGTTTTTCCGCCGCGTGGGGGTGCAGGCGATTGCGGTGGAGGCGGACACCGGGGTGATGGGCGGGAGTTTCTCGCATGAGTTCATGGTACCAGCCGAGGTGGGTGACGACGACGTGATCTACAACGAGGCGAGCGGCTACGCGGCCAATCGCGAGAAGGCGACGAGTGCGCTGGTTCCGGCGGATCTCGCGGATGCGCCGCCGGCGGGCGAGCGGGAGGAGTTCGCGACGCCCGGCGTCGTGACGATTGCGGCGCTGGAGGCGGCGCCATATTCGGTCCCGGCCACGCGGCAGTTCAAGACGCTGGTCTACATCGGCGACGGCCGGCCGTTCCTCGTGATCCTGCGCGGCAGCGACGAGCTCGAGGAGGCGAAGCTTGGCGCACTGGGATTCTCGGTCTACCGGCCGGCAACGACCGAGGAGATCGAGCCGGTGATGGGGGCGAAGCCCGGCAGCCTGGGGGCGGTGCGGGGCACGATCCGGAACCCGGATGCACTCGCGGGAATCTTTGCCGACCACGCCATCCGGCTCATCGGCAATGGCACAACTGGGGCCAACAAGGATGGCTTCCATGTGCGGAACGTGAATGTCGTCCGGGATCTCGGCGTGACGCGATTCGGCGATTTCCGGCGGGTACAGCCCGGCGAGCCGGACGTCAAGTCGGGCCAGCCGCTGCAGGTCCGCCGCGGAATCGAAGTCGGGCACATCTTCAAGCTCGGGACGAAGTATGCCGAGAGGTTTGGCGCCATGTATACCGATGACCAGAAGCAGTCGCATCCGATGGTGATGGGCTGCTACGGGATTGGCATCAGCCGGACGATGCAGGCCGTGATTGAGCAGTCCCACGATGCGGATGGGATTGTCTGGCCCTGGAACTGCGCGCCCTACCAGGTGCTGGTGTGTGTGCTGGACCCGCAATTGCCGGAGGCGATGGCGCTCGCGAAGAAGCTCGGCGGGGCGGCCGAACAGGCGGGAGCCGAGGTGCTGATCGACGATCGGGCGGAACGGCCGGGCGTGAAGTTCAAGGATGCCGACCTGATTGGGATCCCGTTGCGACTTACTGTCGGTGGGAAGGGGCTCAGGGAAGGCATCGTCGAGCTGAAGTGGCGCTCGGCGAAGGAGGTTTCGAAGGTGCCGCTAGCCGAAGCGGAAGCCCGGGTGGGCGCCGCGGTGCGTGAAGCGGCCGCGGCCGGCAAGAAAGACTAGCAGCCCGTCGGACTTGCAATCGAGCGCAGCAGGCATTCATGCCATTTTTCCGGCAACTTGGCGGCGCTTGCTGCGCTTTGCCGGAGAGAGAACGAGAAAGATTCCGAAGAACGAGAAAGAGGAGGCGAGTTCCAATACCCTGACGGCTCCCGAAAGTGGTAGCGCCGGTTTTCAACCGGCGTGCGCCAGTCGGAGACTGGCGCTACGGCTCGCAGCACCGCCGAGGGTGTTCTACGGTCAGTCGCGGCGGGAAAGGACGCGGCCCGCGCGAATCCCCGTTGGCCGGCTGTCCGCGAGGGCATGCCGGCCGTTGACGAAGACGTGGACCATCCCCTCGGACCAGACCCGGGGCCGGGCATAGGTTGCGCGTTCGCGAAGTTTCGCGGGATCAAAGACGACCACGTCGGCGAACGCCCCGGCCCGCAGGACGCCACGATCCCTGATGCCGAGCACTTCGGCCGGCTGGCCCGTCATCGAATTCAAGGCACGCTCCAGCGTGATGATCCCGCGCTCGAGTGCATACGTCTGGAGCTTGCGGGTGAAGGTGCCGTAGCTGCGCGGATGCGGCTCGGCGATGCCGAAGCCGTCGGAGGCGGTCATGGTCCAGGGCTGGCGCATGAACATTTCGATGTCGTCGTCGCGCATGCTGAAAACGATGCACCGCGGCTCGCCCGCCGCGAGCAGGTCGAGGGCGACATCGATCGGGTCCTGGTTGCGGGCGCGGGAAATTTCGTCGAGCCGGCGGCCCTCGACCGAGCGGTCGGGCGGGTAGTCGGTAATCATGAAGACGCCGGCGCCGCCCCGACCGGCCACCTTGGCCACCGCCTCGGGTCGAATCCGGGCGCGGGTGGCAGGGTCCAGGAGCCGGGCGCGGGTGCGCTCCGGGCCTCCCTCCTGCGCCCAGTCTGGCAGCACGAGGGCGGCAAGGATCGTGGCGCCGGCGTCATAAGGATACTGGTCGGCCCAGACGGCGACCCCCGCGGCGCGGGCGGCCTCGATCTGGCGGATGACCTCTTCGGCACGACCCCAGACGGGCGGGCCGGATCCCTTGATGTGGGTGACGATGCCGGTCATTTTCGCGGTGCGCACAATGGTGATCAGTTCATCGATCGCCGCGCGCCGGGCGGCCGGCTCGGCCTCGTTGCGAATGTGGCTGTGATAGAATCCGCCGGCTGCGGCGGCGACGCGGGCGAGGGCCAGCAATTCGTCGGTCTGGGCGTAACTTGCGGGAGTATAGATGAGCCCGGTCGAGAGCCCGTAGGCGCCGTCGCGTTCGAAGCCGATACGAACGAGATCCTGCATCCGCGCCAGTTCGTCGGTGGACGGCGTGCGGTTGACCATGCCGAGCACGGCGATCCGTACCGCGCGGTGCCCGATCATGGGTGCGGCGTTCACACCGGGGCCTGCCTGGAGAATGAGCTTACGTTGCGCGGCAAGATCCGACAGGCCCCAGCCATCCGCGTTGATCACCACGGTGGTGACGCCCTGCGCCAGCAGTGCGCCGGCGCCGGCGAGTTCGGGTTGGACGAGTTCGTGATCACCAGCATGGGAATGCCCGTCGATGAACCCGGGCGCCACGAGCAAGCCGCTGACGTCCAGGACCGTGGGGGCGGTCGCGGCGCCCAGCTCCCCCACCGCGGCGATGCGATCACCGCGCAGGGCGACATCACCAACGAACGCCGGGCCACCACGGCCGTCGTGGATCCGTCCGCCCCGCAGGATCACATCATAATCCGCCGCCGCAGCGCGGCTGAGGCTGGAGACGCTGGCGAAAAGACCGAGCGCGGCCAGCGCACAGAGCGAAAAGGGGTGGGGCATGGGCAACTTTCTGCTGGCTGGAGGAGTGCGCCGCAATCCCGATCCGCCCGCGGTGGCAATCTCGTTTGCGAGTTGCGCGATGCCGGGGCGGGCTTTTACTGCGAGCCGCGTCATGTCCCGGAGCAGCCAGACAGTCACCAACCCTGAAACCGCCACTGAACTGAAGCTGGAGGGCGTCTGGCGGGTGGTGGTGTTGAACGATCCGGTGAACCTGATGTCGTACGTCGTGCTGGTCTTCAAGAAGGTGTTTGGATTTGACGAGCAGACGGCGCGACAGCGGATGCTCGAAGTGCACGAGCAGGGCCGATCGATCGTCTGGAGCGGCTTGCGCGAGAAGGCGGAAGCCTACGTCTTCACCTTGCAACAGTGGCACCTGACCGCCGTGCTCGAGCCTGATGAAGCGCATTGAAGTGAAACTCGCCCTTCCGGTGGTTGCGCCGCTGCTCGACGTAATCAAGGAGCTCGCCGATTCGCTGCGCCAGACCCTCGCCGCGCCGCTCGAGGTGAAGGGGCTGGACGACGAGTTCCACGAGGCCTGGACGAGCGAATTGCTGGCGGCGCAGAACGAGGAGGTGAGGATGCTGCTGGCGCTCTTCGACGACGAATTCTTCTCCGAGGGCGTGGTGGCATTCGACGAAGGCAACGCGGAAACCATTGTGCGGGCCGCGGCGGCCGTCCGGCTGCATCTGCGCGAGGTCTACCTGAAGCCGGTCGGTGATGAGCTGCTGGAGAGTGGTGAGGTGGATTTGAACACGCTGGACGAACCGCTGCGCAAGGCGTTCATGTGTTACCTGTTCCTCGCGACGGTCCAGGAACTGATCATCCAGCATCTGGATGAAAGCATTTTGGGCGGGTAGCAGCCTGTCGGTCTTACGGTTGTTCGCCGTGAAAGTTTCGAATGTGAGGCCGACACGGCCGACATGCTGCCAGTTGAAAATGCCTGCGGCATTTTCGGGACGGGTTGGAAGGCATGAGGCTTCGGAGCGGCACGGGCGCGGGTCCACGAACCGAAGTGGTGCGATCGGGCTGAGAACCGCAAAACCTCCGAACGCATTTGACGGGCCCCGCGTACGACCTACGTTGGGGGGTGACACCCTGCAGTGTTCGAGGTGCTTCAATAACTGCTCTTTGCCTTGGAATAATCACGGGAGCTGAACCCGTCGTGGAAGATGTCAGGCCGTAAATCGGACGACAGACGCCGTGGCGGAGGTTCCCACCTAGACCTACAAAGGTTTGAGCCTTTGGGCATACGGCACAGGCGGGGTGTCATATTTTTTCCGCTGATCGGCCGGGGGTGGCGGAGAGGTTTGCCGGGTGAGGACGAAACTACCCAGCCCTTTCTCTTACTTCTTTCTCTTCCGTCTTTCTCCCCGCAAGACGGAAGAGAACGAGAAAGATGAAAGAGAAAGAGCTGGTTCGGTTACATCCCTGCTGCTTGATCAACAAGGCCACTTTCCAGGCTTGTCGCGTCGGAGGGACTTGCGGGCCGACCCGCCCGGAAAAGCTGGACCCGGCCGAAGGGGGGCGTTGAGCTCCAAGACCCTACTCACATGAGCCCCGTCGTTTATCAAGTTCTGCACCTAGTGTCGTTGCTGGTTCTGTTCGGCTATACGTTTTACGCCTTTGCGGCGCCGGCCGAGACACGAAAACGCGTGATGATCATCACGGGAAGCGCGGCCCTGCTTGCGCTGGTGGCGGGTTTTGCGCTGCAGGCGAAGCTGGTGGGCAGTTTCCCGGGATGGCTGGTGGTGAAGATTGTCTGCTGGCTCGGGCTGTCGGCCCTGGCCGCATTCGGTTACCGACGCCGGGGCGCCGCGGGTACGCTGGCCTGGGTGGCGATTGCCCTGGTGGTGGTGGCGGTGATCATGGTTTACACGCGGCCGTTCTAACCCGCGCCATGGCCGGATCGCTTTGCGGCCTCTGGGTCGATGCCACCGGCCAGGTTCACACCACGGTGGATACCGCCGGTGGCGGTCGCGAGACGCGGTTGGCGACGCTCCATCCCTTCGCCTGGCTGGACGACACGCCGCGCGACGCCAATCTCACGGGGCTCACGATTGAAGGGCTGATCGGGGAAGGTCCGTTCGACCGGCTGGTGCATGCGCCCACGATCGAGGCGTTCGATGCCTTTGTCCGGACCGCCAAGGAAGGCACGGGCGTCGATTTGATTCGGCCGCTGGAGAGCCAGTACCTGCTCCAGCAGCGGCAGCGGCTGTATCAGGATTTGACCTTCAGCCATTTGCGCCGGCTGCAGCTCGACATCGAGGTGGCGGCGCCGGGCGGCGGATTTCCGGATGCGCGCCGGGTGGACGACCGGGTGATCGCGATCGGGCTCCGAACGGCGGGGCGAAACCGGCTGCTGCTGCTCGAGGAGGGCACCGCAGAGGGGGAAAAGCGGCTGCTGACGAAGTTCTGCGAGGTCCTCCACGAGATCGATCCCGACGTCATCGAGGGGCACAATCTCTTCCGGTTCGATCTGGATTACCTGCGCCAGCGCAGCCGGCGGCACAAGCTGGCCTGTGCTTGGGGGCGTTATGGCGAGCCGGCGAGCTTCCGCCCGGCGCGGTTGAAAGTGGCTGAGCGCTGGGTCGATTTCCTCCGCTGTGATCTGCCGGGGCGGGCCATCATCGACACGTACCTGCTCGTGCAGCTCCATGACATCACGATGCGCGAGATGACCTCGTATGGGCTGAAGGAGGCCGCGGTGTACTTTGGGATTACCGACGAGGACCGTGAAGCGCGGACGTACATCGCGGGCGATCGAATCCAGCATGTGTTTCACGAGGATCGGGCGCGTTTCTGCGCCTACCTGGAGGACGATTTGCGGGAGACGGAAGGGCTGGCGAGCCAGTTGCTGCCGACGTATTTCGAGCAGGCGCGGACATTCCCGATTTTGCTGCAGGAGGCGGTGCTGCGTGGGGCGACGTCGAAGATCGACCTGCTGTTCCAGGAGGAATATTACCATGCACGGCAGGCGTGTCCGACCCCGCCGGAGGTGCAGCCGTTCGAGGGCGGATACACCCGGAGTTTTCAGGAGGGGGTTTTCCACCACGTGCTGCATTTCGACGTGGCGTCGCTGTATCCGAGCCTGCTGCTGGCGATTGGGCGGAACCCGAAAAACGACACCCTGGGGGTTTTCATTCCGCTGCTCCGCCGGCTGCGGGAGTACCGGTTGAAGTACAAGCAGCTGGCGCGGACCGCGGCGGACGAGGACGAACGCAGCGAAGCGCAGGCGCGCCAGGTGAATTTCAAGATCCTGATCAACTCGTTCTATGGCTACCTGGGTTTTTCGGGAGCGCGTTTTGGCGATGGCGAACTGGCGGCCGCGGTGACGCGGCGGGGACGCGAGCTGTTGCAGGCCCTGATCGAGGCGTTCGGCCGGCACGGCTGCACGATCCTGGAGGCGGACACCGACGGCATTTACCTGTCGTCGAAGGAGTATTTCGAGAATCCCGAAGCGCTGCTCGCGCTGGTGGCGCCAGTCCTGCCGGCCGGGATCGAGCTGGAGTATGATGGCCGGTACCGGGCGATGTTCTGTTACAAGGCGAAGAATTACGCCCTGTATGACGGCCAGAAAATCACGCTGCGCGGCAGCGCGTTGCGTTCGCGGGGGATTGAGCCCTTCCTGAAGAAGCTCACCGATCAGCTCATCCAATTCCTGCTCGGCGCCTCGACGGAGTCGCCCCTGGTGCTGGCGGAAGCATACCGTCGGCAACTGGTGACCCGGGCGGTGCCAGTGGCGGAGCTGGCGCGGAGCGAGACGTTGAGCCAGAGCCCGGAGGCGTACGAGCGGTTCGTGGAGGCCGGGGGCAAGCCGCGGCGGGCGGCGGCGGAGGCGGCCCGGCAGTTGCAGCCGGCGCCCCGGGTGGGGGAGCGGATAACCTACTACATCACGGCCCGAACGGGTGGACGCAGCAGCGACTGGCAGCGGGCCCGGCCGCTCGCGTTGCACGATCCGGAGCAGGCGGCGTATGATGCGGACTATTACACGGAGAAGTTGAACGACTGGCTGGAGCGTTACGGCGGGTTCCTTGGTCGCGGTCAGCCATCGACGGTCCAGGAGGAACTCCAATTTTGATTCCGGTTCTGTGGAGGGGATGAAGCGGGTACCCCTCTGGCGTTGGATGGTGCTGGTATTGCTCGGGCTGCTTCCCGCCGTCCTGTATTGGGATACGATCTTTCACCGCTTCGGCTTCCGGGACGATTACGCGGTGTTGCGGGAAAGCCGGGAGGAGCCCGGCACGATCATGGCCGCCTGTGCCGCGCAAGGCCGGCCGCTTTACGGGCTGTTGATGGTGCGATCCTTCAGCCGGCTGGGAGGAATTGAGGAACTGCAATGGCTACGGCTCGGTTCCGCCGGCCTGCTCGGACTCCTGGCGGCCGTGCTGTACGTGATCCTGCGGAGGGAGAAGTGGGATCGAACCCTCGCGGCGCTGGTGGCGGCGCTGCTGACCGTGCTGCCGGGGGCGCAGCTCCTCGTGGGTTGGGCGGTGGCTTGGCCATTGACGGCGGCATTGCTGCTTTCACTGGGGGGCTATTTGGCCTCGGAACACGGGGCTGTCCGGGCGGAACGCAGCGCACGGATTGGCTGGTGGCTGATGGCGGTGGGATGCGTGGCCGGCAGTGCACTGATCTACCAGCCGAACAGCATGTTTTATCTCGTGCCGGTGGCTGCGGGACTGTGGCCGCGCCGGCGCTGGGCAGGGTCGGCGCGGCTGGAGTGGCTGGTCGGCCATGGGGCAACGGTCACCCTGGGCCTGGCGGTGGCAGCGGCGTTTACCCTCACGGCCTTCGCCCTCGGCTGGTTCCCCCACGTACCGCGAATGGGGCTCGAGAGCGACCTGGTGGGCAAGCTGCAGTGGTTTGTGGCGGAGCCGCTCAAGAATGCATTCGCCACCATCGTGCTCGACGTCGAATCGGGGACGCAGCTGGCCGAGCGGGTCTCCGTGATTGTGGCATTTCTGATCATGGCCGGCGTGGCGCGCGAATGGCAGACGCGAGGATGGCGTCACGGTTTGTGGTGGGGGCTGGCAGTGGCGGTGCTGCTGCTCGGGAGTTTCAGCGTCGATTTGCTGGGGGCGAATCGCTGGACCAATTATCGAACGCTGCTGCCGCTGACTGGCGTGGTGCTGGTGTTCCTGGTCGTGGCGATGATGAGCCTGGGTGGGCGCAGGGTGGCACGTGGCAGCCTGATGGCATTATTGGTGGCGGGTGGCTGGTTTGCGCACCGGCAGGCTTACGAACTGATTGCCTGGCCACAGGGCGTGGAGTTGACGCTGCTCGAACGGGGCGCAGCGCGGATTTCACCCACCGCCCACCGGCGGGTGTTCGTCGTGACTCCTGCGCCGCCGGCGGGTTGGAACGGAGGGAGTGTTGCGGCTGAATTCGGATCCTGGTCGAGCACGTTCGAGTGGGCTCCACGGGAGATGCTGGCGCTCATCCTGCAGGAGCGGCGGGTTCAGCCGCGGAACTCCCTGGTGCCAATCCGGTGTGCGACGGGTCACCGCCCCCCGCCGCCGGGAACCTATGACGTCGTCATCGATTTGCGCCCCCTGCACCAGGTGAGGGCGCGGCTGTAACGACCGCCGAGCCGACCGGCTGCTACTCGCTCGTTGCGCGCGCCTGCTCCAGGGGCAACTCGTGCAGCTTCAAGTCCGGGTTCTTTTCGACAAAGTATCGCATTGTCCACTCGTTCGGGAACAGGACGACCGGCTGATCAAACTTGTCGGTGCCGAAGCTGACACCGCTGGCCACCACGATTGCGGAGGGATCCTTCAGCGCCGGGTGAGGCTCGATCCATCTCAGCAGGGTCCACGGCGCGGCAGACAGCCGGGATTCCGCGCCGTATTCGCTTTGGAGGCGCCATTGCACGACCTCGAACTGCAGCGGGCCGACTGCGGCCAGCAGGGTGGCGGCGGGCGGGGCATTGCGCGCGGTGAACGCCTGGACCACGCCTTCCTGTAGCAACTGATCGAGCCCGGCGCGATACTTCTTGGCCAGCGAGGGATGGGGATTCGTGATGAAGGCGAAGACCTCCGGCGGGAAACGGGGAATCTCGTTGTAGACGATGCTGCGGTCCTCCGTGAGCGTGTCGCCGATCCCGAATTCCCCGTGTCCCACCAGCCCCACGACATCGCCCGGCCACGCCTCGTTGACCGTTTCGCGCTCCTGGCCGAAGAGCTTGTGGGAGGAGGAGAGCCGGACGGTCCGGCCGGTGCGCGAATGCACCACGTTCATGTCGCGCTCGAACTTGCCCGAGCACACGCGCAGGAAGGCAATCCGGTCGCGGTGGTTGGGATCCATGTTGGCCTGGATCTTGAAGATGAAGCCGGACAGCTTCGGATGTTCGACCGGCACCACGCGCGAATCCCCGTCGTGCGCGGCGAGCGGGGCGGATTCGTCCGGGCGCAGGGCGGCCCCCACGGTGACGGCGACGGACCTGCGCGGGGCCGGCGGGACGGAATCGTGGAGAAATCCGTCGAGCAGCAGCTGGATGCCGAAATTGTTCACCGCGCTGCCGAAATAGACCGGGGTCTGCTGCCCGGCGCGCACGGCGGCGAGATCGAAGGGATGTCCGGCGCCATCGAGCATCTCCAGCTGATCCTGCACCTCCCGGGCGGTGTCGGGATCGAGCCGCTCGCGGACGGCCGGGTCATCGAGCGAGGTTACCTTGACGGGGGCCTGGAACGCGCCGCCCGGCACGCGTTCGAAGAGGTGGACTTGGCGTGACCGGCGATCGAATACGCCGCGAAAGCCCGGGCCGTTGCCGAGTGGCCACACGACGGGTGAGGCCTGGAGGCCGAGGACGCTTTCCAGTTCGTCGAGCAGGTCGATCGGGCTGCGGGTGGGCCGATCGCACTTGTTCATGAACGTGAAGATCGGCACGCCCCGGCGACGGCAGACCTCGAAGAGCTTGCGGGTCTGGGTTTCCACGCCCTTGGCGGCATCGATCACCATGAGCGCCGCGTCGACGGCCGTGAGCACCCGGTAGGTGTCCTCGGAAAAATCCTTGTGGCCCGGAGTGTCCAGCAGGTTGACGGCGTAGCCCTGGTAGTCGAACTGCAGGACGGTGGAGCTGATCGAGATGCCGCGCTTTTTCTCGAGTTCCATCCAGTCGGAGGTGGTGGCTCGCTGGTTCTTGCGGTCCTTCACGGCACCGGCGAGATGGATGGCATTGCCATACAAGAGGAACTTTTCCGTCAGCGTCGTCTTGCCCGCATCGGGATGCGAGATGATCGCAAAGGTGCGACGGCGGGCGATTTCAGCGGCGGGAGACATGGCGGTGGGACGGGAAGGGAATGCGGCGGGTGAAGCGGGTCAACAAACCGGAGGGTCGGAGAGGAGGGAAGAGGAAAATCGTGAGGCGAAGTATTGCGGTCGATGTTCTTGAAACGACGGGCCATGTTCATCCTGACGATCTTCGCAAAAAAAGATCCTCGAAAATGCCCCGGGCATTTTCGTTTAGTCCCTCACTTGTGAGGATCGTGCAGGTTTGAGACGATAATTTTCAAGCGGCGAGGGCGGGCAGGATGATGCGCTCGGTGAGTTGTCTGCCCACGACGAGCAGATTCATGGCGCGTTTGGTCA
>WYBX01000089.1 GCA_011525695.1 Verrucomicrobiia bacterium
GCGCCCTCCAGCAGCAAATGAACCATACCTTGCGCCACCTCAAACTCGCCGCCTGACTTTCCGAAGAGACAAACATGTTGGTTTGTTCATTCGGAGAGTCAGAACACTCGCGGGCCGCGGCTGCGCGCCGTAGCGCCAGGCTCCGACTCGCGCCCCCCGGTCGGAGACCGGCGCTACCAAGTCCGGCATCCGACAGGGTGTTGGAGTAGGTCGCAGGCAAGTGTGAAATATCCCGGTCAGCCCCGGCGGAAGAGATAGCGGCCCAGGCGTGGCATTACGCGCTCCCGAGAAGATGCCGGCAACTCCTCCGCTGAGGGTCCGAGTGTCAGCTTTCCTGACAAATGGTGTACGGGAGCGCCGGGGGAGCGTGCTGGCGGCAGATTTTTAACAATTACAACATGCTTATGGAGGCCAACATATGGCGCACATGCAAACGCGAAGCGATGGAGGTCCGATTCGTGCTTAGTTTTTGCATTACCCCTCACCCATGAGAATTCACCATCTGGTCGCTTCCGGTCTCCTCGCTTTCACCATCGTTTCGGCTCGGGCCATTACGCTCGTGCAAACGACCGACCCCGGATATTACAACAACGACATCGGCACCCTCCTGAATCTCTCCGGTCCGGGCGGAGACGGTCCGACGCAGCCATTCCCGATTTACAACGATTCCACAGTCACGTTCGTCACGGCGCCGGATCTCTCGGCCGCAAGTTCCATTCTTGGAAACTGGCTGACGGCGCCTTGGGACTTGAATTCCCACTGGGACGGCCCAATCGCCATCCCGAACAATTGGGCGGTGGGCACGGAGGTCGCGATCATCTATCAGTTCGATACGCTGGCGGCGACCAACGTGGTCGCCAAATTCGGGGTCGATAACGGCATGTTCGCATGGCTCGACGGAAGTTATCTCTTCGGCGGGCGGGCCGGCGGCGGCGTCGGGCTTGGTGAATACACGCTGAACCTCGGCGATTTTTCGGCCGGCACGCACTATCTCCAACTCCTGCTCGAGGATCATGGCGGGAGCAACGGATATGCGGTGGAAATCACGGCGGACACGTTCGTTCCCGGCCCGCCGGTGATCCCAACAGTTCCGGACAGCGGTGGAACGCTGAGTCTGTCTGCGCTGGCACTGAGCGCGCTGGTCTTGGCGCGTCGGCGCGCGATGCGTTCCGGACCACGCGGTTGAATCGCTGGTTTGCCTGCATCCATCACACCCAGAGGTGTGATGGATGCACCCTGTCGGGCCGACCGGGTCGGGGCTAACCGCGTGACGGAGCACGGCCCTTCATGTACGGGTTTCGGGACTCTGCGGCCGTGACGGCCTGTCCTCCGAAGGCTCGACGAAGGAGGGTTCATGAACGGCCAATTTGTCACGAGATCGTGACAGCGTGGCGTGCGGCGGCGAACGGTCGGTGCGTTTGCCGAGGGGGCCGCGGGCGTGTAACGTTGGCGCGGCAGCTGCAAAGAGGTTTGCCATGGATTTCGCCAAACTCACCCAGATGTCCCGTCAGGCCGTCACCGAGGCCCAGGCCATCGCCCGTCGTCATTCGAACAACGAGGTGGATACCTGGCACTTGCTCGCCGCGCTGCTCGCCCAGGAGGGCGGAATCGTCCCGGGCGTGCTGGAGAAGCTGAATGTCACCGCCAGCGCCATGACGCTGGCGGTCGAGCGCGAGCTTGGACGGCTGCCGAAGGTCAGCGGTGCGGTCGATGCCTCCAAGATTTATGTCACGCAGGCCGTGAACGAGGTGCTCACGCGGGCGGAGAAGGAGGCGGAGCAGCTGAAGGATGAGTATGTCTCGGTGGAGCACCTGTTCCTCGGGTTGCTCGATGTCGGCCGGCCCGAATCGCTGAAGAAGCTCTTCCAGAGCTTCGCGCTGGATCGGCGCAAGGTTTTGGGGGCGCTGAAGGAGGTCCGCGGATCGCAGCGCGTGACGACGGACAACCCGGAGGCCACGTACCAGGCGCTGGAGAAGTACGGCATCGATCTGGTGGCCCAGGCCCGGAAGGGGAAGATGGATCCGGTGATCGGCCGCGACGACGAGATTCGCCGCACGATTCGCATCCTTTCGCGCAAGACGAAGAACAATCCCGTGTTGATCGGCGAGCCCGGCGTGGGCAAGACGGCGATTGTGGAAGGGCTGGCGCAGCGGATCCTGCGTGGCGACGTGCCCGAGGGGCTGAAGGATCGGACCATTTTCGCGCTCGACATGGGCGCGCTGGTGGCGGGCGCGAAGTACCGGGGCGAGTTCGAGGAGCGGCTGAAGGCGGTGCTGCACGAAATCAAGCAGAGCGAGGGGCGGGTGATCCTGTTCATCGACGAGCTCCACCTGATCGTTGGCGCGGGCAAGACCGAGGGTGCGATGGATGCCGGCAATCTGCTCAAGCCGATGCTGGCGCGCGGCGAGCTGCATTGCATCGGCGCCACCACGCTGGACGAATACCGGAAGCACATCGAGAAGGACGCCGCACTCGAGCGGCGCTTCCAGCCGGTGCTGGTCGACCAGCCCTCGGTGGAGGACGCGATTTCAATCCTGCGCGGAATCAAGGAGCGGTTCGAACTGCACCACGGCGTTCGGATCCAGGACAACGCGCTAGTCAGCGCGGTGACGCTGTCGCACCGCTACATTTCCGATCGCTTCGTGCCGGACAAGGCGATCGATTTGATGGACGAGGCCTGCGCGATGGTCCGGACGGAAATCGATTCGATGCCGCAGGAGCTCGACGAGCTGACCCGGCGGGCCTTGCGGCTCGAAATCGAGGAGACGGCGCTGGCGAAGGAAAAGGACGAGGCCAGCGCGCGGCGGCTCGAGGCGTTGCGCAAGGAGCTGGCGGAGGTCCGCGAACAGGCGAACGCCCTGAAGCTGACGTGGGAAAAGGAAAAGGCATCGATTCAGAAGACCCGGACGCTGCGTGAGCAGATCGACGCCGCGCGGATCGAGATGCAGCAGGCGGAGCGGGCGTACGACTTGAACAAGGTCGCCGAGCTGCGCCATGGCCGGATTCCCCAGCTCGAGGCGGAGTTGAAGCGGCTTGAAAAGAAGAGCCATGAGCAGACCACCCTCTTCAAGGAGGAAGTGTCACAGGAGGAAATCGCGGAGGTGGTTTCAAAGTGGTCCGGCGTGCCCGTGACCCGGCTCGTGGAGGGCGAAAAGGAGAAGCTGCTCCGGCTGGAGGAGGTGCTGCACCAGCGCGTGATCGGTCAGGACGAGGCGGTGACACTCGTCACGGAGGCGATTCTCCGGGCGCGCAGCGGGATCAAGGATCCCCGCCGGCCGGTCGGGAGCTTCCTGTTCCTGGGCCCGACGGGCGTCGGCAAGACCGAGCTGGCCAAGACCCTCGCGGAGACGCTGTTCGACACCGAGGCGGCGATGGTGCGGATCGACATGTCCGAGTACATGGAGAAGCACAGCGTGGCGCGGATGATCGGCGCGCCTCCGGGCTATGTCGGCTACGACGAGGGCGGCCAGCTGACGGAGGCGGTGCGGCGGAAGCCGTATGCGGTGATCCTGTTCGACGAGATCGAGAAGGCGCATCCGGATGTCTTCAATGTGCTGCTGCAGGTGCTCGACGACGGCCGGATCACGGATGCGCAGGGGCGCACGGTGGATTTCAAGAACACGGTGATCATCATGACCTCGAACATCGGGTCGCGCTTCCTGCTCGAGGGCGTGCATGGGAGCGAGATTCCCGACAGCGTGCGCGAAAGCGTGATGGCCGAGCTGCGGCGGGGGTTCCGGCCGGAGTTCCTCAACCGGATCGACGAGACGATCCTCTTCAAGCCGCTGACGCTCGAGGAAATCACGAGCATCGTGGATCTGCTGATCGCGGATTTGAACCGGCGGCTGGCGGAGCGGCGGGTGACCGTGACGTTCGATCGGAAGGCGAGGGAATGGGCGGCGGAGAAGGGCTATGATCCGGTGTTCGGGGCCCGGCCGCTGAAGCGGTTCCTGCAGCGGAATGTCGAGACGAAGCTGGCGCGGGCGCTGATCGCGGGCGAAGTGGAGGAAGATTCCGCAATCACGTTCACGGTCAAAGACGACGAACTGACTCCCGTCCCGGCCTCGGGCCGGAAATAGCGGCTGCCGGTCCGTCGGTAGGCCGACCTAACCCGCATATTCATGGGGATGCAGCGCCCCCGGCGCGTCGAATGCCGTTCCGCAATCCATGATCCGGGCGCAGGCGAGCTGCACCCCTACGGCTGCGTGATGCAATGAAGCGTTCCACGATGGGTGGAATCAGAGTTGGATTGACGAGGCCTTCGGAGGGCAGGCCGTCACGGCCACAATGGTCCGAACCTCGTACATGGAGGGCCGTGCTCCGTCACGGCCATGAAGACCGTTTCGACTGGCAGCATGTCGGATGCGTCGGCCTCGCATTCGGGACCTTCATGGCAAACATCGGCAAACCGGCAGGCCTGCTAACGATTCATGTTCCAAATCGCCGCATTCAGCGCGAACGCGAAGGTCACCCAGCCGTAATAGCAGGCCCAGATGGCGCCGGCGATTCGATCGATCCGCCAGAACCAGACGGTCATCAGCGCGAGCACGATCCAGAGAATGGCAATGTCCACCAGCGCCCAGTCCGGCCGGCGCAGCGCGAAAAACAGGATCGACCACAGGGCATTCAGTGCGAGCTGGGCACGATACAACCGGAAGGTGCGGACGGCGCCGAGATCCTCGGCCACCCGCCACACGCGCCAGGCGGCATAGGCCATCCCGACATAAAGGAGCGTCCACACCGGGGCGAAGACCCAGCTGGGCGGGGTCCAGGACGGCTTTCGCAGCTGCGGATACCAGGTGGCCACGCTCGACTGGGTAGCGAGCGCACCGACTCCCATCGTGAGGAGGCTCGCGACGAGAAACAGGACGAAGGGGTGAACGCGGGATTTCGGCCGGGTTGGCATCGGGGCCGTGCACTGTGACAGGTTCGTTCAATCGGGCGAGCCTTATGGGCGGCCGTCGATCCCGTTCGGGCGATGGCGCGACGATCTGATCCCATGGATTCGAACTCGGATTCTTATTCCTTCGTTCGAAAACTGAATCCTGGAGGGACGACCTCCGTGTCGTCCTTAACCCCGATGGGAAATTCATTCTGCGCAGCGGATCGAACTTCATGGCCGTGACGGAGCACGGCCCTCCATGTACGAAGTTCGGAACATTGCGGCCGGCGGGGTTTACGGCCTTGCCGTGGTGCAAGCGGGGACCGCAGGATCGGAGGCATGCAGCCGCCTTCCCGTCCACTCCTGGCCGCCGCCGTCCAGTTCGAGAGCCTCCCCGCGGACAAGGAGGCGAATTTCAGGAAGATTGAAGCCTTCTCGGCCCAGGCCGCGGCCCGCGGCGTCCGCCTGGTGGTCTTTCCGGAGTGCTGCATCACTGGATACTGGTTTATCCGGAAGCTTTCGCTGGAACAGCTGGCGGCGCTGGCCGAGCCGATTCCGTCCGGGCCCAGCACGCAGCGGCTGATTGCGCTCGCGCGCCGGCATGGGATTACCATCGGAGCGGGACTGGTCGAAGCGGCCGGTGGCGGAGTTTTCCACAACAGTTATGTCGTGGCGCTGCCCGATGGCACCCTCCACCGCCACCGGAAGCTGCACTCGTTCGAGCACGAGGCGATTCGGCCGGGCACTGATCTCACGATCTTCGATCTGCCGGACGGTTTCCGGGCAGGGGTCCTGATCTGCTACGACTGCAATATCGTGGAAAACGTCCGCTTGAACGCGCTACGCGGCGTGGATGTCCTCCTGGCGCCGCACCAGACGGGTGCGGTGCGAAGCCGGAATCCGCATTTGATGGGGCTGATCGATCGAAAGGTCTGGGATCGGCGGCATGAGGATCCCGCGGCGATCGAGCGGGAACTTCGCGGCGACAAAGGTCGCGGCTGGCTGATGCGCTGGCTGCCGAGCCGGGCGCATGACAACGGGCTTTTTCTGATCTTCAGCAATGGAATCGGAGTCGATGACGACGAGATCCGGACCGGCAATGCCATGATCCTGGATCCCTATGGACGGATTCTGATGGAGACGTCGGCGGCCGCGGACGACATGGTCGTGGCCGAACTCGATCCCCGGCTGCTCGAGCAGGCGACCGGCCGGATGTGGATCCAGGCGCGCCGTCCGGAGCTTTATGTTCCGCTGACGCAGCGGACCGGGCAGGAGCGGGACACCCGGCAGATCAAGTTCGAGCAATAGTCCGCCCGGTCGGCGCGGACTCCGAAGCCGCGATCCCGAGATGCGGATTTCATCTGCTATTCGGCGTCCTTTTCTTGCGCTTTTCACCGGGCTTTGCGGCCATGTCGCACCTGCATGAGAATCACCGGCCTTGCCCTGGTCCCTCCACCCTCCGCGGCGGATTTGCCCAAAGTCACGCCGGAGTTGCTGGCCTCCGTGCTGGCGCGGTATTCGCGCAGCAACGAGGGGCTGGGTGCAATCCTGGCCAAGGTCGACATCAACGACCCTGATGCCTCGATCGATCGAATCCTCAAGTTTGTGGATTATGGGCATGCCTCGATTGGCGGGCTCACGGGCGGGCTCGCGGTGGCGATCGACGGGGTCTCGATGTGGCTGGCGTACAAGATTTTTGAAATTGCGCAGATGGCGGACGGGCAGGAGTCGAGCACGCGGTACATCACGATGGATCCATCGAATCTGCCGGCGCCGGAGGAGATTGGCGTCCCTGATGATTTGGCGGATCGCTGGCGCGATGTGCTGGCGCGATCATTTGCGGCGTACCAGTCCGAGTACCGCCGGCTGGACGAACTTGCGTCCGCGGAGCCGCAGCGGGTCCGGTTTCCGGCCGGGGCAAAGCCGGCCGTGATTGGGCGTTTGCGGAAGAATTATGCGCTGGATCGCGCGCGGTACTTCATCCCATTCGCGACCCGCACGAATCTCGGGCTGGTGCAGACTTCACGGATGTGGGCGGCGACGGTGAAACAGCTCGACTCGCTGCCACAGCCGGAGGCGCGGGCCGCCGCGCGGCTGATTCGTGACGAACTGCTGAAGCAATCGCCCCGGCTGATGCGGCACAGCTTCGCGGAAGCGTCGTATACGGAGCAGGCGCGGCAGGAGTTCGAGCAGTCGGTGGCGTTTGCCCGCGAGCGGCTTTCGTCCACTCCGCTCCGGGACGAGGTCTGGGTCCATGTGGATCGGGAGGCGCCGCCCTGGCTGCAGGAGCGGCAGCCGGTGGCGGAGGCGCTGCGGCACCGGACGAATCGGTACGGCCAGCAGGGGACGGCGACCCGGCGGATGCGCGTGACGTTTGCCTGGAACAACATGGCGCTGGCTGAATTGCGCGACCTGAACCGGCATCGGACGGGAAATCGCTACACGCCGCTGGTCCAAGCCGGATTCTACCTGCCGCCGGAAGTCGATCGGGAGGCCCACGCGCAGCTCCTCGACGACCAGCTGGGACTGACGCGCGAGCTGGTCGAGCGGGGATCGCCGGCGTATGCCTATTCGCTGCTGCTGGGTGCGCAGACGCCGTTCGAGCACAGCACGCATGCCGACAAGTTCATTTACGAGGCCGAGCTGCGCACCGGGATGGGTGCCCATTTTCGTTATGCCGAGCACCTGAGTGCCGCCTTGCGCGCATTCCTCGTCCAGGTGCCGGAGGCGCGTGAATGGGTCGTCGAAGGCACGGCGGAGCCCGAGTAAATCGACTGCAAAGAGCGCCGGTGCGGGTAATTAAAGGTTTGCCGCAAAGTTCTGCGGGGGCCTTGCTGGAGCGTTCGAACGCTCATGATGTTGCCCAGCCGGTTCGTTGCTCCGCCTGCTGCCTTGTTTCTGCCAGCGGTTCGGTCCGCTGAGCCCGCGAAGGCGTGTGGAGAAGGGCACGACGGGAACTCCGATTGACGGAAGGATGCGCGCATGAGCCGATTTCGCGTCGTCCAGTTCAACATGCAGTTTGGCCAGGTCTGGGACGACGTGGCGCCGGACGACGCGCCGATCCGGGTGGAGGCAACGCTGGAGGAAATCCGCCGCCACGAGGCGGACATCGTGATGCTGCAGGAAGTGGAGCGGGCGCTGCCCGGCGGCAACCAGTGCCAGCCGCCGCCGAATTACGAGCGGCTGAAGGCCGGGCTCGCCGGGTATGACAGCGTTTTCTCGTATCCCAAGCCCGATGCCCGCGAGCTGCCGTTTGGCATCGGGCTGGCGATTTTCTCACGGACACCGCTGGGCGACATGATGCGGCTCGAGCTCCCGTCACCCCCGATTGAGTTCGATTTCCTGGGGGAGACGAAAACGCCGACGGATCGGCTGCTGATTGGTGCGAAGACCACGCTGCAGGGGCACGAGATTCAGCTGCTCAACACCCACCTGCTGGCGTTTTTCATGCTGGGCGCGAGCAGCGACGACAACCCCGCGCAGCGCCAGCTGATCGCCGGTCTCCTCCAAGCCGCCGGTGGACCCACGATTTTGACGGGTGATTTCAATGTGAGCCGGCACCAGACCCTGGTCGCGCAATTTGCCGCGTGCGGCTTCAAGACCGTGCAGGACGAGGAGATCACGTGGCGGCGGCGACCCTATGTGCTCGATCACATTTTCTATAATTCGCCGCTGCGATGCACTGCGCATCGCGTGGTGCCGACCACGGCGAGCGATCACCACGTGCTTGTGGCGGATTTCGAGCTGTAGGAGGCCGTCGGACTTCGGCGGATCGTTCTGAAAGGGGCGCACCACGTTTCGAACCTCGTACATGGAGGGCCGTGCTCCCGCCTTCGCCGAGGCTTCGGCGCGCAGGCCCGCCTTCGCGGAGGCTTCGGCGCGCAGGCCCGCCTTCGCCGAGGCTTCTTCCTCCGCTAAAGCTTCCTCCTTCGCCAAGGCTACGGAGGCAGGTCGGAGGACAAGTCGGCGCGCACGCCGTCACGGCCATGAAGACCGATCCGCTTCGAATCGCACCGGTCACGGCTTCGACTGGCGGACACGATCCTTCTCGGCCTCGCGTTCCTCGTCCAGCCGGGCGCGCTCGTTCGCGAGCTGCTGCTTGATCTTGTCCACTTCCTCGAGCTTCTGATCTGCCAGTGCCCGGTCGAGCTGCTGTTGCAGGAAAATCTCCCGCTCGGCGAGTTTGCCCTGATAGACGCGATCGATCTCGGCCAGCCGCGCTTTCTGTTCGGGCGTAAGTGGCCGGGCGGCGCTGGGGTCGGATTTGGCGAGTCGCTCCATCGCGAGTTCGTAGGCGCTTTTCATGGGGAGGGGAGGTTGGTGGGGGCGTTGCCGGAAGACACGTCAAAAGCGAGTGCGTGCGATTCGATGTCGCAGCTGCGACCTCGAATCGCACGGGGTCAGCTGCGCCCGCTGGGTGAGGTTCAATTGAAGTCGACCGCGACCAAAAGGGTGATGGCGACCACGGCAAAGGGTGGCCACCAGCCGCCGCGGGAGGAATGCCAGTTCCCGGCGTAACCCAGCAGGAGCGTCAGGATGAGCAGCGTGAGTGCGATCTGTCCGTGGCCCGGATCCGAAAAGCGGGCCGGTTGCCATGCCCCGGGAATGGCGACCGCGCGGCGGACCGCCACATCGATGACCCAGAGGATCATCACGGCAGCGTGGTTGAAGAGCACGCTCCACGGCTGGAGGCCAAGCAGCCCGCACAGGAGCGAGGCGAATCCGCCGAGAATCACCAGCATCGATGCGGGAATCAGGAGGAGGTTGGCGAACAGTGCCCCCGGCGTGAAGAGCTTGAAGTACAGGATGCCGGCAATCGTGCTGACCAGGGTCGAAGCGATGCCGATCGCGACGGCAGAAATCAGCTTGCGGCGGGTGGCATCCACGCACCGGTGGATCCACGTCCAGGCTGCGACCGGCAGATCGCTGAACCAGCGGGATCGCCGCTCCCACGCCTCGCCCAGCGGCAGCCCGAGCAGAAGGAGCGCGGCGACAATTCCGTAGCTGAGCTGGAAGCTGGCGCTGAAGATCTGCATCGGCCAGCCGAGCACGACGACCAGGGCCGAGGCGGCAAGCGCGGCAATGGGATTGCGGGGAAGGCGCATGACCAGGGCGGTTTCCACCAACGCCACCATGATGAAGGCCCGCACGGCGGACGGCGCGCCACCGGTGATGTCCACATAAAGCCAGAGCCCACCCAGGCCCAGGACCAGGCTGAGGATGGGCGGAAGCCGCAGCAGCCGGAGGATGGCGAACAACGCGACCGCGATCATGCCAATATGCAGTCCGCTGATTGCGAAGAGATGCATCGTGCCGCTCTGCATGAACAGCGAATCCTGCTCGTCGCTGAGCTCGTGCTTCTGGCCGAGCAGCATCGCGCGCAGGATGGCTGCCAGCTCCGGACGCTTTGCCGCCACGCCGTCCGCCAGGATGGCGGAGAACCTTGTGGCGGCCGCGGCGCAGAAACGATAATAGCCGGATGGCGGATGCTCGAGGCCGAGGATTCGTCCACGGGTGAGCCGGAAATTCATGCCCGCGGAAGCAAGGTAGCCGTCGAAGGAATCGTCGGGCGGCCGGCGCGGCAAGGTTTCAAGAACCCCGATGGTGGAGATGACGGCGCTGCGCAACGGCGGGGGATTGCCGGGCGGCAGCGCGAGTGAAAAGTAAAGCCTCTGGCCGGCGAGATCGCGAAGGTGCGGTGGGCAGCCAATGGTCGTGGCCAGCCCGGAAACCTTGGAAGGATCCGACAATGTGAACAGCCGGTCGACGCGGATCGTCAGCCGGGCCTCGCGGACCGGCAGCCGATCCCAGGGGTCAAGTCGCGCGCGCTCGATGACGTACATCGCGTGGCCTGCCAGGGTGAGTGCAGCTGTGATCGTAAACGGCCACAGCCGCGGCATCCGCAGATGGGCCAGGATGCCAAGGGCCGCAAACGTTGCGGCAGCCCCGAGTTGCCAGCCGGGCGATCCCATCGGGGCGGTGCGGCCCAGCGCCAGCCCGGCCATGAACGGCAACACGAGCCAGAGCAGGGGGGCGCGGTGGCCAAGGCTGCGGGACGGGGGCGACATGGGTTGCACGCGGGTTTCAGGACGCCACGGAGGGCGTCCCTCCACGAATGGGTCTTCGATCCTGGAATCAGAAACGAATTCATGGAGGGCCGTGCTCCGTCACGGCCAATGATAGGTTGGGGCAACGTTGGGATTGGAATCATTTCTGGCCGCGCACCGGAACCAACCTGCGCGGAAGCTTTGATTCGGGGGCTTTCGTGACCATTAATGGTTGCCGCCGATGCCTTCAGACGATCAGCCCGACTTTTTTGGAGACGAGATTCCGTTGCCGCCCGCCTGCGGCTCCGCGACCGCCGCCGGCGCGAAATCGGCCCACCGTCCGCTGGCCGCCCGGATGCGGCCCCGGCGGCTTTCCGAGGTTGTCGGGCAGGGACACATCCTCGAACCGGGGAGCCTTCTGCCCCGGCTGGTGAGCCAGAACCGGTTCGGTTCGCTGATCTTCTACGGGCCGCCCGGTTCCGGGAAGACCAGCATTGCCGAGGCGATTGCCAACGAGACCGGCAGCCGGTTCGTGCGCGTGAACGCGGTCATGTCGAACGTCGCCGAGTTGCGGGAGATCCTGGGCGTGGCCAGGCGGCGCCCCGATGCCGCGACCATCCTCTTCATCGACGAGTTGCACCGTTTCAACAAGTCGCAGCAGGACCTGCTGCTGCCCGATGTGGAGGACGGCAATGTGCGGCTGATCGGGGCCACGACGCACAACCCCGGGTTTTATGTGAACCCGCCGCTGCTGTCGCGCAGCCACCTGTTCCGGCTGGAGCCGCTTTCGCCGCCGATCGTCGCCAGTGTCCTGAAAGCGGCATTGGCCGACACGGAACGGGGGCTCGGCGGCCGTGGCGTGACGGCGGACGACAAGCTCCTCGGCGATCTGGCCGTGCTGTGTGACGGGGACCTGCGCCGGGCGCTGAATGCGCTCGAGGTGATCGTGCTCGGATTGCCGGAGAACGGGATCATGTCGGCCGCGGACCTGGAGGTTTTCGCGCGCGAGCGCCGGATCCGGTATGATGCGGATGAGGACGAGCATTATGACACGATCTCGGCCTTCATCAAAAGCTGCCGGGGCAGTGATCCGGATGCCGCGATGTACTGGCTGGCGAAGATGCTGGCGGGCGGTGAGGATCCGCGGTTCATCGCGCGCCGGCTGGTGATCCTGGCGAGCGAGGACGTGGGTCTGGCGGATCCGCAGGCGCTGCCGCTGACGGTGGCGGCGCATCATGCGGTGGATTTCGTGGGTCTGCCGGAGGCCGAGCTTACGCTGGCGCATGCGACGCTCTACATTGCGACGGCGCCGAAGAGCAATTCGGCGACGCTTGCCCTGGGTGAGGCGCACCGCGTCCTGAAGGAACAACCGGTGCAGACGATTCCGTCGGCGCTGCGCAGCAAGAGCGGGCAGGCGAACAAGCGGATCGGGCAGGGCCGGGGTTACAAGTATTCACACGATTTTCCGGAGAACATCTCGGGCGACGAATACCTGGAGAAGCCGCTGTCGCTGTACGTGCCGAAGACCGCGGGATGGGAGGCCAAGATCGCGGAACGGCTGGCGCGGTGGCGTGAACTCAAGGCGGGGTTGAGGCGTTCGAAGTGAGCAGGGCGGCTGCGCCGTGGTCACGAATCTGACGGGTCGCAGCGGTTGCGGGCGATCGCCTGCGGGGAGCCGCGGCCGGCTGGGCGGGGAGTGGGAGCTGCGGATGTTGGCATTGCGCCAAGTCCAACCGGATTCAGGGTCATCGCGAGGCCGCGATATACCCAAATCGGGGTATAGACCGGGTGGGCCGGCGTGTTTCAACAATTGGCCCGAAGGGCGGACGGTTCACGATTTTCGTGAAATCTTCGGGCTGATCTCACCGAGCCTGCCCCGGGGGCCTCGACATCGTGAACAGCATATCCTCTGCTGGCGGTGTGGGCGCGCTGCTGCAAATCGCCGATCACCCAAGCGGAAAGACCCACCCCGGAAACTTATGAACCGAGAAGAGTACCCGGAGAATTTCCGCCTGCAGATTGTCATCGCCTTGCGACTTGTTGCCGCCCGCAAGGCTGACCTTCCCGTGCTGAGGCTCATCGAACAGCTTGTGTCAAAAGGTAATCGATGACCCCTTCCATCACATCATGAGGCCGATTCTCATTTCATTGCTGATGGCCGCTGGAACCATTCTTCCCGCGTGTTTTTCCGGCACGAACGAAGGCATGCTCGCTGACGAAACTGCTGACGAGATTGGAGCAGTGGTACTACGCACCTTCTATGACGGTGCGTCAGTCAAAGTACCAAGTGTAACCTACGTCGACGTAGCTGGCGCAAACTCGTCGCGTATCATCGAGCTCGCGAATCTCCTCGTGCCAATGCTCACGTTGAAGCCAGGCAGGAATGTTGAAGTAATAGGAGACGATGTCGTAGATCGAGAAACCGGTCTTCCTTGCTCGGTGCTTAAGGTTCAGGTTCGAAAACTCTCGGAGCATACAGCCGAGACCGGTGTGGTATTTGTAAGCGGACGAGCAACGATGTCGCAACGCATGTACAAGCTCGTGAAGACCGAGAAAGGTTGGATCGTGACGGATATGGTTCGGGGGGCAATCACTTGACTGCGCTTGTAAGCAGCACCGGCCACGAAGGCGCCTGCAGCCGATAAAATCTCGCCTACATCTGACTGGGCACCCCAATGGCTTGCCTGCCTCCTGCCACGGCGGCCCTTGCTTTCCGACATTCACGGCTTCACGAGCGGCCGCGTCCGCGGATGCAGCGGCGTACTTCTCACACGCTCAAACTCGCTGATCCCCGGTCGAACACGGTAGTATCTGGCCACAGATATTACACGCCCCGGGAGGGTCGGTTCATCAACCGGGATCCAATTGAGGAGTCGGGAGGGCTCAACCTGTACGGGTTTGTCGGGAACAATCCGGTGAACGGCTGGGATCTCCTTGGAATGTTCGTACAACGTTTTGATCCGCTCGGGCTGCTGAGAGGTGAAATTGGACCTCCAGCTTTTCGGATCGGGAAAGGACATTCTCCGCTGGGGATGCCTGATCGACGAGCGCTGACGTGGCGTATCAGGACCGACGTCAGGAGTGCGCCTGGTGAATGGCTATATCAAGAGAATCCCAAACCCGCCACCGGCTCCCCTGCCCCTGAGCGCACGCACTCGATCACCCTGGTGGTCGCCGTCGATTCGTCGGTAACAGACGTCGAAGGAGCAGAAGACCGGAAGAATCTTCTCCAAGATATCCTCGACCAGCAAGGTATGGTTCACGTAGAAATCAAACTCGACCCGTTGGACGGCAAGCCCCCGACGACGCCACAAGGGAGCTACGTTTTTAACCCGAAAAACAAAGAAAAGACCGCAGAAGTGACTTCAGTGATGCAAAGCGTTGCCGACCCGATAGGAATGCCCAGGCCAGGAGGGACTCCAAACGCGCTTACACATGAGATTGCTCATATCGGCGGTTACATGGGAGATAATCCGCGTGACGAGCCTAGAATACATAGTATCGATGGGGACCATGTTATGTATCGTATAGGTGGCTCGAGCCGGCGAATCGATGGTCAATATAAGGCTGCCATAGATAGACTTGCTATAAAGAAAAGTGCGCCTCCAAAGGGTTAATCATGAAGCGGACCGTAATATTTGCGTTACTTGCCGCTGGAGTCATCCTTATCGCGTGCTCATCCAGCACAAATGGCAGCAGGTCGCCCATGGCGAACCCTGAAGACGAGATTTCGGCCATTGGAGTGGTGGTGCTACGTGCGATCTATGAGGGTGTTTCAGTGAACAGCCCCAAGGTGACCTACGTAAATATAACTGGAGCTAGCTCATTCCGCGTTATCAAACTTGCGAATATCCGCATACCAATGGTCACCCTAAAGACAGGTAGGAATTATGAGTTTCAAGGAGGCGATATGATAGATCGAGACACCGGTCTGCGTTGTTCGGCTTTGGGAATGGAGGTCATCAATATGTCGGCTCACTCAGCTGAGGTATTTGTCGTATCGCAAAGCGGCACTACGTCGATTTCGCATAGCATCTACAAGTTGGTGAAAACCGAAAGCGGTTGGATTGTGACGAAGGTGATTCGAGCCCTGACCACATAATTGCAGTCACGGGCAAGCACGGACATCCTACCGCGTTTTGGTCGTAACCGACCAAGATCGCCGTCGCACGTTCGGCGTAGGCGGTGCGGATGGCCGGGCTGCCATCGTAGTCGGCTTGGCTGATGTCGCTGGCTCGATTCGCCAAGGCTAGGGCGGACAGTTTCATTCTTGTTCCCGGAGCGCCGCGAGGATTCGAATCCCGAGGAGGGGCTTGCAGGCATGGCGACGGCGGGTAGCGTGGTGGCATGAGCCAGATGCACCGGATCACGTTCAACCCCAACCAGTGCGGCGGCCGGCCGTGCATCCGGGGCATGCGCATCCGGGTCAAGGATGTGCTCGAGATGCTCGCCAGCGGAGCCACCGAGGCTGAAATTCTCGAAAGCTATCCCTACTTGGAGCGCGAGGACATTCAGGCTTCGCTCGAGTACGCCGCCAGGTCGGTCGATCACGCGGTGCTGTCCCTTGCCAAGTGAAATTCTTGGTCGACGCGCAGTTGCCGCCCGCGCTGGCCAGCTGGCTGCGGGACGCCGGCCACGAGGCCGCGCACGTTGAGGACGCCGGTCTGCGGGAGGGTGACGATCGTCGGATCTGGGCACACGCACAGCAGACTGGCGCGGTGATCGTGACCAAGGACGAGGATTTTGCGGCCCGCGCGCAGCAACAGTCGGACGGGCCGATGATCGTGTGGCTGCGTGTCGGCAACACCACCAACCGCGTCCTGCGCTCCTGGATCGAGCCGCGGCTGCCGGGGATCGTGAAATTGGTGGAGCAGGGCAGCCGCCTGGTCGAGGTTGTCTGAAAAAGAGGTCCGCCAATGCACCGGGGTCTCCGGTCGAACACGGTAGTATCTGGCCGAAGATATTACGCGCCTCGTGAAGGCCGGTTTATCAACCGGGACCCGATCGAGGAGTCGGGCGGGCTGAATCATGATGGGTTCGTGCTGAACGATCCCGGTCAATCGACACGGTGTCACTCCATCGGCGGGCCGACGGAGGGCAGGGCTGGATGGTTCAGGAGGTTTCCCCGCGGGATTGCGTGAGCCGTTCGAGTGCGGCATCGTGACTCGAGCGGCACTCATCGACGTTCCGGCTGGTGCAGTGGAGATCGCGCAGCAGCCCATCCTGGATGCTGTAAATCCAACCGTGCACCGCGAGTTCCTGGCCGCGGGCCCAGGCATCGCGCACAGTGGTGGTCCGGCAGACGTTGGCGACCTGCTCGATCACGTTGAGCTCGCAGAGCCGATCCAGCCGAGCGGTGCCGGAGCCGGAGACGCATTCCAGCCGCCGCTCGTGCTTGTGCCGGACGTCCTGGACATGTTGCAGCCAGTTGTCGGCCAACCCGACCCGATCGCAGCGCAGCGCCGCGTTCACGCCGCTGCATCCGTAATGGCCGACCACCATGATATGCCGGACCTTCAGCAGATCCACGGCGAACTGCATGACAGAAAGGCAGTTCAGGTCGGTGTGGACGACGACATTCGCGATATTGCGATGGACGAACAATTCACCGGGAAGCAGATCGACAATCTCGTTGGCCGGCACCCGGCTGTCGGCACATCCAATCCAGAGGTATTGAGGCGATTGTTGTTGGGAGAGTTTGTGGAAAAAATCGGGATTCTGCCGGCGGAGGCGTCCGGCCCATGAGCGGTTGTTTTCAAAGAGTTGGGTAAGGTCGGTCATGCAGCTGTGAGCGTTGGGCCGCGGGCGGCGGGGTCAAATGGAACTGAAAACCCCGGGGGAGAGGGTCGGAGGCTTGCCCGTTTGGGAAGACCAGCCATCCTAAAGGGATGAAAACCCCGGTCCTTTGGATGATGGCGGCGATTTGTGCCGCGACCTTTGCATATCAATCCAGCGTGGCGGCTCCGGCAGCAAAGGGGGGAGGGAAGGCAGCAGCCACCAAGAAGGAGGAGCCGCCGCCGAAGATGGAGGGGCAGGAGGTTTCGCGCGGAGAGAGCGGGTTCATGGGCGTGGAGATCAAGGACGGCCGATTCGTGATCCACTTTTACGACAAGGAGAAGAAGCCAATGACGCCGGATGTGGCGCGCATCGCCTTGCGCTGGGATCCCAAGTACAAGCTGGGGATGGAGCGGGTCGTGCTTGGTCCCGGGCCGGAAAACACGATGACCTCGGAGCGGTTCATCCGGCCTCCCTACAATTTCAAGCTCTTTATCGTGCTGGTGAAGGGCGGTGCCGACGAGGCGGATGCCGCCGGCGAGACCTACACCATCGATTTCAGGCAGTAGGGGAGCGCACATGCTGGGTTCCCGAGCGGGTGGGCGCAGAGCCCCTCGCGCTTTCTCTTGGATCTTTCTCTCAATCTCTCTCCTGCCTGGTTTGAGGAGAGAAAGAGAAAGATAAAGATGGAAGAGAAAGAGGAGGTCCATGGGTGCCGGGCCGCAGTTGACACCCCACGGCGTGGCGGAGAACGTCGCCGCCCTTACGCCGGCCATGAGTTCCACCGACCCGACGCCCTTTGATTCTGTCGAATCGGCCATCGCCGAGATTGCGGCGGGGAAACTGGTCATCGTGACTGATGACGAGGGGCGGGAGAACGAGGGCGACCTGATCATGGCGGCGGAGAAGGCGACGCCGGAGGCGGTGAACATGATGATTCGCTATTGCAGCGGAATCGTGTGCGTGCCGACGGTGGAGCCCCAGTTGCGGCGGCTGGGATTGGGTCCGATGGTGGCCAGCAACCGCGAGTCGCACCGGACGGATTTCACGGTCAGCGTCGACGCCTCGGACGGGATCACGACGGGCATCAGTGCCTTCGACCGCACGCGGACGATCCGGCTGCTGGCTTCGCCGGACACCCGGCCGGAAATGCTGGTGCAGCCCGGACACGTGTTTCCGCTCCGGGCGCGCGCCGGCGGCGTGCTCGAACGCGCGGGGCACACGGAGGCGGCGGTCGACCTTGCCGTGCTGGCGGGGCTGGCGCCGGTCGGTGTCCTTTGCGAGCTCGTGAACGACGACGGCACGGTGCAGCGGCTGCCGGAGTTGACCGAGTTCAAGCGGAAGTTCGGGCTGACGATGATTTCGATTGCCTCGCTGATCGAGTATCGCGCGCGCCGGGATCACCTGGTCGAGCGCGTCACGGTGCAGCCGTTCGACTCGGAGTATGGCCAGTTCACGATGCATGTTTTCCGGAGCCGGATTGACGGTCGGCACCACCTGGCACTGACGATGGGGAACCTGGGCCCGGAGCCGACGATGGTGCGGGTGCACAGCGAGAATCCCCTGAGCGATGTCTTCCGGGGCCGCGGGATGTATGGCCACCAGATGCTGACGGGCTCGCTGCAGGCGGTGGCGCGGGCGGGGCGGGGCGTGGTGCTTTACATGCAACCGCCGAATCCGGGCGACGTGCTGGTGAAGGGGCTTACGGCCAAGCCGGGGGAGCTGCCGCCGCCGATGAGCCTGCGGGACTACGGGATGGGGGCGCAGATCCTGGCGGCGCTGGGGCTGGGCAAGATCCGGCTGTTGTCGAACAGCGGGCGGAAGATTGTGGGGCTCGATGGATACGGGCTGGAGATCGTGGAGACGATCCCGGTGTGAGCGCCGGGAAAACCCGTGGAGCAGGATTCATGTTGCGCAATCGTGGCCACGTCCCGCCAATAAACCCTTCATGAGTCTCGATCCTGCTGCCTCGGGCCCGGTTGATGGCTCCACCTTCCATTTTGGAATTGTGGCGGCCCGGTTCAACCCGGCGCTGGTGGACGGCTTGCTCGCGCGGACGCAGCAGACGCTGCTGGCGGCGGGCGTGAAGCCGGAGCGGATCACCGTGGTCCGGGTCCCCGGATCCCATGAGGTGCCCTGGGCGGTGCAGGCGCTTGCGCTCGGCAGCCAGTGCGACTGTGTCATTGGGCTGGGCGTCCTGGTTGCAGGCGAGACCAATCACCACGAGATGGTGGGGGCGAGCGTGTCGCAGGCGCTGCAGCAGGTGGCGTTGGCGACGAAGATCCCGGTGATCAACGGGGTGCTGGTCGCGAACAACGTGGCGCAGGCGGAGGCGCGGTGCGTCGGCCCGATCAACCGCGGGGCGGAATTTGCCGCCGCGGCGCTTGAAATGGCGGGATGGAAGAGGAAGTTTTCACGATGAGCAGAGCCCAGTTCGCCCAACGACGTGACGGACGCGTCGCTGCGCTCCAGTTCCTATATGCCTGGAGCCTGAATGCGCCCAAGAACCTCACGGAGGATCTGCGGGTGTTCTTCGAAGGCATGGAGCAGCCGCGCGAGCATTATGCCTTTGGCGAGGAGCTGATCCACGGGGCAATCGAGAAGATCGATGAAATCGACGGGCGGATCCGCGCACTCGCCCAGAACTGGGATTTCGATCGGATCGCAAAAATCGACCTCGCGATCCTGCGGGTGGCGATCTTCGAGATGATCTATCGGAAGGACATCCCGCCGGTGGTCTCGATCAACGAGGCGATCGACTTGTCGAAGCAGTTTTCCAATGCGGATGCGAAACGGTTCATCAATGGGATTCTCGATCGGCTGAAGGATCAGCTGGGCCGCGACGCGCGGAAGGCGGAGTGATTTTTTCCCGCGAATCACTCGAATGGATGCGAATGTGCGGATCCTGCATTCGCGTTTTTTCGCGTGATTGGCGGGCGTGTTTCCGATGATTGCGCTGTATAAGAAATTCAAGGAAGGCTTCGCGAAGACCGTCTCGGAAATCGCGACGAAGACGCGCGGACTTTTCGGCGGCCGGCAGATCGATGCCAGCTCGCTGGAGTCGCTGGAGGAGGCGCTTTACACGGCGGACTTCGGGGTGGAGACGACCACGGAGATTCTCGAAGAGATCAAGCGCGCCTACGGCAGCGAGAAGGAGCTGCGGGGCGGAAAGGCGGCGGAAATCGGGGCGGCCGTCCTTGCGCGCGTGCTGGCTGGATCCGAGGGCAGCCTGGACGGCCCGGGATCGCCCTTGGGCACAGGCGGCGCCGACGGAAAGCCGGTCGTGATCGCGATGATCGGAGTGAATGGCTCGGGCAAGACCACGACGTCGGCGAAGCTCGCGTGGAAGCTGAAGCAGGAGGGCCGGAGCGTGGTGCTGGCGGCATGCGACACCTTCCGGGCGGCCGCGATCGAGCAGTTGAAATCGTGGGCAACGCGGCTCGAACTGGAGATCGTCGCGAGCCACACGGGGGCGGATGCCGCGGCGGTGGCGTATGATGCCTGGCAGGCGGCGAAGGCGCGCCAGCGGGATTACCTGATCGTCGACACTGCCGGCCGGCTGCACACCAAGGGCAACCTGATGGAGGAACTCGCCAAGATCCGGCGGGTTTTGCAGAAGCACGATCCCGAGGCGCCCCAGCATCGCTGGCTGGTCGTGGATGGATCGCTGGGCAGCAATTCGATCGAGCAGGCGAAGGTGTTTCACCAGAGTTTCGGGCTGACCGGCCTGGTGGTCACGAAGCTGGACGGTACCAGCCGCGGTGGGGCATTGGTGGGGATTTACCGGCAGCTCAAGATTCCGATCTATTTTCTGGGGTTGGGCGAGCAGCCCGAGGACCTGCAACCGTTCAGCGTGGAGAACTACGCGAAGGCGGTCTTCGGTCTCAACCCCGGATCAGGGTAGCGCCGCGTCTCCGACCGGCGAACCTGCCGTGGGAAACGAAATCTCCCGGCGGTCTATGTCCAAAAGGCCACTCGATCCCGATTGGCCTGCTGGTTGGCTCGACAGGTCCACTCCAAGACTTCCCAGGCGGTCCAACCGCGAAGGACGCGAAGGGACGCGAATTCCCTGGAGGGAGAGTAAGGAGCTCAGGGGAACATCGGCACCGTTCAATTCGTTCAGGAGCAAACGTCGGGACGAACCGTTCGGGGGCCGTCCGGTCGATGGGCGAATGCATCCCACCGAGACTGCGCCCACCCTGCAGCAGCGCCTGGCGGAACGGGCGCGTCCGGATGGCCGGGTGGTGCTTTACCAGCGGTGGGAGCACCTGCTTTTCCTGCACTGGCGCTGGGAGATCTCCGAGGTGCAGCGCACCCTGCCGGCGGGACTCACGGTTGACGTCCACGATGGCAGTGCGTGGCTCGGCCTCGTGCCGCTCTTCATGCGGGAGGTGCGGCCGCGTTTCGTCCCGTCCATTCCGGCGCTGACGGACTTCCTGGAATTGAACCTGAGAACCTATGTGTATGATGCGGCGGGTCGGCCGGGGTTGTACTTCTATTCGCTGGAATGCGATCAGCCCGTGGCGGTGGAGATGGCGCGCCGGTTCCTTTCGCTGCGTTATGAGCATGCGGCAATGCAGGCGCAGGTGGATGCCGAAGGCTGGGTCGACTTCGAGTCGCAGCGGCGGGGAGCGAACGAGAAGGCGGTTTTCAGATATCATCCCTTTGGGCCGCCGGCAGCCGAGCCGTTGCCCGACACGATCGAGTTTTTCCTCCTCGAGCGCTACCGGCTGTTTGCCAGCAGCGGCCAGGCCGGGGACCTGCACTCGATCAGGGTGTGTCATGCCCCCTATCGCGTCCAGCAGGCGCAGGTCTTCCAATGGGGCGATGTGCCGCTGCGGCTCGCCGGATTTGATCCGGCCGGGCGGGCGCCGGATCACCTCTGCGTCACCGATCCGCAGGATGTCGAGACCTTCGCCCCCGAGGTTGTTGCTGCGCAAAAACCTTAACCTGCATCCGGGTTAGAACCACTTCTTCCGTTTCAGGTACAGGAACATCAGGAGCGTGGCGATCGCGGTGATGCCCATGGCCCACGGGTAGCCGTGGGTGAGCTCGGGCATCTGGCCGAAATTCATCCCGTACCAGGTGCCAATCACCATGACGGGAATGGTGATGGCCGTGATGGCCGTGAGGAACTTGATCCCCTCGTTGGCCTCGAACGATGCCTTGTTGAGGTAGATGTCGAAGGCCATGAGCAGCCGTTCGTGGTAACCGGCGGCGGAATCCTCGAGCCGGACCAGGTTGTCGCGCAGGTCGCGGAAATAGGGCAGCAGCTTCGGCCGGATCAGCTTGCTGTCGCCCCGGGCCAGCCGGTCGATGACGTCCCGCTGCGGACGAACGATGGTGCGCAGCCGCGTGAAGTCGGAGCGGACGTGCAGCAGTTCCGCCACGAGCTGCTTGTCCGAGGAATCGCGGGAAAGGGCGTGCTCCTCGATTTCCTCCAACTCGGCCCGGAGTTCCTCCAGCACTGGGGCATAATGATCGACGATGAGATCGACGAGCGAGTGTGCGATGCGATCGGGGCCGCGCGGGCCGGGACCGACGTTCTTTGTAATGCGGTCGATGAAACTGGTGACCGAGCGGAGCGGGGCGGTGTGAAAGGTGACGAGGAAATCGCGCCCGAGGAAGAGATCGAGCTCGGTGGTGTTGAACTTTTCCTGGCGGGTGAAGTCGACCGCGTGGGTCACGATGAAGAGGTAGTCTTCGTAATCCTCCACCTTCGGCAGTGAACTTGGCGCCACGCAGTCCTCGATGGCGAGCGGGTGAAACTGAAACACCCCCTCGAGGATTGCCTTGATTTCCTCGGGCGTGGGGTGGTCGAGATCCACCCAGGTCATCAGGCCCTTGTCGGCACGGACGAGCCGGAGCGCCTCGAGTTCAAGATCCTGTCCGACGAGCTTGCCGTCGCTGAAGATGAAGGAGCGGATCATTCAAGGAGAGGAGAGACTGGAGCAAACGCGCTGTCTTGGACTTAGAACCTGACGGCCGCAGGGCGTCGCGTCGAGTGCGCAGAGGCACTGATCTTTTCGATCATGTGGCCGCGAGGGTGTCGGGAGGCGGCGGCCCTGCGTCCAATGAATCGTCGGCTGAAAGCTCGTGCGATTCTCGCCAAACCCCAGAACCCAGACCCCATCACCCGATCCCGTTACAATCCCAGTTTCGCTTCCGCGGCGGCGATGGCGGCGATGAAGGCGTCGGGGGTGGATGCGTTGAGGAACGTGGCGCGGTCCGCCGGATCCTTCAAAATCTTGCAGAGGGCGCTGACCACGGCGAGGTAGTCGCCGGGTTTGGTCTTGGGCGTGCCGAGGACGAAGAAGAGCCGGACGATCTCGCCATTGGAATCGAAGGGGACGCCGGTATCGGAACGGCCGACGGCCATGACGATTTTCTTCACATGCTCGGTGCGGGCATGGGGCAGGGCGACGCCGTTGCCCAGGCAGGTGGTGTCGAGCCGGTCGCGGGCGAGCAACTCGTCGTAGAAGCCGCTGAAGTTGGCGACGTCGGCGTGACCCTCGAGGAGTCGCGCGACCTCATTGAGTGCGGCGGTGCGCTTGCTGCTTTTGAGGCTGAGTGCGACGCGCGAGGGATCGAGGAGCGAGGTGATGCGACCGGCCATGCGAGGAGGGAGGAATCAGACAGCGAACACGCTGCGAAGTTGGCAAGGGTGGAGTTGCCTGGGGCGGCAAGAACACGGCAGCCGAGTGGGCCACTATCGATCCGCTTCGGCGCAAGCTGCGACGATCTTGATGGCCGCAAAAAAGCGCAGAAAGCGCAGAAAGCTGAGCAGGTTTTTTGCGCATCTTGAGCTTTCTTGCGGCCGTTTTCATGGTTGAGCTTTGGTGGCGGCGGCCGCGTTTGGATTCTTTTCGGCTCAACTGGCCGGCGGGGCGGCGCCGGCGGCGGGTTCGGCCGCGGCCTGCTCCTCGTCGGTCTCGATGATCCGGGCGATGCTGACGAGCTTGTCGCCGGGTTCCAGGGTGACCAGCCGGACGCCTTTGGCGCCGCGGCCGGTTTCCCGGATATCCTTCACCGGGCAGCGAATGCTCTGACCCTTGGCGGTAAGCAACATGACCTCGTCCTCATCGCGGACGCTCAAGGCGCCGGCCAGCCGGATCGAGCCGTCCTCCGGCAGATCGATGGCCCACACGCCGCTGCCGCCGCGGTTGATCAGCCGGTAGTCCTCGAACCGGGTGCGAACGCCGAGGCCCGCCTCGCTGGCGACCAGGAACTTGGCGTTGTGATCCACGACTTCGATGGCCTGGAGGAAATCGCTGGCCAGCTTGAAGCGCATGCCCGTGACGCCGCCGGTGGCGCGGCCGGTCGGGCGGAGGAGATCCTCGCCCGAGTCGGGATCGCGCTCGCGAAACCGGACGGCGAGGCCCTGGTTCGAGGCCAGGATGAGTTCGTCATTGCCGGTCGTGAGCACGGTGCCGATGACCCGATCGCGTTCGGCGAGATTGATTCCGATGAGCCCGCCTTCGCGCGTGGCATTGGCATAGTCGGACAGGGCGCTCTTCTTGATGATACCCCGCTCGGTGGCCATCACGAGGTAGCGATCACTGACGAAATCCTTCACGCAGAGCATGGCGGCGATCTTCTCGCCCTCGGTCAGCCGGAGGAACGAGGAGACCGACTTGCCCTTGGAGGCGCGGGTTCCTTCCGGGACATCGTAGACCTTCTTGGCGTGGCACTGGCCGGTGCTGGTGAGAAACAGGATGTAGTCGTGGGTGCTCGCGGTGAAGAGATGCTCGACGAAGTCCTCGTCGTAGGTTTCCGCGCCGATCACCCCCTTGCCACCGCGCCGCTGGGAGCGGTATTCGGCGACGGGCGTGCGCTTGATGAACCCGAGATGGGAGACCGTGATCACGCAGCCCTCGTTCGGGATGACGTCCTCCATCCGGAAGTCGGTGGCGGCGCCGAGAATCTCGGTCCGGCGGGGCGAGGCGTATTTCGCCTTCATCTCCAGCAGTTCCCTCTTGATCACGGCGAGGAGCTTCTCCTCGGACTCGAGGATCCCGCGGAGTTCCTCGATCAGCTTCATCAGTTCGAGGTATTCCGCCTCGATCTTGCCCCGTTCCAGGCCGGTGAGCTGGTAGAGCCGGAGTTCGAGGATGGCATCGGTCTGACGATCCGTGAGGGGGTATTTCGCCATCAGCCGGACCTTGGCCTCGTCGCGGTTCGCGGAGGCGCGGATAATCCGGACAAAGTCGTCGAGGTTGTCGAGGGCGATGATGTAGCCTTCGAGGATGTGGGCGCGATCTTCGGCCTCCTTGAGCCGGAAGCGCGTGCGGCGCGTGACGACATCGCGGCGGTGCTCCACGTAGCACTCGATCAGCTCCTTGATGTTCATCTGCTTCGGCCGCTTCTTGTCGAGGGCGAGCAGGGTGACGCCGAATGAGGATTCGAGGGCGGTTTTCTGGAAGAGCTGGTTGATGACAACCTTGGCCTGTTCGCCGCGCTTCAGTTCGATGACGATCCGGGTGTTCTCGTCGGACTCGTCGCGCAGATCCCGGATGCCGTCGATCTCCTTTTCGGAGACGAGCTCGGCGATCCGCGTGACCAGGCTGTTCCGGTTCACGTTGTAGGGAATCTCCGTGATGACGATCTGCTCCATCCCGCCCTTGAGCTCCTCGGTGTGTGCCTTGCCGCGGGTGCGGACGATGCCCTTGCCGGTCTTGAGATAGGACAAAATGCCGTCGCGGCCCGAAATGATGCCGCCGGTGGGATAATCGGGGCCCTTGATGATGGTGCAGAGTTCGTCGACCGAGATCGCGGGCCGATCGATGATGGCGCACGTGGCGTCGATGATTTCGTCGAGATTGTGCGGCGGGATGTTGGTCGTCATCCCGACCGCAATCCCGGTGGAGCCGTTCATCAGGAGATTCGGCAGCGCCGAGGGAAGAACGGTTGGCTCGGTGGTCGACTCCTTGTAGTTCGGGACGAAGTCGACCGTGTCCTCCTCGATGTCCTTGAGCAGGTCCTCGGCGATGGCGTTGAGCCGCGCCTCGGTGTAGCGGTAGGCGGCGGGCGGATCGCCGTCGACCGAGCCGAAGTTGCCCTGCGGATCGATCAGCGGATAGCGCATCACCCAGGGCTGGGCCATCCGGACGAGGGTGTCGTAGACCGAGGAGTCGCCGTGCGGGTGATAGTTCTTCAACACCTCGCCGACCACGCCCGCGCATTTGTCGAAGGGGCGGTTGTGGAGCAGCCCTTCGCGCAGCATCGCATAGAGGACGCGGCGCTGCACCGGTTTCAGGCCGTCACGCGCATCGGGCAGCGCCCGGGAGATGATGACCGACATCGAGTACTCGATGTAGGCCGTCTGCATGATGTCGGTGATGTTGGCGGTGGAGAGTTTTTCGTTGGCGGTGTACACAGGCGGTAGAAGTAGCGAGTAGCGGGTAGCGGGTAGTGAGTAGCGGGTAGCGATGTCGAGTCCTGGCCAGAAGTTGACACCCTCTATTAGGGGTTTGGTGGTTTGGAGAGATAGGTAGATTTAAGGGGAGGGGGTTTGAGGGGGAGGGGGCTTGGCTTCCTCCC
>WYBX01000090.1 GCA_011525695.1 Verrucomicrobiia bacterium
GCACGGCCCTCCATGTACGAGGTTCGAAACGTTGTGGCCGTGACGGAGCACGGCCCTCCATGAACCCATTTCGGATCCATTGATGGTTTCTCATTCGGAATTGCCGTCATGGAGGGACGCCCTCCGTGGCGTCCACAGATCCGTTGGGAAAATCATTCTGCGCAGCGGATCGATCTTCATGGCCGTGACGGAGCACGGCCCTCCATGTACGAGGTTCGAAACGTTGTGGCCGTGACGGAGCACGGCCCTCCATATACGAGGTTCGAAACGTTGTGGCCGTGACGGAGCACGGCGGGATGCGAGCGAAACGCGGCGAGGGCGCCGCATCCCCATGATTTATCCAGGCTAACGCGGCGAGGCCGCGGTTTTCTCCGGATCAAACTCGAGGTTCCGGGTTCCGTCGGGATTCAGCGCGTAGGTGAAGCTGATGTTCCGCCCAAGGTCCTGATTTCCGCCAACCGGAATAAAATCGCCGCTCACAACCCCGTACCAGGCGCGGATGACATTGCCCGCTTCATCAACTTCGCTGCGAACGCGAAAGATATAGTTGGTCTCACCGCTCAAATCGATCGTCGTGCCCCGGCTGCCTTGGGTGAAACTCCATTTCAAAAACCATGTCCGCGACGACTCATATCCAAGACGTGGAGCTTCATACGGCCATTTGAAAGCAGAACCAACTGTCCTGGGATGGTTGAACACGGTGATGCCATCGTGTGGTCTGCCAAACCGCAAAGTGAATCTTTGGTCGTAGTCCCTGCTCGAGGAAAACCGCCCCTCCAGCTCGAAAATAAAATCAGCACTTCGCCCTTTTCCATGGGGTGAAACCCAGTCGCCGAGTTCCAGGTCGAATCCAATCGGCCCGTCGACATTTGGTAATGGCCGACGATCCACGTCCCGGGAAATGCCAACAATTGGGTTCACGATTGGGCGAAGTTCCATATCGATCTTTTGCACCCCCACTGCGTATTGCTGAAAACTTTTCTCGTCGTTGATCCCGCGGCGGGGACCTTGAGTGCGATAGTAACCCGGCTTCTCGACACTCACCACGTAATCCTGCTGCGCGATGCCGGACACAATCGAGGTTCCTTCCCTGTCGGTGGTCGACTGGGCGCTCTGATACTGGTCTCCAAGTCGATACCGTGGCAGGGCGAGATGGACCGTTGCCCCTTCCACCGGTGATCCGTCCGGATTGCGAACGTGCACCTCGACTGTGATCGGCACCGCCGGCATGACAAGTTCGGCGGCGAGAACGCCACCTGCGCTTATAGCAAACGAGCATGCGCAGAACGCCAACCCAAGTACGTGCTTCATTTTAGTCCTCCGTCGTCGGTTATCTTATCATAGAGCGGGAAGATGATGGTGTATGCGACGTTCAGACAGTCGCTATGCTTCCAATTTGGATCGGGACGTGATTGCGGCCATCCGTTCCTGAACATGGCAGTGTTCAAATTCAGGTTCCCGCTCATCCCGGGCCGAGTGAAGGCGGTCGAGGCATTGCTTCCCTGAGCGAACGACAGCGCCGGAATCGCCTCGCCCAGGCATTTCGCGAAGGTGACGAGTTTGCGGGCCTCGTTGTCCGCACCCGGATCGCAAAGTGGGGCGTGCAGCTTCCATCCTTCGTAGCCGGGATAGAATCCCCCGGATTCGGCTGCCTGAAATCGCTGGAAAAATGGCTCCTGCGGCAGGGAATAGGTCGGCACGCCCTCCGGAGCCGGCATGTCCTGCGCTTCCGAAGGAAACCGCCGGCGCGTCTGCGGGTCGCCGGACGGCGGCGGCGGAACAATGGGAAGATACCATGCGTCATTTGCGACCCACCCTCCCGTCCACGAGCGGAATAAAGCAGCAGCCAGTCCGGCTCCGCCCTTGTGCTTTTCCTGCGATACCCAGGCGCGCAGCCCGCCATCAAACAGCGGTGCCCACAAAGGCACGGAGTCGTTGATTGGATTGGCCAAGACTTCCTCGCCCAAGGAGTAGAGATTCATCCCGACGTCGAGCCCGGCAAAGACATTCCGCCAGGTCAGCCTGCCGCGGCCATCGGGCATCCCGTCGAATAACGCGTGCCATTCCGTCGGCCACAGCCGTTCGTCGAACCCGTCCCAGTCGGGATGCCGCATCCACGCCTTGCTTTCGGCGGTGAGATCCGAATCGGTCAGGGCCTCCAACGGAACCGCCGCATTGACGGCAAAGTAGCTTCGGACGCCGGCCGGCCGAGCCGCCGGGCGGAGCCGGGCCAGGTTTGCCGGATCGCGTTCGTGGGTGAGTGCCACCTGCGTCACCAGATTGCCGAGGCTGTGCGCAACGAGCGCCGTATCGCCGACGAGGCTCGTCAACAGCTCGCGGAACCACGGCCCCTGCTGCCAGGCGTGGCCGACGTTCCGATGATAATCCGGCGTCACTCCGGCGGGCGCAATCCCCTCGCCCTGGCCGTCATCACCGCGCCAGAGCACCGCATAATACTTCGCCTTCGATCCACCCCAATACAGCCGCTTGAACATTTCGGCCGCGGATCCGCGCGCCTCCTGGCTGTTCACATTATAGCCGTGGACGAACACCACATTCCTGCGGCCCCCCACATCCTGGAACGGATCTCCGGGCGCGTCGCCCGGCCGGCCGACCCCGTAGTTCGGTCCCTGGTTATCGGGATCGATGGCGGTGCCGTACGCCAGTGCGCGAAGGTTATGATAGCGGATCATCTTCTCCACCGGATCAATCCGGAGTGGCAACTCCAGGCTGGCGACGACCTCCGCGCCCTTGCGCACCTCCAGGACGAGCGGCTTCGCCGTGGGCCTGCACGCCTCGACCAGGATTACCCCGTCACCACCATCCTCAATCCGGGCCTGAAACGCCGGCGAATTCGCCAACAGGTCCACTCCCGCCGCCGTGATTCTCGAAACCGTCGCTTCGCCCGCCTTCTGCATCAGGCTCGGGCCGAAGCCCGAATCCAACTGGGCCGGCGGGCCGCGCAGGTAGTCGAACGCCTGTTCGCGGCCATAGCCGGTATAGACAAATCCCAGCGCCGCATCCTCCTGCTTCAGGAAATAGGAGATGCCATTCGTGCCAGGCGGCAGCACGGTGAGCAGCTGCCCAAGATCGAGGCAAATCGGGAAAAAGTCCACGAGGTCCCGGATCCCATTGACCCGGCCGTCGTCGGCATTCCGCCCGCCGGATCCCTCCGGCGATGGCACATCATCGGTCATGCCGCTCTTCACGTCGCCGGAATCATCGTCATCATTGATCCAGAACCGGAAGGGAGCCGTAGCGCCGATGCGGTCGGAACCATCGACGCTGGACAGGATGATCCGCCCGTCGCGGTTGGCATCGACCGCAAGCGATGCTGGGACCAGCAGGAAACCGTGGTAGCCCGCCGCTGCCTGCCCATCACCGCGCTTCGCGAAACCGGCGATCATGCCATCGTCATTGATATCCTGGAGCCCGTAGGTGTCCGCCAGAAAATCGCCCTGCGGCTCACTGATCAGGTACGGAGCATGGTCATTGAGATCCCAGCCTTCCGGGACGGCACCGGCCAGGAGGAAGGGCGTGAAATCAGCCAGTGTGCCCTCAACCAGATGGGACATTTCAGCCGCAGGGATGAAGGCCGGTCCGGCTCCGGTCATCCCGAGCAGATCGCCGGCATTGTTGATCGCGTAGGCGAAAAAGCCGGGCAGGTCATGACGTGCCCCGTTCCACAAGACACCGTCGACTCCTTTGTAGTCGAAGGCGTCGACCCCAATGACGAGTCCCTGGTCGTTGATGGCACGAGGCTCGAAATCGAAATAGTCGATCAGGGTGTCCCCAATGAAGTATCCCGAGCCATCGGCCACGCTCCCAATCATCGTGCCGGCACTGTTGGCAGCCGTGGCAAACAGCGGTTCATATTCGCCGCCAGGGAATCCCGAGCCGAGCCGCTGTGCCTTGGACACTGGCGAGTCCCAACGGCAGCCGTCGAGATACGGCACATCGTCGACCTGCCCGACATAGAGCGACCCCAGGCTCATCCCCGCATCGCTGATGAAGTCGGCGCCGCTCGCAAACCGGTCCGCCCGTCCGCGGCCGGACGGCATCGGCAATTCGATCGCGTCGAAGGCAAGCGGGATCCCCTCAGATTCGTCTTCAGCCCAGTAGACGGCGAACGCGTCGGTACTTTCCGCGGAAAATCCGTTGAACCTGAAACCCAATCCGACCACCTCGCCGCGACCATTCATATGTAATGGCAGGCACCCGGCGTTCAGCCCGTTCGGGGGCAGCAAGGCTTGCAGTTCGCCATGATGCCAGCGGAACTGCCCATCGAACACCATGCCATTGTTCGCCACCGCGGTGGGAAAAATCGGCAAAAGGATCATGGCGTACGAGGGCTTCGCGGGCGGGGGATTTCCCAACGGCACCGAAAAGGTGCTGCTAGCATGACCAGCAGTTCCCTTCGCCGTGCCTGATTGGGCACCCAGGGGAGAGCCCGCCAGGATCAACGCAAGGACAGCCACGATCCGCACCGCACCGGAGTTCCTCCAACCGCCCACCGAGTGGGACGCAAACATCGAGGACGTCTTCATGGCCGTGCCTCCAAATAGGCCCGGGCCGTCCCATACTCGTCAGACCGAACCTCCACCCACGATCGATAATTCGAACCATCAGGCGCGGCCGAGACGCGATTGTAGCCACTCGTGATTTCGAACGTGACCGGCGCATTGGCCCACGGGGTGCCATCCGGCTTCAGTACCAACAGTTCGAGCACGCCCTCTGCGGACGGCACTCCAGCGTGAGGCGACTGCAGGATGGGCGTCAGCCCATTGAAGAAGTCCCGCGGATCCGTGCCATTTTCAAATTCGATCACATTGGGTATCCCATCCCCATCCGGATCGGCCTCCGGATCGAGCCCGAGCGATCCGAACTGGAACCATTCCCAATCGTCCGGCAGCCCATTCGCATCGGTGTCAGGCGCGGGGACCTCGATTTCGACGACGCCGGGGAGCGACTGGTTGCCGGCAAAATCGACCGCCCGCACAGCGTAGGTGTAGAACGCACCATGCTTCGGGACGACATCCGCGAAAATCGTGGCGCCGATTGCCACCGCAGTCAGCGGCTCATCGTCCCGGGAGACAATGTACCCCGCGACCCCAACATTGTCGGTGGCGGCGCTCCAAAGGAGGGCAACGTTCAGTCCGGTGGCAACAGCCGTGACGTCTGCCGGGGCGGCGGGCGGAATGGTGTCGATTGTCGGCCCCGTCAGGCTCAGCCCGAGCGAGACCCGCAACGCATCGGGGATCCCGTCCTCGAAGGTCGAGCCCTTGTCCGGCCGCAGCCCCAGCTGGTATTCCCGAATATTGCTCAGCCCGTCGGCGTCGCGATCGGCGTCGCGATCGTTGGCGGCCGTATCGAGTCCGTGGGCCGATTCCCATGCATCCTCCATCCCGTCCTTGTCGGCGTCGGTGAAGAGCGGATTATCGAACCCGACAAAGAAATCGTCCACCGCCAGGGAACCGGTCGATGCGCCGACCAGTGAGAATTCGGAGAAACTGGTCGCAGCGCTGGCGGCGAATCCTTGGTCGAAGGCGATCAGCCGGCCGTTCGCATAAAGGTCCCAGGTTCCTGCGGCGAAGTCCTCGCGAATCGTGAACCGCACCCAGTCGAGCGCCTCACCTTCGTTCGACAGCGCGATCTTGAAACCGGTCGCGAGCCAGTTTCCGCCACCATTGAGCGCGAAAACTTCCCCCAGCAGATCCACCCGGATGCAGGCGATCCGGGCACGGCCGGTTTGGAGCACGGAGGCCGTGTCGGGAGAACCGCCGGCCGCGGGGCGCGAAAAGATGTCTGCAAAAACGACGGCTTCGTCCCCGGAGGTCCCGAATGCCAGGCTCGCCTCCGTCCGTGGTTCGGATCCCGGCACCAGGATCGATTGGGTCCCGGAGAGGCTGAGCGCTTCGGTGACGGACGCTCCGTCGCCCGCCGCCCAGCCACCCTGCCCGGCCAGCGGGCCGATCGTGAATCCATCCGCTGGTTCGAAGCCCGTGAAATAGGGAATCGCGGCGTCCACCCTGATCCTGCTTGGCGGGGACGTGGCCGCTCCGCCGGCGTTGTCAAAGGCGATCGCCGTGAGCGAATAGCTGCCGGGCGGAACATCCGTCCAAGTGAACTCAAACGGCACGCCGGTGATCTCGCCGATCTTCACGTTGCCCTGGTGAAACTCCACCCGGGCAATCGTGCCGTCGGGATCGGCCGCCAGGGCGGACAAACCGATCGTCGCGGGCGCCGTGAAGATCGTGCCATCCGGCGGAGCCGTCAGCTCGACCACGGGTGCGATATTCGGGACCTGCGGCGCAACCAGCCGCAGCAGCCCGCCGTTGAGAATCAACCGATCGCAGGCGACGCCGCCCGTGAGCCGGCTGTTGCCATTGAGGGCGACGGTGCCGTTCGGCGTATTGACGACACCCCAGAGGCTGGCGCCGCCAAGCACAGTGACCCCGCCCGAATGCACATTCAAGGTGAGCCATTCCCCGTGTTCGGGTGCGCCAGCACTTCCATGGACGGTGAATTCCCGCGCCACCGTGATGCTCACGGGGCCGGCGAGTTGGAGCGTCGCCTGGCCATCGAGCACGAGCCGCTGGAAATGATAGACCGCCGGCTGTGTCGTCCCGGGCTCGCCGAGTACGAATCCGCTCCGGCCAGCCGCCACGAAATCTCCATAGGTGCCGGGCGGAATGGCCATGCGGCCGGCAGCGCCGGCCAGCGTGAGACTGTGCAGGGTCGCAAAGTCGCCCGCAATCTCGCCCGGTGAATCGATCCTGATCGCGCGCGTGCCGGCCGGAGCCGGTGGCGCGCTGATGGCTGGCATTGGAACCGGATCGGTCCGGCGGACCACCCGGCCGATCCGGGCGCTGCCGTTGACGGTGATCTGGTAATTCGTCGGCGCGGGATTGCCCGGGCCGTCGATTGTTCCGCCGTAGGCCGGTTTGCCATTCAGCCGGATGACCGGCGTTCCCGGAACGAGGAAATCGCCGGTAATGGCGGCGTTTCCCTTGAGTGTCGCGCTTTCGCCGAGCAACTGGTGAACCGATCCTTCGATCGTGCCGGCGTTGAGCACGGGGGCATGCCGGACGAGGGCGGTTCCCGAATCCTGCGCTGCTGCCTCCGCGGTGGGCGAAGGCATGAGCCAGGAGATGATGAGGAGGCAACTCCAGGAAGGTTGGGACAGCACGGGATGAGCGGACCGCGACTTGAAGCTATCGCGTACTGCACGCGACCACCGTGCATCCCCGGCCGGTTTCGACAAGACCGCCGAATACCCAATTCAGGGTACAGGATGAACCGAAAATGGCCACCAACTCGTCGGTGACTCGGTGGTCGGTGACTCGGTCGCCAGTAGCGCCGTGTCTCCGACCGGCGAAGACGTTTCAGTCCCCTGAACGAGTGGCTTCGTCATCCGCTAAATCCGCGCCATCCGCGGTCAAAGGGATTGGGGCAGTCCGCCCGGCAAGTTGTTCAACCGCGAATCCACGCCAATGGCCGCGAATTCGGAGGATGAGGTGGGGGAAAAGAAATCTCCGGACCAATCCTGAGGCCAATTCAGGCCACCGCCTCGATTGGTTTGCTGATGGGATCGACGATTACTTTTCCAACTCCTCACGGTTTGGACCTTCGCGTTCCTTGGCGGCCATTCGCGGTTCAAGCCTTTGAACAAGAGCCAACCGAGCCCAGAGGGGATCTTCCGACCGCCTCACCGCTTCACGATCCGATCCAGCGGCGAGCGGACGCCGAGCCCGGGCCTTTGCCAGAGCAGACCCTTGGTGCGGGCTGCCGCAATCAGTGCCCGTTCCCAGCCGGGGCCTCCGGGATCAACTTGTGCCGGGAGCGGTTCGGCCGGCCGACGTTGAGTCGGGGCGGAATCCGGCAGACGTTGCTCGTTCGGTGCACACGTCCTACAGTCGCGAAAAGAGACGGGATTGCGAGCGGGCGGGGGATCTGGCGGGGTCATAACGCCAGCTTGTCTTTCGCCGGGCGATTCCGGGAAGGGTCTTGAATACCCAATTCAGGGTATACTGCTATCAAGGTTTCGCTTGTTCAGCCGGTTGCGCGGGTGTTGACTCTTCGCGCCATGCCGCGCCAGACCTCGAATCGTTCCCGTCTAAAGACAAACTGAGTTGGTCCCATTAACACTGTTCGGCAAAATGGAATCGCCCGCTCCTCGGAAAAGTGTGCCGAAGGCGTTACGTTTCGAAGTATTCAAGCGTGACCTCTTTAAGTGTCAGTATTGCGGTCGCGCGGCTCCAGAGGTGGTACTGCACGTGGATCACCTGAAGCCCGTTGTCGAAGGTGGAACGAACGACATCCTCAATCTCATCACGAGCTGCGTCGACTGCAACCTCGGGAAGGGACGGAGGAAGCTATCTGAAAACGTCACGATGCAGAAACAGCGTGATGTCTTGGAAGAGCTTCAGGAGAGGCGGGAGCAGTTGGAGATGATGATGCAATGGCGCGAGGGACTTCAGGATCTGAAGGACGTTACGGCGAAGAGAGTCGCGAGTTACTGGAATGACCTCACGCCTGGTTGGAGCGTCACGGACCAGGGCATTGCGACCATCAAGAAGTGGCTGCTAAAATTGACAGCAGACGAGATTCTTTCGGCCATGGATATCGCCGCGACCCAGTACTTGGAGCGGGACAAGGATGGGAAAATTACCTCTGATTCGTGGTCTACTGCCTTCGATAAGATTCCCGGAATCTGTCGCGTAACGAAATTGGAAAAGCAAGATCCTGACCTCAAGGAGATGTACTACACGAGGGGGATTCTTCGAAACCGCCTAAACTACTTCGATAACGCTCAATGTCTTCAATTCTTGAAGAATGCCCGAAGTTGGGGCGTTTCATTGGATGAATTGCGTTCAATCGCCTACGAGGCGTCGAGTTGGACGAATTTTAAGACGAGAATCTCGGAGGCAATTGGGCAGACTGCGGCCTATCGAAGCGAAAATGAACCAGAGGCCTAACCCGGAGAGTTCTGTTTCGGCGCAGCCCGAAACGGGACTCTTGTTGAACCCTTCGACAAGCTCAGGGCAGGGCGAGCCCGGGAAGAACGCACCGGAGTGAATTGCGCCGTTATGCGGATTGTATAGAGGGCGGAGAGTGGAGGAAAAACGTGCTGCGGTCGGGAGGGAGGAGCCGTGGGCGGTGCCAGTGGTGTTGCGGCC
>WYBX01000091.1 GCA_011525695.1 Verrucomicrobiia bacterium
CCGGACAGGAGGGCACAGAGTTGTTCCTTTGCAAAACCAGCCTGCCGTTCTCTGTGACCTCCGTGTTTCCTCTGTGCACTCTGTGTCCCAACATGTGTTCTTTGGTGGCGGCTCCCGCGGTGGGATGGACGCAGGCTTAATTCTGCAGCGGCAGGAAGGCGTACTTGCGGCCGTATTCGAGCATCTGGGCCAGGAAGTCATCCGGATACTCGACCTTCACATCCACGATGGCGCCATTGCGCTCCACCGGCACCAGCCTGGGCTGGATGAAGCCGGTGAACGGCGCGACATCCAGCGGCGCGTAGCGGCGGTGCACCTCGGCAAGGAGGGCCTGATCCACCTTGACGCCATAGGTCTCCACGAGGGCCTGGCCGGCGGCGAAGTCGCCCTCGGACTTGATCCGCTGGATCTCACGCAGCAGCTGGCCAAAGAGCGTGCGCAGCCGGTCGTAGTCATTGATCCGGAAATACGTCTTTCCGTTGCGCGTGATCCGCTCGATCACGCGATCGGCCCGGCCTTGCGCCAGCGCCCAGGAGGCGATCAGCTGGCGGTTGCGCATGTGAGCCTGCTCGAGCTGCTCGCCTGGCTTGATCCGATGGAGCTGCATCATCAGGCCATTCATGATGTAGCTGTCGTACTCCGTCTTGCCGACCTCGACTGTCGGCATGACCCCGATTTCGACGAGTTTTGGATCGATGGCATAGTAGAGCGCCACGAGATCCGCGCGGGCCTCCTCGAGCGTGCCGGCATAATTCTTGAGCGTCTGATCCGTCGTACCCACGCCGGGGTTGAGCCGGCCCGAGGCGTGGCCGATGACCTCGTGCATGTCGGTGTGCAGATCGCTGGCGAGCGCCCCCCATTGCTTGAGCCGCTGGATGACCTCCGGGTTCTCGCCGAACTCGTCGTTGGCGGGGCTCTTGGCCTTCACATGGTTGTAGGCGGCGACGATATTGCCGAGCGAGACCGATTTGGAGCCATGCTGCTCGCGGATCCACTCGGCGTTCGGCAGGTTTATCCCCACGGGGGTGGACGGGGCGGCGTCGCCGACCTCGCCGATCACGGTGATGACCTTGGCGGAAATACCGGTGACGGCCGGCTTCTTGTGGGCCGGCATCAGCGGCGAGTTGTCCTCGAACCATTGCGCCTCCCGGGAAATCGCCGCAATCCGGCGCGTGGCCTCGGCATCGCGCATGGAGACGACCGATTCATAGGCCCCGCGCTTGCCGACGGCGTCCGCGTAGACCTCGATGAAGCCATTGACGAAGTCGATCGTCGATTTCGTGTCGGTGACCCAGGCGACGGCATGGGCGTCGAATTCCGCCAGATCGCCCGTCCGGTAATACCGGATCAGGTGCTCCAGGCTTTTGCGCTGGGTGGCGTTTTCGGCGACGGCCACGGCCTTCTCGAGCCAGCCGACGATCTGCTCGATCGCGGGTCCGTACATGCCGCCGACCTTCCACGGCCGTTCGATTATCCGACCGTCGACCTTGGCGAGCTGCGAGTTGAGCCCGAACGAGAGCCGCGGGTTGTCGGCTGATTTCACCTTGTCGGCGTAGTAGGCCTCGACCTCGGCGGCGGTGACGCCACGGTAGAAATTATTGGCGGAGGTGGCGACCTGATCCACGCCGGCGTCCAGGTTCACCGTCTTGGCATCGATCTTGGGGTCAAAGAGAATCGGCATGAGCTTCTCGGCCAGGGCCGCGGGCGCCCGGCCTGCGAGCGGAAGCAGCGCGGCATCGGTTTGCCCGACCAGCGCGGCGAAATAGGCGGGCGAGAACGCCGGGAGAATCTTCACGCTGGCGTAATGATGGTGGATGCCATTGGCAAAGAACACCTGCTTGGCGTAGGTAACGAAGTCGGCCCATTCCTTGCCGGTCCTCGGACCCCGATAGCCTTGGAGGATGGCCTCGAGCGTCTTGCGGATGGTGAGGTTGTGACGGTACTTCTGGTCCCAGAAGATATCGCGGCCTGCGAGCCCCGCCTGGCAGAGGTAATAGGCGAGCTGCTTCTGCCGCAGCGACAGCTGGTCGAATCCAGGCACCTGATACCGCAGGACCTGGATGTCGGCGAACCGATCCGCTTCGTAGACGAAGTCGGAATCCGCGGCCGCCGGGGCCGGGGAAGCCAACGAGGCGAGGGCAAGGCCGATGGCGAGCCACCGGGAGAGGCTGACATTGTGCATGGCGACATGCTTCCGAGGCGGCGGCCGTGATTCCAGCCGGAAAAGGCGATTGGGTGGATCGGGGTTTCGGCCATTGGTGCCATCGGACAAATGCGGTGGGCCGATAGGCACGTACGGGAGCCTGATGGCTTGGATCCCTTTGCGAGGCAGCGAGTGGAACACCCCGGGGTGTTGCCGCGATGGGGTGGAAGCAGGCTGATGGTCAGGTGGGAGACCCGACCTACTTCGCGATTTCGCGCTCGGCTTCCTGGCGGGTGGCGACGGTCACAATCCGGACCTTGCCGCGATAATGGGTGAGCGAAAGCAGCTTGAAGCCGATGTCCTTGTCAGGATGCGGGATCACCCGGACGACCTTGGCGACGCCCGCGGCGCGACAGGCGTCCATGAACCGGGTGAGGTTTGGCACGCAGTCGATATCCATGGATTCGAGATCGGTGAGATCGGTGATCAGGGTGAAGCCGGGTGCGAGCTGGCTGAGAATCGGCTGCAGCCGATCGCAGGTCGCGGCCATGTCCGCGCCGCGGACGATGCCCCGGAAGTGGCTGCGCAGGACGTTGCCGCCCGGATCCGCCTTCACTTGAAACGGTGCCATGGGGCCAGCATGCGGAGGAAGGTGCGCGACGTCGAGCGTGGTCGCTCGCCAAGGATAGGGGACGGAGGAGTCTGAGCATCGCAAGGCCGCCTCCACCCAATCCTTGGGTCACAGAGCGCACAGAGGCCGGACAGGAGGGCACAGAGTTGTTCCTTTGCAAAACCAGCCTGCCGTTCTCTGTGACCTCAGTGTTTCCTCTGTGCACTCTGTGTCCCAACAAATAACCTTCGGTTGCGGCTCCCGCGGTAAGATGCATCCGGGTTAACTGGCTCGACGGGGAGCACATCGGTTTTCGCCGGTTGAAAACCGGCGCTACCCGGAGGCCGCTGATTCCAGGACGGTCATTTCGACCGAGGAATGGGGATCCTGGAATCGGATTTCGGTTCATGGAGGGCCGGGCTCCGTCCCGGCCGTGAAGACAGATGAGCTGCGTGCCTACGCCATCCTCTCGGCGAGTTCGCGATCGGGGGAGAGTTCCTCGACCCGCAGCCGCGCGGCTTCCTCGGCCGTCAGTTCACGACTGAAATAGCTGTAGACCGCAGGTACCACGTACAGCGTGAGCACGGTGCCGGTGAGCAGTCCGCCAATCACGGCCACGCCCATCGGCACCCGGCTTCCGGCGCCGGCACCGAGCGAAAGCGCGATGGGCAGGATGCCGAGAATGGTCGACAGGCTCGTCATCAGGATGGGCCGGAAGCGGGCCACGGAGGCATCCTCGATCGCCTCGCGGACCGAGAGCCCGTTGGCCTTGCGCTGGTTTGCGAACTCCACGATCAGGATGCCGTTCTTCGTCACGAGCCCGATGAGCATGACCAGCCCGATCTGGCTGAAAATGTTCAGGGTGTAGCCGCCGAGCCGGAGCGCGGCCAGCGCACCCGAGATGGCGAGCGGCACGGCCAGCATGATGATGAAGGGATCGCGGAAGCTCTCGAACTGTGCAGCCAGGACAAGGTATACGAGCACGAGCGCAAAGAGGAAGACGAACGCCAGGCTGGCCGAGCTGTCGGCAAAGTCGCGCGACTGGCCGGCCAGGTCCGTCGTGAACCGCTCGTCGAGGACCTCCCGGGCGATCTCGCGCATGGCGGCGATGCCATCGCCGACCGTCCGGCCGGGGGCAAGGTCGGCCGACACGGTCGCAGCCGCGTATCGATTGAACCGGTACAGGGTCGGCGGGCTGGTGGACTCGGCGACCGTGATGAGATTGTCGAGCGGGATCATGTCGCCGGAGGCGGAACGGACATGGATCTCGCGCAGATTCGACGGCTGGCTGCGATCCCCGCGCTGCAGCTGGCCGATGACCTGGAACTGCTCGTCGTCGAGGATGAAGTAGCCGTAGCGCTGTTCGCCGAGCGCGAGCTGGAGCGTCTGGGCGATGTCGCGGACGGAGACCCCCAGGCTCTGAGCGCGGTTGCGATCGATCTCGACCCGCAGTTCGGGCTTGTTGAACCGCAGGTTCACGTCGACCGCCGTGAGGGTGGGGTGCGCGCCGGCGCGATCGAGGAAAGTGGGCAGGACCCGCTCGAGTTCCTCGAGGTTGCGGGCCTGGATGACGAACTGGACGGGAGCGCCGGAGCGGCGGTCGCCAATCGTGGGCTCCTGCTGGACGGCGATTCGCGCGCCGGGCATCCGGGCGAGCGTGCGGCGGAGGCTCACGGCGATTTCCGCCTGGCTGCGCTCCCGCTGTTCGGGCGGGACCAGGTTGATCCGCGCGAAGCCGGAGTTGACAGTCGACGCCCCGCCGAACCCGGGAGACGTGATGGTCGTGATCGAGCTGATTTCCGGGACCTCGCGCTGGAGCACGGCGTCAAGCCGGTCCATGAACGCGCCCATGGTCTCGAAGTTCGTGCCCTCCGGCGCCGAGACGCTGATGCGAAGGCTGCTGCGATCCTCGAGGGGGGAGAGTTCGCTCGGCAGTTCGCGAAACATCCACCAGGCGAGGCCGCCGCTCCCGGCGAGCACGACGAAGGCGAGCCAGCGGGCGCGGAGGAAGCCGTTCAGGCTCGCGCGATACCAGCCGGACAGCCGCTGGAAGAACGGCTCGGTCCGACGGTAGAACCAGCCGTTGTGACTGCCGGCCTTGATCAGCCGCGTGCTCAGCATGGGCGTGAGGGTGAGGGCGACAAAGGCCGAGACCACGACCGCGCCGGCCAGGACGACGCCGAACTCCCGGAATAGCTTGCCCGTGAGCCCGCCCAGGAAGAGCAGCGGCATGAAGACCGCGGCCAGCGAAACCGTGGTCGCGATGACGGCGAAGAAAATTTCCCGGGTGCCCACGATGCCCGCCTCCAGCGGGTTCATCCCCTGCTCGATCTTCGCGTAGATGTTCTCGAGGACCACGATCGCGTCATCCACGACCAGCCCGATGGCGAGGACGAGCGCGAGCAGGGTCAGGACGTTCACCGAAAACCCCGCGAGGTACATGATGAAGAACGACGCGACGAGCGAGATGGGGATGACGATGATGGGGATGAACGTGGAGCGCCATTCCCGCAGGAAGAGGAAGATGATCCCGACCACGAGAGCCAGTGCGAGCAGGATGGTCTCCTGCACTTCCTTGATCGATCCGCGGATGAACTCCGTGGTGTCGAAGCCATAGATCACATCCACGTCGGCCGGCAGCTCGGGCTTGATCTGTTCCACGCGCAACCGACATTCGTCGAGGATCGCGATGTGGTTGGCGCCGGGTTGCGGGCGCAGGACGACGCCGACCATCGGCACGCCGTCGCGCTTCAGCACGGTGCGCTCGTTGAGTGCGCCCAGCTCGGCGCGGCCGATGTCGCCGAACCGCACGAGGATGCCGCCGGTCTGCTGGATGATCAGCCGTTCGAATTCCTCGGGGGTGCTGAGCCGGCTCAACGTGCGCACCGTGAGCTCGACCAGATCGCCGTCGATCCGGCCCGAGGGCAGCTCCAGGTTCCCGCGCTCCAGCGCCTGCCGCACGTCGAGCGGGGTGAGTCCGTGGGCGGCGAGCCGCACGGGATCGATCCAGAGCCGCATGGCGTATTCCTTCTCGCCCCAGATATCGATTTCGCTCACGCCGGGGATCGTCTGCAGCCGCGCCTTGAAGATGTTGTCGGCGAGCGCGGTCAGCTCGAGCAGGTTGCGCAGGCTGCTGCGCACGCCGAGGAAGACGATCGGCGAGCTGTCGGCATCGGCCTTCGCGACCTGCGGCGGCTCGGCATCGGGCGGCAGCAGGCTGACGGCGCTGGCGATCTTGTCGCGCACGTCGTTGGCGGCGGCCTCGAGATCGACGCCCGGTTCGAACTCGATGGTGATCGTGCTGCGGCCATCGCGGCTGATGGAGGTCAGGTTGCGAATCCCGGCCACGGCGTTGGCCTTTTCCTCCAGCGGGGTGGTGATTTGGGTCTCGATGACGCGGGCGTTGGCTCCCGGGTAGGACGTGCTGACCGAGACGACGGCCGGATCGGCCGCGGGAAATTCGCGCACGCCGAGGAAGGTGTAGCCGACCAGTCCGAAAATCACGAGGACGACCGACATGACGGTCGCGAGCACCGGCCGGCGGATGCTGACGGAGGAGAGGCTCATGACGAGCGGGCGCCGGGGGCGGCGGCGCTTTCTTCGCGCGGAACCGCCTGCACCGGCATGCCGGGGCGGAGTTGCAGCTGGCCGGAGGTGATGACGACCTCACCCGACTGAAGCCCTGACAGGATCTGCACCTCGCGGGTCGAGCGGATGCCGGTGGCCACGGTGCGCGGCTGGGCACGGCCCTGCTCGATCACATAGACCTGCTGCTGGTTGAGACCGGGGACGAGGGCGTCGGCGGGCACCATGATGGCATCGGGGATTTCGCGCAGCGGGAGTTCGACCGTGGCGAAGCCGCCGGGAAGAACGCGCCCGGCGGAGTTGGGCGCACGCGCGCGCAGCCGGAGCATGCGCGTGTCCATGTCGACGCGCGGCTCGATGGCGTAGATTTCCCCCGCAATGGGCCCGTCGACGCCCGCCACCGAGATTTGGACCTTACCGTCGCGCTGGATCCGATCGAGGTGACGTTCCGCGACGGCGAATTCCACCTTGATGGGATCGATTTTCTGAAGCGTGGCGATCCGGGTGGCGGGAGTGAGGAATGCGCCCTCGCTTACGTAACGCAGTCCGATCAGCCCGTCGAAGGGGGCGCGGAGGACGGTTTTCGCCAGCTGCGACGCCACGACCTCCGCCTCGGCCTCGAGCACCCGCACTTCGCTCAAGGCGGCGTCCAGCGCCTCCTGGGTCGTGCCGACGCCGACGCCGAGCTGTTTCTGGCGTTCCGCCTGGGCGCGGGCCAGGCTGACCCGGCTTTGGGCGCGCGCGAGCTGGGCCCGCAGCTCGGAATCGTCGATCTTGAGCAGCACGGCCCCGCGCTGGACGCGGGTGCCCTCCTCGAATTCGATGGCGACGACCTTGCCGGAAAGTTCGCTGACGAGATCGACCGACTCATCCGCACGGAGGGTGCCGGTGGCGGTGATCCGTTCCGTGAGTGGCTGGACCTTGACAGTGTGGGTGAAAACCGGGAGCGCCGCGTTGCGGTCTGGGCCGGGAGCGGCTGGCGGTGCGCCGGCCTGGCCGGAGGTCGGCAGCAGCCGGGCGACGACGAACGCGGCTGCCAGTGCGGCAGCCAGGAGTCCACCGAATAGAAAGGGGCGACGCTTCATGCGTGCCGGAAACGGTGTGCCGAGTTGTCGTTACGGCAAGATTTCCGGGCGAAACTTCCTGGAAATTGTTCCCGCAAAGCTCGTGACGTCGAGGTGCCTCATGCGTCTGGCTGCCTTCTCCCCTCGGGTAGAGCCGAAGCGGCGGGCGGCGTGGCTGGCGGGGCCGTTTTGGCGGCAGCCAGATCGATGTCGTGATCATGACACGCAAGTGGCTTCGGGCTGGCGACGGTCAGCGGTGAAGCGGGGCGGGCAGGTGTGCGAAAGCCAGATCGATGTCGTGATCACGACACGCAAGTGGCTCGACGATCCACCGATGCCACAACGGCATCAGGCCTTGCGCGAGATCAGTTGCGGCGGAGCCTCCATCTGGCCGCGGGTGACGCCCAGCTGGTGCAGCAGTTTCAGGTCGCGCCACAGCTCGGCCCCCGTGATCTCGCCGCGGAGGAGCTGCTGGTAGCGGCCAACGGTGCGCCGCACCTCCTCGGGAGACTCGTTGACGAACTCGACCCGGAAGCTGCGGGCGCCGAGTTCCAGCAGCCGGGCGACATACTCGGCACCGGTTTGCGCACGGTTGTTGAAGACGGTGTTGCGGCAGCCGGCGTCGGCCTTCACCGGCAGTTCGGCGCCGACTCGATCCCGCAGGGCGACCCGGTGGGTGTCGCAGGGGCGGCCGCAGTCGCGGTAGTCCTTGCCGGTGGAAAGGAACGCACAGAACACGCAGTGCTCCATGTGAAACATCGGCATGTGCTGGTGGATGGTGATGTCGAACCACGCGGGCGGCGCCGCCTCGAGCAAGGACTCCAGCTGGGTGATGTTCAGGTCGTAGCTCGCCGTCACCCGCTCGAGTCCGTGGCGCGACCGCAGGTAGTCCGCAGTGAGCGGATTGGCGACATTGAACGAAAAGTCTCCCCGCCGCCGATCGCTCGCGAAAAAGGCGAGATGATCGAAATTGCGCACGAGGTAGCCGTCCGCGTCGCAGGAGCGCACCTGCCGGAGGATCCATTCCTCGCCCGGCTTGAAGACGCGCGGCGGCGCCACCCAGATGGTCGGAGGCACCGGCTGGCGGCTGCTGGCGGCCGGGGTGGGGGCCTGGAGCGCGCGGAAGCGCGCCACCGCCTCGCGATAGTGCTTGGGATTCTCGAATTCGCAGTAGAGCGTCCGCGCGCCGGCCTCCCAGGCGGGTTCGAGTTGCTCCAGCAGGCGGATGACCGCGATCAACTCGGCCGGCCGATCGGGTTGCGGTGCACGCCGGAAATCGGGCGGGGTGTATCCGGGATTCAATGTCCACCGTTTCGGCGCGGCGCGCTGCCGCTCCAGTTCGGCCACCATTTCGCGCCGCAGCCGGTTGAGCTCGCTGAGCGGCAGGAGCACGTCGCCCTCGAGGGACGATTCCAGCGCGTCGAGCCGGAAGGGCGTGCCGCCGAGCCGGCCGAGCTGTTCGCGCAGGCGGGCCGGTGTGAGCGGCTGCCGGGTGGCGGCGGCCAGCGGGAGCGCCGACTCGAGCTTCGCAACGTGGCCCAGGCCATCGCGCCCCACGAGCGTGAGTGGCGTGGCGGTGCGACCGTGCACCTCGAGCCTGAGCGGGCGCTGAAACCGGATGGCATTCCCCTCGAAGCTGGCCCGCAGGTCGCGTTCGAGCGCCGGATCGCTGGTTTTCCAAACGCGCTGTCCCGGACGCACCCGGGCCCAGTCGATGTCGCCACGCCCAAAGCGCAGCCGGGTGGCGCCGTCGCGCTCCGGCTCGACCTGGTAGACACGGCCGCCCTCCTCCGGCTCGTCCGGTCGGCCGGCATCGAACACCAGCCCGTCGCCCGGTTTCAAGGGAGCGATGAGCCGGAGGCTCACGGACTCATGCCCAACGCGGCTGACCGTGCCGAGGAAGACGCCGCGCTTGGTGCCGAAGCGCGCGTGGGCGAGTTCCTGGTTGTTGTTGCCACGAAACCAGCCGGTGTAGAGCCCCCGGGAAAACGCCATCTGCAGCTCGTAAACCGCGGCCGCCGGTTCGCTCGGGGCGGCCGCAGGCGGGCCCGCCGGACCGGCGGGTGCAGTCCCGCAAACGGCATCGAGTGCCTGGCGGTAGACGCGCGTGATGCTGGCGACGTATTCCGGCGACTTGAGCCGGCCCTCGATCTTGAGCGAGGCGATCCCGGCACGTACAAGTTCGGGCAATACCTCGATGCCCGCGAGGTCCTGCGGGCTCAGCAGGTAGCGGCGATCGCCGAGATCGACCGGCCGGCCGTCGGCGATGAGCTCGTAGGGCAGCCGGCAGGCCTGGGCGCACTCCCCGCGGTTCGCGGAACGCCCGCCCAGCGCCTCGCTGGTGAGGCACTGGCCGGAATAGGCGACACAAAGCGCGCCATGCACGAAAACCTCCAGCGGCAGATCGGGCTGGGCCGCGCGGATGCTGGCGAGGTCAGCCAGTGAATTCTCGCGCGCCAGGACGACCAGTTGCGCCCCCAGTTCCCGGGCAAACGCGACGCCCGCGGCGCTCGAGATTGTCATCTGGGTCGAACAGTGGATGGGAAAGTCGGGCGAAAGCGCGCGAATCAGCCGGCAGGCGCCGATATCCTGGACAATCGCCGCATCGACTCCGGCAGCGATGATCGTGCGGAGATATTCCTCCGCCTCCACCAGTTCGGGCGTGAAGACCAGGGTGTTGAACGTGACGTAGCCGCGGACCCCGCGCCGGTGCAGGAAGGCCATGAGCGCGGGAAGGTCGCCCTGGGTGAAGTTCCGCGCCCGCATCCGGGCATTGAACCGCTCGAGCCCGAAATAGATGGCATCCGCGCCGTTCTCCACCGCCGCACGCGCGCATTCCCAGTCGCCGGCAGGCGCGAGCAGTTCGGGTCGGTGGGAGGCGGGTGACATGGGAGGCGGGACAATAACCGATTGCGGATGCCATAACACCCCAATCTGAGATTTCAAATTTGAGATCTCGCGATGCGGAAGCCGCAGCCGAAGGAATCGCGCTTGTGATTCACTAGCAGCGTGTCGGACTTAGCATCCTACTGTACGGGTCGGAAGGAAGGTAGGTAGCAACGCGCTGCTAGTTGGCCTTCGGCATTTTTTCTTGCGGCGCCTCGCGGCCCGCTCAAACCATCCGAACCCTCTTCCCCAAACCCGCGCGCACGCGCGGAAACCAGCAGCCCGTCAGCAAGGCCCGCCAAGTTGCCGGAAAAAAGGCATGAATGCTTGCTGCGCTCGACTGCAAGTCAGACGGGCTGCTAGCGTTCGGGTGAGCTGCGAAAGCGGCGGCCGGAGAGCTTTCCGGAACCCTCGTTTTCGCTCAACTGCCGGATCTCCTCGAACTGCTTCAGGGTGATCAGCCGGCGCGGGACGCGGCGTTCCGCCTCGGCTATGAGTCGCGCCCGATCTTCATCCGTCGGCAGATGCGGCTCCCAAGGAGTATGATGGCCCTGGTGACGCTGCCATTCGATGTTGCCGCCATGCACGGCAACGTGGACCTGGTACTTGCGGCCGTCCTCGTCCTTGTTCCACCAGCCGAACTCGATGCTCATCGAAGAAACGAACGGCTTACCCGCCCAGCGTGCAAGGCGGGAGTGGGCGCACAAATGCCTTGTCAGGGCATGAGCCGGCAGCGTCGACTCGCGCCAATGCGATTCCCGGTTCCTGCCTCCATCTGGTTGCTGGTTGGGATGTTCGCCGGGGCCGGTAGCCTGGGCGCGGGTGAGCGTGCCAGCGATTTGGCGCTGATCCATGTTGCGGCGATGGGAGGCCGGCCCCGGATCGAGGCTTTGCAGGCATTGAGGGCCACCGGGTACGTCGAGGCCGGCGGAAAGCGCGTTCGGTTCACGATGCTGGCGGCCCGGCCGGACCGGGTGCGGATCGAGACGCAGAGCGGAGATCGGGCTGTCGTGCAGGTCAGCGATGGCGTCTCACCGCCGTGGGAGATGGATGCGGGAAGTCAGCCGCCGCGTTTCCGGCTGCTGCCTGCCGCGGCGGCAAAGGCCTTTGCGGCGGATGCGGAGTTCGACGATCCGCTGGTGGCGGGCGCGGCGCGGGGTTACAGCTTCGAACCCGGCGGCCGGGTCGAAGCGGGGGATCGTCAGCTGTTGCGGGTGCTCGTCACCCGGAACCTGGTCGAGACGTTTTCGCTGCTGTTGGATCCGGTAACCTACCTGATCCTGATGCGGGTGGACTTGCGGACCTCGCCGGGCGGCCGCCGGATTCAGATCGTCACGCGGTTCGATGATTTCCGGCCGGTCGAAGGGGTCCTGTTGCCGCACGAACTGACGCTGGTGGTGGATGGCAAGGTGACGCAGCAGACGCGCATCGAACGGATGGAGCCGAATCCGGTGATTCCGCCCGGCATTTTCGAGCGGCCGGCGGCGGAGCGGTGAGGCGTCTTGGGGGGACGCCCAGCCGTGGCGTCCACATTTCGGTCGGAATGACTCATTCAGAATGACCGTCATGGAGGGACGCCCTCCGTGGCGTCCACAAACCCGATGGGAAAATCAGTTTGCGCAGCGGACCGATCTTCATCGGCCGTGACGGAGCACGGCCCTCCATGAATCCAATTCCGATTCCTGGATTCGAAAACACATTCCTGGAGGGACGCCCTCCGTGGCGTCCACGAACCCACTGTGAGATCCATCCTGCGCAGCCCATCGATGTTGTTGGCCGTGACGGAGCACGGCCCTCCATGTACGAGGTTCGGAACGTCGCGGCCGGGACGGCCTGCCCTCCGTAGCTTCAGCGAAGGACGGAGCACGGCCCTCCATGAATGCATTGTTCACAGAATCGGCTCAAGCCACTGGCTGGGCTCGACTGCCGGTTCGACGGGCTGATAGCGTGCCGGCTCCATGCCAACCGATTCCGAGGACGTTTCGATACCAGCAGCACTCGCTTGTGCGGTCGAGGCCGCGCGGGCAACCGGCGCCGTCATGCGCGCCAATTTGCACGCGAAGAAGCGCGTTCACGTGTCTGCGCGGCACGACATCAAGCTGGAACTGGATCTGCGCTGCCAGAAACTGATTGAGCGGACGCTGCGGCGGCGTTTTCCGAACGTGCCGATCCTTGGCGAAGAGGGTGACCTGGGCAATGCGCAGTCGCGCTGGCGCTGGGTCGTGGATCCGATCGATGGTACCGTGAATTTCACGTTCGGGATCCCCCACGCCTGCGTTTCGATTGCGTTGCAGGTGGCGATGTCCGCGCGGGAGGGCCGGCGGCGGGGCGGCTGGTCGGGTCATCGATCGGTGGTCGGCGTGGTGTACGATCCCTTCTGTGATGAGCTGTGGACTGCGGTGGCAGGGGAGCCGTCCCGGATGAACGGCCGGGTGATTCACGTGAGCGATCGCCGGACGCTGATCGAGTCGATCGTATCAATCGGATTCACGAACGAGCGCGCGAACCTGCTGCGGATGCTGCCCTCCTTCAACGCGCTCGTCCACCGGGTGCTGAAACTCCGGATCATGGGCGCGGCGGCGCTCGGGCTGGTGTACGTCGCCTCCGGCCGGATGGATGCCTATGTGGAGCATGGGCTGAACTTGTGGGACATCGCTGCGGGCGGACTGATCATCGAGGGCGCGGGAGGCCAGTTCTTCCACGAGCCGATTCCGGGGCAGCGGAAGTTCAGCGTGGTCGCCACGAATGGCCACCTGCACAAGTCGCTGCAGCGGCTGCCGGTCGGCGGGATGCGGCGTGGCCGCAGCCGGGGACGGACCGGCGAGCCCGCGCGATCGGTGTCCGAGGTCGCGTGAGTCGAGCCGGATAGCCGCCGGGCCGACCTGGTCGGGGTTAACCGCGACGAAGTCGCCTTTCCGCACTCGCAGAGTGCGGAAAGCGGATGCGCCACTTCGAAAAAACTGTGATGCATCCGGGTTAGGCGGGCGATCGGATGCAACGCTTGCAACATCCCGGGCCTGACATACCAGAGACCCTTTCCATGGTTGCCGGCATTCGACTGCCCACGTCGGACGCAAGCCTAACCCCACGATCCCATGAGCAAATCCCTGTCCCGCCCACCACGGCATCTTCTCGTCTCGTCGCTGGCCTCCCTGTCGCTGCTGACCGGGCTGCTTCACGCCCAATCCACGACGCCCGCACCGGCGCCCTCGGCCCAGCAGGACGAGGAGCCGCTGATGCTTTCGCCGTTCACGGTCACCTCGGATGATCGCGGCTATCTCGCAACCAGCGCGCTGTCGGGCACGCGGTTGAACACCAAGCTCGAGGACATTGCCTCCTCGATCACCGTCGTCACCAAGCTGCAGCTCGAGGACACCGCCGCGAGCGACATCAACGACGTCTTCCTTTATGAAGCCAACACCGAGGGCACCGGCCAGTTCACGGCGGTGACCCCGAACCGCGACGGCGGGGTGAACGACGATGTCCAGTACAGCCCGCAGACCTCGAACCGGATCCGCGGCCTGGGCTCGGCCAATATCGCCATCGGCAACTTTGCCAGCAATCCGAACATCCCGCTCGATCTCTACAACATAGAGGCGGTCGAGATTTCGCGCGGACCCAATTCCAACATCTTCGGGCTCGGCTCGGGGGCCGGCGCGGTCAACCTCGTCCCGGCCTATGCCCAGGCCCGGCGCGCAATCACGTCCGCGACGGTCCGGCTCGATGATCGTGGCGGCTACCGGGGCTCGTTCGATTTCAACCGGCCGCTGATCGAGGGGAAGCTGGCCTTCCGGCTGGCGGGCGTCTGGGAGGACAAGGGCTTCGAGCGCGAGCCGTCGCGCGAGGAGATTCGGCGCGGCCAGTTCTCCGTGTTCTACCAGCCATTCCGTCGGACGACGCTGAAGGCTTCGGTGGAGCGCTACACCAACGAGGCCCAGCGGCCGAACGCCATCACCCCGCGCGAGACGATCACCGACTGGAAGGCGGCGGGCGAGCCGACCTGGAATCCGCTGACCCGGATGGTGACCTTCGCGGACGGCACGAACGCCGGGCCGTTTCCTGCGAGCCAGGACAACAACCTGCCGATCGGGCTCTGGGCCCAGGGGAACGGCTTCTACCAGCGCACGCCGGTGTTCGTCGAACCGGATGGCAGCGTCTCGTACTGGGGCGTGAACCGCACGGGCAACCTTGCCGGATCGCCGACGCCGCGGCGGTGGACGACGGACCTGCGGATGCTCCAGAGCGGCACGGCCATGCGGCGCGACAAGAGCAACTTCCCGCTGTTCTTCGAACCGGGCGTGTCGGACTCGTCGATCCTTGACTGGTCCGAGATCAATTACGTCGCACCGAACCTCCTCGAGGACGAGGCGACGACCTACATGGTCGAGCTCGAGCAGTTCTTCGTCGACACGCCGACACACCTGCTGGGCGCACGGGCCGGCTACTTCCGGCAGGAATTCGAGCGCTACGACCGGGACCTGATCGGCGAGAACGACACGCTGCTGCTCGTGGACGTGAACCAATTCCTGCTCGACGGCACGCCCAATCCGAATTTCCGCCGGCCCTATGTTGGCTCCAATAACGCGCTGATCCTGCGGACGCCGGAGCACGAGGAGACCTTCACCGCCGACCTGGTGTACCAATTGACACCGTCGCAGAGCGCGGGCCGGTTCGACTGGATTGGACGGCAGCGGTTCAATCTGCACGGCGAGCGCCGCGATCACGAGAGCGTCAACTATCGCTACAACACCTATGTCGCTTCGGAACATCCCTGGATCTCGTCCTCCAACCGGTCGGCCTCCACCACCACCTACTTCCAGTATTACCTCGGTGACAGCCAGGGGCAGAACGTCGATTACGCGCCGACGAGTATCAGCAATCTCGCCGGCAGCTATCCCTTCACCTGGTTCAATGCGCAGACGAACCAATGGGTGACCGAGACCGCCACGCTGGACCAGGTGCCGGTCAGCAACACGCGGACCCGCACCCGCTACATCGAAAGCGCCAACGTCACCTACCAGGGCTCCTTCCTGGATGATCGCGTCGTGGCGACGGCTGGATTCCGCCGTGACGAACAGGGCAGCAACACGTCGGATGCCTGGACGATTGATCCCGACACCGGGTTCTATGATCACAATTCCGCCGCGCTCAGCAATTTTCCGAACGGCGACACGGTCGAGAAGGGTGACACCTACACGCTTGGGCTGGTGGTCAAGGCCAACTCGCGGCTCCGGTTCTTCTACAACTGGGCCGACAGCTTCGCTCCGGAGGCAATCCGCTACGACATCAATGGCGTGCTGATGCCGAATCCGACCAGCAAGGGCCAGGACTTCGGCGTGGGCATGACGTTGCTGCAGGGCAAGCTCGCGCTGCGGGTCAACCGCTACGAGGTGAAGGAACTCGGCGCCCGGCTGAGCCAACTCGGTACCGTCGGCTCCCGCACCCACGTGCTCGAAGGTGGCCGCGCACAGACCCCGCAGTCGTTCCTCGGCTGGGCGATGAATGTGATTCGCACCCGGCACCAGAACCAGGGCACGACGGCGACCGAGGACGAAATTTGGAATCAGGCCGCGACCGAGTTGGTCAAGCTCGATCCGGATTTCCTCCGCCAGACGGATCTGACCGGTGCGGTCGGCGTCGGCGGCGATCGCGAATCGAAGGGTTGGGAATTCGAGGCGATCTACAACCCGACGAACAACTGGCGGATCAAGTTCAACGCCGCCCAGCAGAAATCCGTCGATTCGAATATCGGTGGGGAGCTTGACGACTACTTCGCCCGCCGGATGCCGGTCTGGACCACGGCCAAGGACGACCAGGGCAACCTCTGGTGGAACGCCAACAACAACTATGCCGTCAACCAATGGCTCGGCTCGATCCGGGCGCCGTACCTCTTCGAGGTGGCCAATGACGGCAAGACCCGTTCGCAGGTTCGCGAGTGGCGCTGGAATGCGCTCACGAATTACGACTTCACCGAGGGCCGGCTCAAGAACTGGAGCGTGGGTGGCGCCGTCCGCTGGGAGGACAAGGCCGCCATCGGCTATCTCGGCCGCGAGCCGGAGAATGGCGTGATCCTCGAGCTGGATCCCAACAAGCCGGTGTACGACAAGGCGCGATACTACGTCGACTTCAGTGTCGGCTATCGGTTCAAGCTGGCCAGCGACCGGGTTCGCGTCCGCACCCAGCTGAACGTCCGCAATGCCTTCGAGGATGGCCGGCTCCAGCCGATCGCGGTCAATCCGCTTGGCCAGCCGACCTCGTTCCGGATCATCGATCCGCGACTGTTCATTCTCACGACGACCTTCGACTTCTGAGCCAACGGAGCATTTCGGTTCAACCGCGAATGGACGCCGATTGCCGCGAATCGGAACTCGCGCTGGGGGGCACGGAAACGAGGTGCATGCACCGTGGCAATCACTGCCCTTGTGAGGTCCTTTGCCGGCCCGCCTGAGATTGTCATCCGTTCGCGCTCATTCGCGGTTCTCCACTGAGTCAGCAAGGCCGGCACGTCGAGGCACGCCGGCCTTGCCATTCACCGGGGTTCCGCGGCAGGTTGATGCGCCCACCGTTTATTCGCGCCTAGAAGGAAAGTCCGACTGCGCATGCGGGCGCAGCAAGACTGCGCCCCTACGTGGTTCGAATGTAACTTCCACGATTCCGACGAAATCCACCCGCTGATTCTGGCAGCTGCAACACAGACCCAGTCCCCTTGCATGCATCGACGATCCTTTCTGATTTCCTCGGCTTCGGCCCTCTCGATCGGCGCGCTTGGGCTGGGGGCGTCGCGTCTCCGGGCTGCCACCGACTGCAGTGCGTTCGTCGGCCGGCTGACGGCGGCCAACGACGCACTCGTGCCGGAACTGCTCCGCCGGCAGGAGGAGAGCGGCGCGGTCGCCGATGCCTACGGGATTTCGAACGTGCATGACACGGCGCGGCTGATTGCCGTCCTCGTGGCGGCGCGGCACGCGGCGGGTTCGCGCTATTTCCGCGACGCTTCGTTGCTGCCGCCTCTCGCCCGTGCCGCCGGGTACCTGATCGGAGCGCAGCACGACGACGGGACGATCGATCTCCTGGCGACCAACTTCCATTCGCCGCCGGACACGGCCTTCGTGGTCGAGACGATTGCCCCGGCCGCGATGGTGCTGCATCGTGCGGCGGACGAGGCCGAGGCGGAGGTGGCCGCCAGGCTGGACAGCTTTCTGCGGCGGGCGGGGGAGGCCCTGATCACCGGTGGCGTGCACACGCCCAACCACCGCTGGGTCGTCTGCGCGGCGCTGGCGCGGATTCATGAACGGTTTCCGGACCCGCGGCTGGTCGGCCGGGTCGACCAGTGGCTGGCCGAGACCATCGACATCGATCCGGACGGGCAGTACACCGAGAAAAGCACCTCGGTCTATTCACCCGTGGTCGATCGCGCGCTGCTGACGGTTGCGCGGCTGCTCGACCGTCCTGGGCTGCGCGAGCCGGTCCGCCGGAACCTGGAGATGACCCTGTATTATGTTCATCCGGACGGCGAGGTCGTGACGGAGGCGTCGAAGCGTCAGGACAAGTACCAGCGCGGGAGCATGGCGCGTTATTATTACAGTTACCGCACGCTGGCGCGGCTCGACCGGGATGGCCGCTTCGCCGCGATGGCCGCCCAGATTGAGCGGACAGCAGAGCCGCAGCTGACCAGCGAACTGCTCACCTTCCTCGAGGAGCCGGAATTTGGGGAAGACCTGCCGGCTCCCCGGCCGCTGCCCACCGACTATGCCAGGGTCTTCGCGTATTCGCAGCTCGCGCGAATCCGGCGCGGCGCGGTGAGCGGAACCGTGCTCGCGCAGAACCCGACGCTGTTCTCGTTTCGCAAGGGTGCCGCGGCGCTGGAGGCGGTGCGGCTGGCCAGCGCCTTCTTCGGCAAGGGACAGTTCGTGGGGGCGTCGCTGGACGTCCGCGACGGCGCGTATCATCTCGAGCAGCACCTGGAGGGGCCCTATTTCCAGCCGCTCTCCGCCGACCAAATTGCGGATGGCGAGCACGTGAGGATGGCTCCGAACGGCACGCTGGCGGCGGGAAGCCGCGCGGTGCGGGCGCAGAGCAATATCCAGCGGCTGACGTCGCGGGTGGTGATCTCCGAGGAGTCCGGCCGATTTCGAATCAACCTGGATCTCGCGGGAACGGACAACGTGCCGGTGGCGGTCGAACTCGCTTTCCGACATGGCGGCCGGCTGGAGGGGGTCGTCCCGGTCGTTGGCGTCGAGGATGCCTTCCTGCTGCAGTCCGGGGCCGGCCGTTATCGTTTGGGTGACGACACGATTTCCTTCGGACCGGGCCGGGCGGAGCACCGGTGGACGCAGCTGCGCGGTGCACTTCCGAAATGGGACGGGCAGAGTGTTTACCTGACCGGCCAGACTCCTTTTCGCATCAGCCTCGATATCTCGTGATGAAACATCCCCCACGCCTGCGTTTCCTTTTCCTTTTCGGCGCCCTTTGGCTGGCCGCCTCGTCCACTGCCGCCGAACGCGGCCGGATGAACGAGTACGAAGTGCTCCGCGCATTTCCGCCGGGCCGGCTGGCGGTCCTCAGCGCCGGCGACCGGCCCGACGCGAAAGGGTTCACGGGCGGCAACCGCGCCAACGGGTTCTGGGTGGAAGTGGGCCCGCAGCGGGGCTCCTGTCGCGGCGTGATCGCCGCCGTGGCGCTGGACAATCTGGCGCTGGCGGACGATTGCTGGCGCGGCATCGACACGGCGTTCGCCCACCAGCGTCCGGATGGCGGATTCGAAGCGATCGTGAAGCCGAACGGCAGCACCTCCCGCTCCGGCCCCGCAGCCGTCGAGACCACCTATTTCTTCCTGCAGGAGCTGGGCCGCGCGATCCTGGTCATCCGGCAGTCGCCGCATGAAGCGCACTTCCAGACTCGAATCGAGGCGGTGTTGCCGAAGCTGCGCCGGGCCGCCGATTTCATCCTCGCGGGATACGACACCATCATTCCGAAGGTTGGCCACACCGTGAACCGGGTCATCATCGCGGCGAAGGCCTTCGGCCTGTGCGGGCTGGTGCTCGACGATCCGGTGATGATCCAGAGGTCCCGCCAGCTCATCGCGCACGCCCTGACGCTGCGCGACAAGGAAGGGGTCTTCATCGAGCGGGGTGGACGTGATTCCAGTTACAACGTGGTTTCGATCCTGTTCGGCCAGGTGCTCGCGCTCCATCTGCCGCTGCCCGAGTTCGAGGCCGCACTGCCGGCCGCCGTCGAGTGGCAGCTCACCCGGATCCTGCCCTCGGGAGAGGTGGACGTGGGCGGCAATACCCGCACCGGCGTCGGAAAGGAGGCCGATCCGTTCTCGGGGAAGTCCAAGAACGTCAATTACACCGAGGTGGCGATGGCGCTCACGCTTTACGGCACGATACACCGGGACAAGGAGGTCCTGGCGGCGGCGGAGCGCGTCACCGCCTACATGAAGAAGAGCGGAAAATGATCCCGCCGCGTCCCCGCCCACGCCGCTGCTGGTGCCGCCTGCTGGCGGCGCTCGGGGTGCTGGGCTGCGCAGCCACCGCCTGGGGGGAGGAGCCGGCATCGCGGCCGAATCTGGTCTACATCTACGCCGACGATCTCGGAATCGGCGACGTTTCCAGCTACAATCCGCGGGCGGCGTGGCGGACGCCGCATCTCGACCGGCTGGCGGCCGAGGGGATGATGTTCACCGATGCGCATTCGCCGTCGGCGCTGTGCACCCCGAGCCGCTATGCCGTGCTGACCGGCCGCTACGCCTGGCGCGATCGGCTGAAGCGCGGCGTGGTCAACGGCTACGAGCCGAGCCTGCTCGAGCCGGGCCGGCCGACGCTGGCTTCGTTCCTGCACGATCAAGGCTACACCACCGCCGTTTTTGGCAAATGGCATCTGGGCGTGAACTGGGCGCGTTCCGGCCCGGGGCCGGAGGACGTCGATTTCGGCCGGCCGTTCGGTGGCGGACCAACCACGCTTGGATTCGAACGGTTTCTCGGGATCAGTGCATCGCTCGACATGCCACCCTACGTGTGGCTGCGCGACGACCGGGTGGAGGAGATTCCCACCGGGACGATCGGGGACAGCCCGCCGCCGAAGCTCTGGCGGGGCGGCCCGATTGCGAAGCATTTCCGGATGGAGGATGTGCAGCCGCGGCTGGTGGCGGAGGCGCGGATGTTCCTCGCGGAGCGGGCGACCGCGCGGGATGGACGTCCGTTCTTCCTCTATCTCGCGCTCGCGGCACCGCATACGCCGGTGCTGCCGACCGCGCGGTTTGCCGGCAGCACGCCCACGGCCTATGGCGATTTCGTCCGGCAGGTGGACGCGGATGTTGGTGCGCTGCTGGCCGCGATCGACCAGCTGGGTCTGGCGGAGAACACGCTGGTGGTGTTCAGCTCCGACAATGGCTTCGCCCCGGCGGTCGGTGTGCCGGAGCATGCGCGGGTTGGGCACGATCCGAGTGCCGGCTACCGCGGATTCAAATCGGACCTGTTCGAGGGCGGGCATCGGGTGCCGTTCCTCGTTCGCTGGAAAGGGCGGATCAAGGCTGGAAGCCGCAGCGACGCGCTCGTTGGCCAGCTCGACCTGCTGGCCACCTGCGCGGAACTGATCGGGGCCGAGGTGCCGGACCGCGCCGGCGAGGACAGCTTCAGTTTCCTGCCGGTGCTGCGCGGCGGGAAGCCGACGCGTCAGACGCTCGTCAACCACTCGGGCGAAGGCCGGTTCGCGATTCGTGAAGGACGCTGGAAGCTTCTGCTCTGGCCCGGTTCCGGTGGCTGGAGCGTGCCCACGCCCACTCCGAGCCGGTGGTTGGAAGTTCCGGCCTCCGATCTGTCGAAATTGCCGCCCTACCAGCTTTACGACCTGGAGGCTGATCCGGGCGAGCAGCGCAATCTCGCCGCGGAGCACCCGGAGATTGTCCGGCGGCTTGGCCGGCTGCTGCGGGAGCAGATCGAGCGTGGCCGGAGCACGCCGGGACCGGCTGTTCCCGGAGCGGCGACGGCGGACTGGCCCGAGCTTGGCTGGCGGGCCGATTTTCCGCCGTGAAACCGAACGATCATTATCATCCGGGAGGCCTGCAGCCATGAATTGGAATCGCGCACGTCGGCTCCTCCCGGTTTCGCTGCTGATTGCCACCGCGGTGGCGGCGGCGCCGGATTTCCTGCACCAGAGCCGGCCGGTGCGAATCGAGCCGTTTGCGGGGAGTCCGCTGAAGATCAACCCGCCCACCTTCCGGTGGCCGGCGGAGAACGAGATCGGCGCCGTGCACGAGTTGGAGATTGGCCGCGACGCTTCGTTCGCCGGCGCGCGGCGCGTGACCACCGGAGACTTTTTCCATCGCCCGCTGGAACCGCTCGCTGCCGGGCGCTGGTTCTGGCGGGTGCGGCGGCTGGCGCCGGCACCGGGCGGATGGTCGGAACCGGAAACCTTCGAAATCGCCGCGGAGCTTCCCCGGTGGCCGATCGGCTCGTGGGAGCAGTGGCTCGCGCGCGTGCCGGACGAACATCCGCGGGTTTATCTCACCCGGGCAGCCGTGCCGGGTTTCCATGCGAAGGTGGCGCGGCTGGGCGCGGAGCTGGACCCGTGGGCGGACGAGGTGCGGCGCCACCTGGAGGAGCCGTTCTCGCTGGAGAGCTGGGAAAGCCAGGTGCCGGAGGGCGCAGATCGCTTTGACCAGACCAGCCCGGATCGGAAGAAGCTCGTCTGGGCCAGCAAGGGCGCGGCGCGGGCCGCGGCCGAGCCCGCGCTGGAGGGGGCGTGGATGTGGTTTGCGACCGGCGACCCTTGGTACCTGGAGCGCGTGAAGGAGCGCGCCCTGCTGATTGCCGGGTTCGATCCGGAGGGCTTCATCTCGGACCTCAACACGGGGCACGATCTCGGAAACGTCGACTTCGGGAACTCCACGATCGTGCATGACCTCGGCGTGATCTATGACCTCCTGCACGACCAGTTCACGCCCGACGAGCGCGCGCGGCTGCGAACGGCGATCGCGGCGCGGGCGGCACCGATCTTCGCCAAGATGCGGCGGGCGCCACTCGAACTCCTGCGGGCCCACGCGTGGCAGCACGGGTTCTTCGACGCGCTGGTTGGCGCACTGGCCATCCATCGCGAGGAACCGCGGGCCGCCGAGTGGGTCGGGCTGGCGCTCCGATCCTTCGTCGCGCTCTATCCCTGGTACGGCGGCGACGATGGCGGCTCGCAGGAAGGCCCACGGTATTTCCACGGTGCCGCGATGCTCGCATCGCTGAACCTGCTGGATGTTTTCCGGTCGGCCTTTGGGCTGCGGCTGGAGGAGTTCAATCCCTGGTTCCGCAACAACCCGTACTTCCTGCTGTATTCGTATCCGCCTGGTGGATTGCAGACGCAGCTGGGCGACAGCAACCCGGGGCATTACGACGAGGGCGATGACCGCCGCACGCCGGGCGGCAAGGCTCGGCTGGCCGCGCGCCGGATGGCGGAGATTTACGGCAACGGCCACATGACGGCGTACGCGGCCGGCCTGCCCGACAACCGCAGCAACTACACGCTCTCGGAGTTCCTGCGCTGGTCGCGACCGGAATTGCCGCCGGCGCGCCCGCTGGCGGAGCTGCCCGATGCCCGGCTGTTCGCGGACGTCGGCACGGTCTTCACCCACTCGCAGATCGCGGATCCCGGCGAGAACGTCAGGTTCATCTTCCATGCCTCGCCCTACGGCGGGCAGGGGCACGCGCATGCGGACCAGAACAGTTTCCACATCATCGCCTACAACGAGCACCTGTTGCTGGATTCGGGCTATTACACGCCGACGGGTGACCCACACCGCGAGGAGTGGTACGTGCGGACGGTGGCGCACAACACGATCCTCGTCGATGGCACCGGTCAGAAATGGGGCGGCACCACCGGCTACGGCACGGTGGACCATTTCGAGCGGACCAGCGACTGGGTGTACTTCGTCGGCCACGCCGCCCGGGCCTATCGCGAGACGCCGCTCGACCGTTTCGACCGGCACGTCGTGTGGCTGAAGGGCAGGGAGGTGCAAACCTATCTGCTCTTCGACGATCTGGCTGCTTCCGGTGGCACGCCGCGGCGTTTCGAATGGCTGCTGCACGCTCCGCGGAAGATGGAACTGGACCAGGCGGCGGGCACACTGCTGGCGTCCGCGGAAAAGGGCGAGGCGCGGGTCCGGTTCCTGGAGCCGGCGGCGCTCGGATTTCAGCAGAGTGACCAGTTCAATGTGCCGGCAGTTTACTGGCGGCGGGGAGAGAATTTCCCGCTGCCAAACCAATGGCATTTCAAGGCGAGCACCGCGCCGGTGCCGCACGCGCGGATCGTGGCCGTAATCCAGGTTTCCAAGCCGGGCGTGGCGAAGCCGGCGGTGCGTGCTGTTCCCGGCGGTGCGGAAACCGCGGGCTGGCGGGTGCGGCTGGGCGAGGGCGCAACCCGGCTCACAATCGACAAACTTCCATGAGATACCATCGGTGGCTCCTCCTAGCCGGATTCGGCTCGTTCACAGCAGGCGGGTTCGGCCCGCTGGTGATTGCGGCAACCACAGCGGATGCCGCCGCGGCCGAACCCCGGATCGCCGTCGTTCGCATCGGCGATGCGCCGATCATCCGGTCCGACATGCTGCCGGGGGATGAGGGGGAAAGCATCAACGGGCCCTCGCTGATCCGGGTGCCCGGCTGGGTGAAGGATCCGCTCGGGCGCTATTATCTCTATTTTGCGCATCACAACGGCAAATACATCCGGCTGGCCATTGCCGACCGGATCGAGGGACCCTGGCGGATTCATCCAGGCGGTGTGCTCCGGCTCGAGGATCAGCGGGCGCTGCGCGGCCACATCGCGTCACCGGAGGCGGTCGTGGACGAGGAGAATCGCCGGATCCATTTGTTCTTCCACGGGCAGCCGGCGGCGGGCGGCGGCGCGCAGGTGACCTCGTCCGCAGTGTCAGCGGACGGCGTGCACTTCACCGATATTGGCAAGGTGGTTGGGCCGGCCTACCTGCGCGTCTTCCGGCACGATGGCGTGTGGTACGCACTGACGCATTCGGGTGTTCTGCGTCGCGCGGCTCGTCTCGGGGAGCCCTTCGAGCCGCTGGCGACGATCATCGGTCCCGACATCGCGGCTGCCGTCGACCCTGTCCTTCGCGGCGAGCCGGGTGCGCCGCCGGCCGCAACGCGTCCCACGACGGGAGGGGATCGGTATGGGATCCGGCACATCGGAATCGACCACCACGGCGACCGGCTCGATGTCTATTTTTCGTGCGTCGGTCACCGGCCGGAACGGATCCTGCGCACCACAATCCGGCTGGAAGGGCCGCCGGAGACCTGGCGGGCCCGCGGTGTCGAGGAGGTGCTTCAACCCGAGCGGACCTGGGAGGGAACGGATCTTCCGCTGGCGTATTCGCGCGGCGGCAGCACCCTCAAATACGGTTACAACCGGGTTCGTGAACTCCGGGATCCCGCTGTCCACCGCGAGGGAACGCGGGCCTGGCTGGTTTATTCTGTCGCCGGCGAGTACGGGCTTGGGCTCGCCGAACTGATCGAATCACGTCTACCCTGAGTGATGCGCACCCCCTGCCTGCTGCTGGCTGCCGTCCTGCTGGCTTTTCCCACGAACGCCCCGGCCGCGGAAGGCCGCCCGAACTTCGTCTTCATCATCGGTGATGACATCAGCGCGGAGGATATTGGCTGTTTCGGCAACCCCGGCATCCGGACGCCGAACATCGACCGACTTGCCGCGGAGGGCATGCAGTTCACCAATGCGTACGTCACGATTTCCAGCTGCAGTCCAAGCCGGCTCAGCCTGCTGACGAGCCGTTATCCGCACAACCTCGAGACCGGGGCGGAACTCCACGGCGCGTTTCCGGCCGGGATTCCGTTCCTGCCGGCGCTGCTGCGGTCGGCTGGCTACCACACCGTGCAGTCGGGCAAGGCGCATTTTGGAACTACGCCCGGACGCGTCACCGGCCCGGCGCTTAAGGGCTTCGACGTGATGGGCGACGGCGAGCTGGACGCGCTCGCGGGCGGCCGGAGTGGCGCCAACCGCTGGGTGGACCGGCTGCGGGAACGGCCGCGGGATCGGCCGTTCTTCCTGTGGCTCGCCGCGCATGACGCGCATCGAATCTGGGATGCGGAGACTTTTGCGGGGCTGACGCGGCCGCGTGAGGTGACGGTGCCGCCCCAGCTGGTGGACACGCCGGAGACGCGGGCGGATCTGGCGAGTTATTACGACGAGATTGTCCGGCTGGACCACTACACGGGCGAGGTGGTGCGGGAACTGGCCCGCCAGGAGGTGCTCGAGCAGACGGTCGTAATCTTTCTCTCGGACAATGGCCGTCCGTTTCCCGGTGCCAAGACGCGGCTGACGGACGAGGGAATCAAGACGCCGCTGATCATCCGCGGTCCGTCGGGATCGCGGCGCGGCGCGCGGACGGATGCGCTGGCAAGCACGATCGATCTGGCGCCTACGGTGCTGGAACTCGCCGGGCTGCCGCGGCCGGCGACCTTCCAGGGCGTGAGCCTGCTCCCGGTGTTGCGTGACCCGGCCGCGACAGTGCGCGACTATGTGTTCGCGGAGCAGAACTGGCACAATTTCGCCGCGCATGTCCGGATGGTCCGCCATGGTAGCCATGTCTATATGCGGAACGCCTGGCCGGAGCGGCCGCTGGCCGGGGCGTCGGATACCTATTACACGCCGAGTGCGGAGGCCTTGAAGCGCGCGCACGCCGCCGGCCGGCTGACGCCGCTGCAGGCGGATCTTTTCCTCGCGCCGCGGCCGGCCGAGGAATTGTACGATCTGGGGAACGATCCGAGGCAGGCGCGCAACCTCGCCCTTGGCGCATCGCCGCCGCCGGAACTGGCGGGGTTGCGCGCGGTGCTGGATCGATGGACCCGCGAGACGGGAGACACCGTCCCGGCCGCACCGACGCCTGACAACATCGTGCTCGCGACGGGCGAACGGCTGCCCCTGCGCCGCGGTGAACCGCCGGGCGCTGCGGCGGGCGCCGCACGGATCCATGCGTCGGGACCGATCCGGGCGACCGGGGAGAACCGCTGATTTCCGATCATGACCACGATGCCCCGGGCCATTGGCCTGCTTCTCACGGGCCTGCTCGCCGCGGCGAGCGCCGCGGCCGCGCCGAAGACGCGCAATGTCCTGCTCGTCACCATTGACGGGCTGCGCTGGCAGGAGGTGTTTCGCGGCGCGGAGGAAGCGCTGATGGACAAGGAGGCCGGGGGAGTACCGGCCGATGCCATGGAGGCACTGCGGGCGAATTACCTGGCGGACTCCCCCGAGGAGCGCCGCCGGCGGCTGATGCCGTTCTTCTGGGAGACGGTCGTCCCGCAGGGGGTCGCCTATGGCAATCGTGATGCCGGCAGCCCGGCGAGCGTCCGCAACGAGGCCTGGGTGTCATATCCTGGATACAACGAGCTGCTCACCGGCCGGCCAGATCCGCAGATCACCGGCAACGCCGCGATTCCCAATCCCAATCTCACGGTGCTGGAGTGGCTCGATTCGCGACCGGACTTCCAGGGGCGGGTGGCCGTGAGCGCGGCGTGGCGGGTGTTTTCAGCGATCATCAACGTCGAGCGGAGCCAGCTGCCGCTCTTCGTCACGACGCAGCAATCGGAGCCGGGGACGGTGTCGCCGCCGATCGCGGAGCTGGAGCAATGGATGGAAGACATCCCGCCGATCACGACCAAGGAGCACTTCGATGTTTTCGCGCACCGGGCCGCGCTCGACATGATCGAGCGCCGCCAGCCGCGCGTCTTCCTGCTGGCGCTGGGCGAACCGGATGAATGGGCCCATGCACGCCGCTATGATCGCTATCTCGACTCGATCCGCCGCTGCGATCGTTTCGTGGCTGAGCTTTGGAACAAGCTGCAGGCGATGCCCGGCTACCGCGGCACAACCACGCTCGTGCTCGCCACGGATCATGGCCGGGGCGTCAACTCCGGCGACTGGACGCGGCATAACCGGACCACGCCGCAGTCGAATGAAATCTGGCTGGCGGCGCTCGGGCCGGACACGCCAGCGCTGGGCGAGCGGCGGGATGCGCCGCCGGTGTTCCAATCGCAGGTGGCGGCAACGATTGCGGCGCTGCTGGGCGAGGACTTCCGCGCGGCCGCGCCCGAAGCAGGGACTCCCGTGGACGAAATCCTCGGCAAGTCGGATCGTGCGCCGCGGTAAACGCGGAGGGGATGGCCACAAGAAAGGCGGGGGCAATTGCTCCAGGCGGCCGGCTCGATGGCTTGGTTCCCTTTGCGGCTTTTGTGCCGTTTTGCGGCTAAGAATTGGACCGAAAGAAGACGGCCCTGAGGGGATGGCCGCAAGAAGGCGCAGGAGGCGCAAGAAAAGCGGGGGCAATTGCTCCAGGCGGCCGGCTCGATGGCTTGGTTCCCTTTGCGGCTTTTGTGCCTTTTTGTGGCTAAAAATTGGACCGAAAGAAGACGGCCCTGAGGGGATGGCCGCAAGAAGGCGCAGGAGGCGCAAGAAAACGTGCTAATTATGGCGGATAATTGACCCCAATTTTGGGGTCTCATGGTGCTTTCTGAAGGGACAGAAGCAACCGAGACTGCGTCCGTCATGAAAGATCCTATATTCCAGCTCTGTGACCAAATCCGCGAAACCGCATTCGCGCTCCATCGCCATCTTCGCCACGGCCACGTCGAAAAAGTATATGAAAATGGACTCGCTCATCGCCTGGCGAAACAGAACCACATTGCCATTCAACAGCACCCCCTCAACGTCTTCGACGAGGACGGCACTCTGCTGGGGAGCTTCTTCGCCGACCTCTTCATCGATCAGCGAATCATTATTGAAATCAAAGCGGTTCGCGCGCTCGCCGACGAACACGTCAGTCAACTTCTCGGCTATCTTCGAGCCTCCAGAGTCGAGCATGGGCTCTTGATCAACTTTGGTTCCCCAGTCCTCGAAGTCCGAAAGTTCGTTCTTTCGGATCCGGCGGTTTGATCCCAATCACCGATTGGCTTCAGCGCTCCGCCGGAGGGTCGGGCCGTCGACCCAGCGACCGCTGAGCATCACGGTGTGCGGATCGGCCGGCAATCCGCGCTCGTTGCGGTGAATCTGGGCCACGACGGAATTGATCGCCGCGATCCCCTGCAGTTCGGGCCGGAGATCCAGCCCGGCACAGGGCCGGCTGCGCTCGTTCCAGTTCAGGTTGAAGAACCCGGTCCGCTCCGGCACCCGCAGGCCCGCGCCCTGCAGCCAGGTCACCGCCTTGTCGACGTGGCCGATGACCAGGTCCGGCCCGTGCCGGCGATGCCATGCGAGGAACGCGTCCCGGGTCATCGCCCCGGCCATCAGGACCGGGATCCCGCCGATTCCGCCCTGGTTCTCCTGGAAGGAACGGAATGCGGCGGTCCATTTGTAGAACAGCCGCTCATCCTTGTACTGTTCGATGAAGAGCCCGGCGCTGCGGTAGCCGAGGGCGCGCAGCCGGAAGAGCGCGTTGGTGAGCGTCACATGGTGATCGATCGCCACGGTGTGCTGGAGCAGCGTGGCCGAGCCATAGTCGATTTCCGCGGAGGCGAAATGGGCCCAGGGAAAATCGCGGGCGGCGTCGGTGGGTTTCGAATACAGGAAGATGACCCCCTGGACACCGCGGGCATGCAGCATCCGGCCGAGTGAAGCCGCGGCATGCGGCGCCCGCTCGAGGCTGAAGCGCTCGATGTGGAAACCGAGCTCGGTGGCCCGATCCCGGGCGGCGTCGATCATCGTCTGCTGCATGGGGCGCGGCCGGGGCTGCTCGGGCGAGGGGACATGCACGATCGCGAGGTTGCCGAGGAAGCGGTCGGTGCGGGCGGCGCGCACGTGGGCCATCAGGGCCCCGACGAGCCGGTTGTGCTGGTAGCCCGCCCGCCGCGCCTCGTCCTGCACCCGGGCCCGGACGTCGGGCCGGACATTGGGATGATCGGACAGGGCGCGGGAGACGGTGGAGGCGGAGACGCCGCATTTTTCGGCGACGGTGCGGAGGGAGGCCTTCAGCATGGTTGCAACGCATGCAAGCGTGCCGTGCTGACGGGTTCCCACAAGGCCCATTTTCTCGGCTGCCATCGCTCGTGGCCTCCCGGCCGCGCGCACTCGATCCGTTTCCCACGAATGAATACTCCCCGTGATCGTTCCCCGGGCAGGCGCTGCCTCCGGCCATGATTCGTGCCGCCCTGGTGGGAGTTTCCGGCTACGGCCGCTGGCATCTGCTGATGGTGATCGAGCAGATGCTGCTGGGCCGTCTCGAACTGGTGGGAGTGACCGTGATCAATCCGGCGGAGCAGGCCGCGATCTGCCGCCGGCTTGGCCGGCTGGGCGTGCCAGTCTTCAGCACCTTCGAGGAGATGATGGCGGCGCTGGCGGGCCGGGTGGAGCTGCTGCTGCTGCCCACGGGAATCCAGTGGCATGCCCCGATGACGCTTGCGGGACTGCGGGCCGGCGCGCATGTGCTGGTCGAAAAGCCGGTGGCCGCCACGGTGGGCGAGGTCGATGCGATCCTGGCCGCCCAGGCGGCGGCGGGCCGTCTCGTCGCGGTGGGTTTCCAGGATCTGTACGAACCGGCGACGCACGACATCAAGCGGCGGCTGCTGGCGGGCGAGATCGGCCCGCTGCGGTTCGTGCAGGTGCGCGGGCTCTGGCCGCGCTCCTCGGCCTACTATGACCGCAACGGCTGGGCCGGGAAGCTGAAGGTGGATGGCGCCTGCGTGCTCGACTCGCCGGTGAACAATGCCTTCGCGCATTTCCTGATGCTCGCGCTCTTCTGGGCCGGCGAGGCCGCCGACACGGCCGCCGAGATTGTCGATTTGGACGCGGAGCTCTACCGGGCGGGTCGGATTGAAAGTTTTGATACGGTCAGCCTGCGGCTGCGGACCCGGGCGGGGGTGGAGATCCTGTTCCACGGTTCCCATGCGGGCAGGGAGGAACTGGTGCCGGAGGTGCAACTGCGGGGCGAGGGCGGTGCGATCGGCTGGACCTACGAGGGCAACTACACGGTGAGCCGGCCGGGACATCCGGACGAGACGCGGCCGGTGCCGCCGCAGTTCGATGCGCGGTTGCAGGTGCTCGATGCGGTGCTCGAGCGGCTCGCGACGGGAAAGGGTTTTGTCGTGACGCCGGCGCTGGTGCGGGAGCACACGCGGCTGGTCAACGCGCTGCACGAATACTTCCCGATTCATGAAGTGCCCCGGCGGTATCTCGAGACCGCGGCAGGCAACCACGGGGTGTTTTACCGGGTGCGCGATCTCGATGCCGTGGTGACCCGGGCCTCGGAGCGGCGGCAGCTCTTCAGCGAGACCGGCGCGCCCTGGGCCCGCGCCTCCGGGGGGATGCGTTCGCTGCGCGGGTACCCGGGCTGGGCGCCGTAGCAACCCGTCGGATTCGCGGTGGCGGCGGGAAAGGCGATGGCCGCAAGAAGCGCAAGAGGCGCAAAAGGGGGCGAGATCAGCGATCAGCCGCAAGATATGCACTTCCGGAAATCCGGAAGTTTTGGTCCTCGCGACTCCGCGATACGGGCTCCTACCATTCTCGTGGTTCGAGCTTCGCCCGTACGTTCGCGTGCGGGTGATACAGCGAAGCGGTTGCAGGTCCCCGGTTCGCTGCCGCCGGTTCCTTTGCCTGCAACGGTCAACGCTCATGTCCCTCAACCCTGAACCCTCCGTACCCGGCCGCCGGTCCGATTGGGCAGCGAGTGGGAGAAACCGGGGTGACCCTGCCGGTTGCCGTGCGGGCCAAGCGCTCGAAAATAGGCGATCAAATTCCGGAGGGTGTCCCCACGGATGTCCCACCCCCGGGGTTATGATCATGCGCGAACCCGTCCGCTTTCGCGCATGATCTACTACGCTCACACGGCCGAAGACGAGAATGGGAAGCCGCTCCCGGAGAGTTCCGGGAAATGGCAACCGCTGCGCGAACACCTGACCAACGTCGCCGAACTCGCCGCAGGATTTGCCCGGTCATTCGACCTTGCGGATCACGCGGCTTTGGCCGGAGCGCTGCACGATTTGGGCAAATACTCGCGCAGATTTCAGCAACGGCTCCACGATGCATCGGTCACGGGCGTGAACCATTGGTCCGTCGGCGCTAAAGAGGCCCATGCGCGCCACCATTTAGAAACCGCTTTCGCAATCGAGGGACACCACACGGGCATGCCCGCCTTGCTCGAGAACGACGAGGAAACGGGGCTCGAAGCGCTCAAAGAGAGGTTGAAAAGATTGTCCGGCCCGACTTCAGCGGAAGTGAATGGATTCTCAGAATCGATGGTCGAACTACTCGGTCGTCACGCCACCGAGAATACCTCGCTCGCAAAGCCGGCCGCCACCGCCGCCGCGCTGGATTTCGCGACCGCCCTTCGCATTCGGTTCCTTTTCAGTTGTCTCGTCGACGCCGATTTCCTCGACACCGAGAAACATTTTAGCCCCGACCAAGCGCACTTGCGCGCGCCGCCACTGCTTGCCCCGCAGCGCGCATTGGACCTGCTGCGTTTGCATCTTGCCGGGCGGTCGAGCGAAGGCGCCGTAAATCAACTGCGCCGTCAATTACTCGACGACTGCCTTGCCGCCGCTGCGAAACCTCCCGGCCTCTTTTCCCTCACCGCGCCCACGGGCAGCGGCAAGACCCTGTCTGGTCTCGCGTTTGCCCTTGCCCACGCCGTGGCCTCCGAGCGTCGACGCGTCGTCGTCGTCATCCCGTACACAAGCATTATCGAACAGACGGCAGCCGTTTATCGCGGGATTTTCGAACCAGTGTTTGGCCCGGACTACGTGCTTGAACACCACAGCGCTGTCGCTCCGCGCGAGCGACGGGAGGACGTTGCGCGCGATGCCGAGGATGACCGGCTGCGCCGCGCCCGCCTCGCGCAGGAAAACTGGGACGCGCCGTTGGTGGTCACGACCAACGTCCAGTTCTTTGAGAGCCTGTTCGGCCACAAACCGTCGCAGTGCCGCAAGCTCCACAACATCGCGCAATCCATCGTGCTGTTCGACGAGGTGCAGACGCTGCCGCTCAGGCTCGTCCCATCACTGCTGTCCGCCGTGAACCTGCTGGTGAAAGAATACGGCGTCACTGCCGTCTTCGGCACCGCCACGCAACCGGCTTTCACCGCCGCTGCCCCGGCGATAGAGGGCGGTTGGAAGCCGACGGAGATTTCTTCGAGGCCGCGTGCGATGGCGGAAGCGCTCCGCCGCACGCATATCCATCGCCGCTCCGACGATCAGCCGGCACGCTGGCCCGATCTGGCCGATGAACTCTCTCTCCACCGGCAGGTGCTCTGCGTCGTAAATGTCCGCCAACACGCCAAGAATCTTTTCATCGCCCTGCGCGAACGGTGCGGGTCGGAAGAGCCCGGCAGCGTGTTTCACCTTTCAGCCTCGATGTGTGCAGCCCACCGGCAGGCGAAACTTGCGGAGATTCGCCACCGCATGTTCGCTGGCGAGCCGTGCCGGCTCGTCTCCACGCAGCTTATTGAGGCCGGCGTGGACGTGGATTTCCCGCGCGTATTTCGCGCCCTCGGCCCCCTCGATTCGCTGGTGCAGACCGCCGGCCGCTGCAACCGGGAGGGCCGCAGTGCGGAACCGGGCGAAGTCACCGTTTTCCGGCCCGAAGATCATCGCATGCCGCGCGGGCCCTACGAGCAGGCTGCGAGAATCACCGAGAGTTTCCTGGCCGACAATCCCGGCGCCGACTTGCAGCTCCCCGAGACCTACGCCGCCTATTTCGAACGGCTTTACGGCACTCTCGGCCCGGACGAAAAGAACAAAGACCCGGCCTACGCCGCGTCCGCGAAGCTCCACTTCCCCGCCGCCGCGCGCGCATGCTCAGTGGTTGGTCAAGAGACACGCACAGTCGTGGTGCGCTGGGGAGACGGCGAAAGGCTGGTCGAAAGATTCCGCCGCGAAAAACATCTCTCGCGCGACGACTGGCGCCTCGTTCATCGCTTTGCCGTCAACTTCTACCCAACCGAATTTCTCGCAGCTCGCGGCCGCGGCGAGATCGCCCAGCCCATCCCCGAGATCGAGTTCTACTTTTGGAACGGCACCTATGACGAAGAATTGGGCGTTACTGCGCCGCTGCTGAACCATTTCAATCTATGAACCAGCGCATCCACATCCGCACTTGGGGCGGCCTTGCGTGCTTTACCCGGCCCGAAATGAAGGTCGAGCGCGTGAGCTACCCCGTTATTACGCCGAGCGCCGCGCGCGGCCTGCTCGAAGCCATCCTTTACAAGCCCGAGTTCCGCTGGCGCATCCACCGGATCGCCGTCCGCCAACCGGTGCGCTTCCTTGCTTTCCGGCGCAACGAGGTCAAATCCAAGGCCGCTGGCCGCAATCCCGACCCCATCCTCGCCGAGGAGGATCGCACGCAGCGAAACACACTCGCCCTGCGCGACGTGGACTATGTCATCGAGGCCGACCTCGAACTCACGTCGCTCGCGGGTGCCCCGCGGCACAAACCTCGGGGCGAAGACGAGACGCCGGGCAACGATAACCTCGGCAAATACTACGGCATGGCCCGGCGCCGGATCGAAAACGGCCAGTGCTTCGCCCAACCCTGCTTCGGTTGTCGAGAATTTCCCGCCCACTTCGAGCCCGCCGAGGCCACCGCCATGCAGGTGCCGCCCGGTCTCAACAGCGATTCCGATCTCGGCCTGATGCTTTACGACGTGTTCGACCTTGACTTGCCGCACTCCGCCGAGAAATCCGTGGCCCGTCCGCAGATTACCTTCTTCCGCGCACGACTGGAAAATGGCGTGATGACCGTGCCCCCGTGGAGCGAAGTGAAGAAGCAACTTGGAGGTGGGCCATGATGCTGCAAGCCCTTATCGCCTACGCCGAACGCGAGAATCTCGGCGACGCGGATTTCGAGCCAGTAAAAGTTACTTGGCAGGTCGAAGTGACGAGCGCCGGAAAATTTGCCGGCAGCGTCGTGGACCTTCGCGCCGGGTCAGGGAACGGAAAGACTCCAATGAAGCTTATTCGCCCCTTTACGCGAGGCGATGACGTTGGACATGGTCGCTCGCACTTCCTCAGCGACAACCTCGAACGGGCGCTTCTCTACTTTCAAAAAGCTGATGCGCAAAAAGAGACCGCACGGCGTCCGCAGTTCGAGTTTTTCAAAGCCTTGCTGCGCGAAGCATCAGGAAAGTGTCCGACCGAAAGACCGAAGCTCCACGCGATTCTGAACTTCCTCGGTGATGAACGGGAAGTCGCTCGGTCTCGGACAGCTTTGGCTCAGATGAAAGCCAAGGGAAACGAGAACCTAGTGTTCGCGGTCAGCGGAGAAAGAATTCTGTCACAGCCGGAGATCAGCGCATTCTGGAAGACCAAACGCGCAACTTCACCGACGAATATAAAGCCGAACCGAGGTCTCGGAACCCGAAAGCCAAAATTTATTTGTATCGCGACGGGGCAACCGACCGATCCGGTTACGACGACTCGGAAGGTGAAAGGCCTGTGGGCAGGCCAAGGCTCGGGCACCAACCTCATTGCCTTCGACAAACCGTCGTTCGCTTCCTACCGGCTTGAAAAGGCTCTGAACGCGGCTCTCAGCCCCGCAGCGGACGTTAAGATCGCCGCATCGCTTGAGCAGCTCATTCAGCGCGGACTCGTCTTGGATCCGCGCGGAGACAGAAAGAAATCTCAGCCGGTCTTTCTTCACTGGACCAAGAAACCGCTCGCGGGGCTGGACGTGTTTGATCTAATCGACAGTGGCTCCGAGGCAGACATCGAAAACTTGCTCCGCGCACCGACGCTGGGAATTCCGCCGAGCAAGGTTGAGCCGAACCTGTTCTATCTGATGACGCTTTCGGCCAACTCCAGTCGCATTGTCGTTCGAGACTGGCTCGAAGCGACTTTGCCCGAAGTTGAGGCCTACGTCGCCAAATGGTTTGAAGCGCTTGAGATCATTAACCCTGACGGCACGAGGACAGAGCGGGCTTTCAAGATCAGCCGCTTGGCTGCGGCGCTTGTTCCAAGGAAGAAGGAGCGCGGATTCGAAAAACCAGACTACGACAAACTCCCGCCGCAGTTGTCCGCCCAGCTGCTTCTCTCGGCGCTGCGTGGTTTGCCTCTGCCTCAAACTGCGCTCGTAGCCGCTGTTCACAGACAAATCGTGGAGCGCCGGGAAAAGCCGAATTCTTTTGATCCAAAGCTCAACCCGTCGCGCATCGCCCTAATCAAGGCCTACCTCATTCGCTCACCCAATAGAAAGGAAACAGACACAATGACCGCAAAATTAGACCCAAATTCCAAAGACCGCGCTTATCGATGCGGGCAACTGTTCGCCGTCATTGCACGGCTGCAGTTGCTGGCTCTCGGCAAGATCGGCTCATCCATCGCCGAAAGGACCTACGGTGGTGTGGCCACGCGTCCGGCAACAACATTCGGCCCAGTGTTCACAAAAATCCCGGCCTATCTGAAAAAGGCTAATAGCCGGTTTCCAGGCAGCGGCACAAACAAGCAAAAGGAAATCGAGAGTTTGTGCGTCTCCTTGGAGGAGCTCGGCGGTATCCCGCAAACGCTCGGCTTGGAGGACCAAGGCCGCTTCGCGCTCGGCTACTATTGTCAGTTGGCTCAATACCGAACCGACCGAGCAGAGGACGAGGCCGCAAAGAAAGCCGAAGAACTCCCCGATGAACTAACCTGAATCTTTCAACACTCAAACAGCCATTCAACACGTCATCCCATGAATCACCGCTACGACTTCGTTTATCTCTTCGACTGCAAAGACGGCAACCCCAACGGCGATCCCGACGCCGCCAACGCCCCGCGCGTGGACCCGCAGGACATGCATGGACTCGTCTCAGACGTGTGCCTCAAGCGCAAGGTGCGCAATTTCGTGCAGCTCGCGAAGCCAGGCGTCGCCGGCTACGACATCTTCATCCAGCAGGGTGCAGTGCTTAACGATCGCATCGCCGATGCACACAAGACGCTTGGTCATGATGTGGATGCCAAGTCGGAGAAGAAGAAGGCTAATCGCGAGCAGGTGCGCGACGCCCGCGCCGAGATGTGCAAACGCTACTTCGATGTCCGCACTTTCGGCGCGGTCATGTCCACGGGTGCCAATGCCGGGCAGGTGCGCGGCCCGGTTCAATTGAGCTTCAGCCGGTCGATCGATCCGGTGCTTCCGCTTGATCTTTCCATCACCCGCATGGCGGTCGCCGAAGCTAAGGAAGCTGACAGTCCGAATCAGACGATGGGCCGAAAGAATCTGCTGCCCTACGGTCTTTACCGCTGCCACGGCTTCATCAGCGCGCACCTCGCCGCCGAGACCAAATTCAACGATGCCGACCTTGATCTTCTTTGGCTCGCGCTCACGCAGATGTTCGACCATGACCGCTCCGCGTCACGCGGCACGATGGCTCCGCAGTCCCTGCTCGTTTTTCAGCACGCGTCGGCCTTGGGTAACGCCCCCGCCCATAAGTTATTCGAGCGGACGAAAGTTGCGGCCAGGCCGGGTGTCCCGGTGCCGCGTAGCTTCGCCGACTACGATCTCACCTTCGACGGCAAGCCGATCGATACGGTGGTTGCGCCCGGCAAGACCGTTGCTGCTTCGGAGAATATAACGCTCCATCGCAAGCTCTAATTCAGGTGCGATCATTGACTCCACCCGCCCGCCCCGCACGCATTGTCATCCGGTGGGACCATGCGCGTCGGGGCGAAGCGCCGAAAAAACCGCCCCTCTCACATAAGCCGGCTGTCCTCCCCGAGCGCGCCGCAGGATGCGCTGGAGAAGGGCTCCATTCGACGCCGTGAGCCTCGCTGGAAATGCTGATATTATCCCGCTCTCCGCCCTCAACGACTTCCTTTACTGCCCGCGTCGGGCTGGGTTGAAGCTGATCGAGGGGCTCCGCGGAACCAACGAGCACACCATTCTCGGCGATCTCGCCCACGAGCACGTCGACACCCCGGGCTACGAGGAGCGCGCGGGCTGGGAACTGCTGCGGGCACTGCCGGTTTTTTCCGATACGCTCGGGCTTTCCGGCAAGGCGGACCTGGTCGAAGTTCGCCGCGCGAACTTCGATTCTCAGATTTCTGATTCCAGATTGCAGAAAATTGGCCGCGTCATCGATGCCAGGCCGGTCGAATACAAGAAAGGACCCAAAAGGCGGTTCGACAATGACGAGGTTCAGCTTTGCGCCCAGGCGTTTTGCCTCGAGGAAATGCTCGGAATCGGCATCGACTCCGGCGCAATTTTCTACGCGCAATCGCAGCGCCGCACGGAAGTTGTCTTCGATGCCACGCTTCGCGGTCGGACGCTTCAGGCGATCGCGAGCCTCCGCGCCCTGCTGACCGGTGGCGTCCTGCCCATCGCCGAATTGAAACCCCAATGCGCAGGCTGCTTCCTCCACGAAGTCTGCCTGCCTGAAGCCGCGGGCCGCAAGGATCCCGCTCTCTTCGAGCCCCATTCCTATCCGTGAGGTTCTTGCGGAGCGAAAATCTATGGCTCAGATCCTTCAGAACGTCCTCTACTTGCTCACCCCGGGACTCTCCGTCCACCGAGACGGGCTCGCCGTGCGCATCGAACACGATCGCCAGCTCAAGCTTTCGCTTCCCGTCCACAATCTCGAATCGATCTTCGTTTTCGGCGCCGACATCTACATTTCACCGGCCGTCCTCCGACTGTGCTGGGAAAACGGCGCCTCGGTCTGTTTCTTCACCGACTGGGGCCGTCTCGAGGCTCGCGTCGAGGGTGTGCCCCGCGGTTCCGTCCATCTCAGGCGCGCCCAGCACCACGCAGTCACCTCACTGCCGACCGCCGCCGCACTCGCCCGTAGCTTTGTGGCCGGGAAAATCCACAACACTCGCTGGCTGCTGGCCCGGAGTGCACGCGACGCCGCAAGTCCGGACGACGCGGCCGCGCTGCGGACCATCACCAATAATCTCGCCTATCTCCTGCGTGAACTCGAGCGGACGCCCGACGATCTTGATATCATCCGCGGAGTGGAGGGCCGCGCCGCCGCACTGCATTTCGAGGTGTTTGCGCTGCATCTGCGGCCGGCGCTCCGCGTCGCTTTCAATTTCTCTGGTCGCAACCGTCGGCCGCCGCGCGACGCCATCAACTGTCTGCTTTCGTTTCTCTATGCGCTGCTCCGACACGATTGTGTTTCAGCGCTGACGGCGGTGGGGCTCGATCCATTTGTCGGTTATTTGCACGCCGATCGCGCCGGGCGCGAATCACTCGCGCTCGATCTGATGGAGGAGTTCCGGCCATGGACGGAGCGACTCGCGCTCACGCTGCTCAACCGTGGCGAACTGAAACCGGCCGAGTTTCTCGTTCGTGATGGCGGCGCAGTGGAGCTTTCCGATGCCGCGCGGAAGGGGGCGGTCGCGGCGTACCAGCAGCGGAAAGCGGAGGAGTCCATACATCCGATGTTCCGCGAAAAGGTGAGGCATGGCCAGCTGGTGTTCATCCAGGCGCGGCTGCTCGCTCGTGCCATTCGCGACGGCTCTGCATATTCGCCCCACCTCTTTGCCTGACACCGTCGGACTCATTTTGGATTCGCCGCATGGCGATGAACGCGTTCGGATTGGTCTGCCCCCGCGGTTCGCGCCCACCCCTTTCCCGGCCATGTTTCTCGTTGTCACCTATGATGTCTGTACGAAGGAGGACCGGGTGGGCGCGCGACGGCTGCGGCGGGTGGCGAAGGCGTGCACTTCGTATGGAATTCGGGTGCAGAAATCGGTCTTCGAGATGCAGCTGGGACAGAAAGAGTGGGTCGAATTGCGCGCCCGATTGCTGAGGGAAATCAATCCGGACGAGGATTCGCTGCGGGTTTACTTCATCGATCAATCGACCAAGGATCGGATTGAGCACTACGGGGTGACGCGGCCGGTGAACGTGATCGAGGATACGCTGGCGTTGTAGATGATGGCTGCCGGTCGAGTCGGGAGATCGGATGGTGCGAAGCGGATGCCTCGGCGGGGCGCGGACCGTTTCGCAATGCGCACAAGTCACGGATATGTCGCGGCTGAAATCGGAAGGTGCTGGGCTGGTTGCGGGCGGCTGAGGCGTTCTTTGACAGTTTCGCGGAATCGGCTCACCAAGGTATTGCTGCACAGAGTCCAAACCGGTGCGGCATCGCCCCGCTTTCACGAGCGGGGCGCGGATTGAAACGTGACGGACTACTACAGTCACGAATCATCCGGTGGATCGCCCCGCTTTCACGAGCGGGGCGCGGATTGAAACGCAGGTATAGCGGTTGCGGCCGCACAACTCACACTATCGCCCCGCTTTCACGAGCGGGGCGCGGATTGAAACGGGTGATCAACCCTTTAGGGTCCATTGGGATCACATCGCCCCGCTTTCACGAGCGGGGCGCGGATTGAAACAGTTGCAGGACGCCGGCATCTCATCGGCGCTGTTATCGCCCCGCTTTCACGAGCGGGGCGCGGATTGAAACGCGCGGCTGGGACACAAAGTTGCGCGAGGCTTACATCGCCCCGCTTTCACGAGCGGGGCGCGGATTGAAACACTCGCCGATGAGTCTTCGCGTTTGATTTGCACATCGCCCCGCTTTCACGAGCGGGGCGCGGATTGAAACTAACCCGGAGAACCATACTATGTACGCAAATGCTATCGCCCCGCTTTCACGAGCGGGGCGCGGATTGAAACAAC
>WYBX01000092.1 GCA_011525695.1 Verrucomicrobiia bacterium
CGATGGCACGGCGGCCAGAGCCAGACAAGCGGCGGGACGCCGCGTCCACGCTTCACCGACGACCGATTCACCGACGACCGCCCTCCGCCCGACCTCGGCTCGGCTCCTGTTCAAAGGCTTGATTGGGATCGAACCGCGGAGGAGGAACCGCGAATGGACGCCAAGGAACGCGAATGGCCGGACCTCGAGCTTTTCGTGCGGGGCCGGTCAGAAACCCGGTTGGCTGGGACCCTCTGTTCCCTCGGCTCGACTCCTGTTTAAATCCGGCAGGTTTGGGGATCAAGCCCCAAGACCAAGGCATTTGACATGAGGACACGGAGAAAACGGAGGAGGATTACGCCCGTGACATCGGCGCCGTGCACTGCCAGAAATCACCGCCGTCCCGGGCCGCCATGAGAAGTCGATTTTGGATTCATCCCGCCACGTTAGGCGTCCGCATCCAGCCCGGCCATGGGTCGGGCAACTCCTTCTCCGTGCCCTCCGTGTTCCCCCGCAATTTCATTGGGTTGCGGCGCCAGCCGCGCTAGGACGTTGGGCAAAGCGAGCTTGAAAGAAACGTGCGTCAAGGCAGGCTTTTGCCATGCTCGACTGGTCTGAATGCTCCGCCGTGGAACGCCGCCCTGAAGTTCAGAGCGGGGCGTGGGTGTTTCGCGGCACGCGGGTGCCAGTTTCGTCGCTCTTTCAGAATCTCGAGGACGGTGCACGGGTTGACGATTACCTGACCTGGTTCCCCGGTGTAACCCGCGCGCAAGTCGAACAGGTTCTCGAGTATGCAGCACGGAGTCTGGCCGCTTGAAGATCCTCTTCGACCAAGGTGTTCCCGTTCCTCTTCGTGCGTACCTTGGGGGTCACCGGGTTGAGACTGCGCACGAGCGAGGCTGGAATGTCTTGAAGAATGGGGAGCTGATCTCCGAAGCGGAAGCGCATGACTTTCAGGTATTCGTTTCGACAGACCAGAACCTGAAGTACCAGCAAAACCTGAAGGAGCGGTGCATTGGGATTGTCGTGCTGCTTTCGACAAGCTGGCCGAGGATTCAGAAGTGCGTAGAGGATGTTGTCGTCGCAGTGAATACATTGAAGCCCCGAGAATATAGGGAAGTACATATTCCTTAAAGCGGCCGAACCCGGAGAGTTCTGTGTCGGCGCAGCCGGAAGCAGGACTGTTGTTGAACCCTTCGACAAGCTCAGGGCTGGGCAAGCCCGGGAAGAACGCACCCCGGTGAGTCGTCCGCTTATGCGGATTGTATAGGGAGCGCAGACGCGGCAGCGGATGAGGCGGGGCGTGGCCGGGGAACGATGAACTGTGACCACGGCGTTTGGGGGCGCTTCGGCGGTGCAGGGCCCGGGTTTTACGGTGGAAAGTTGGGTTTGCGGCTGAGGGCGGCAACGCTCCGCCAGGCCGACATGCTGCTAATTTAGGCCAGACACACCAGAGTCCACTCACCGCCGACTCACCCATTCACCGGCGACCGGCCGGCGGAATGCTCCGCGACACGCGACCATTCCGGCGTGGGATCGCTCGCCTCGGTCTGGGCTTCGAACGTCGGCTCCGGCTTCGTCGCCTGACAGGTCAGCCCCGAACTCTCGAGATAGCGCACCAGGTTGTCGAACGCCCGGCCGACGGCCCGATGGTAATTGTTCCGGTCCAGCTTCATCACGCTCGCACACACGCGGAGGATGTGGAAACGCTCGAGCGCCCCCTGGCGGATCCGCTCGTCGGGAATCAGCGCGAGTTCCTTCTGGAGCGCGCGGACAGGAAGCGGATCGTCCGCCACAAAAGCGGCCGCCCGGTACTGGCGGAGTCGTTCGAGCAGCGTTTTCGGGATCGGTGCCATGCCTTACGTTATCAGGAACCGGTTGGAACCGTATGGGTTACCTGCCCCCGTTGCCCCCGTGTTGATTCCCCATGCACTCCCCGCGTCGCCTTGTCCTCAGGCGGAATCGGTCCATCCATCGGAATCCGCGAGCGGGAAAACGCCCGCGGGGTGGCACCGCGGCGGAAATCGGGGCGCAGGCTCCGTCAACCGATGCCACGCCGGATGGTCTTTGACCTTGCCGTGGGCGAAGCCCGCTCCTTCGCTGGAACCGCTGCGCCCGCCCACCGCGCACTCGAGCAACGAAACCTTCCTCCCCCCATGCACGAATATCCGCCAATTCTAGCCGCCGAAGACGACGAGGATGATTTCCATTTTCTTTTTCGCGCCATCCGTCACGCCGGCCTGCCGAACCCCGTGCTCCGGTTTCGCGACGGCGGCGAGTTGATCCGATTCCTGGATCAGATCCCCGACGCCGCCGCCAATGCCGGTGACCAGCAATGGCTGCTGCTGCTCGATCTCGCCATGCCCGTGGTCAGCGGCTTCGGCGTCCTGGAATGGCTCGCAAAGTGGCCGGGCGCGCGAAGGCTCCGCGTGGTCGTGCTTTCCGGTTTCTACCACCAGAACGACATTGACCGGGCGAAGGCACTCGGAGCGGACGATTACTGCGTCAAACCCATCACGGCGCAGACGCTCGCCCAGCTGGCCGTCGGCCCCGCCGCCGCCCGCTAAGCCGCGACCGGGCGCAGGCAGGGCAAATCCCTGGGCAATATCATTCCGGAGCGTGCTTTTTCGCGACGGTTTTCCTCTTTCTCGTTCTTCGTAATCGTTCTCGTTCTCTCTCCGCAAAGCGATCGAGAACGAGCATGAGAACGATTCGGTTGCGGCTCCCGGGTTGCGACCCGCTCGGGTCCGGTCGAGGACCTGGCCTACTTCTATCCCAGGACGCAGGTATACTTGACCTGGAATCTCCGGCCGGTCGATCACTCCGCGGCTGCCTGGAATCCGAGCTGGCGCTCCAGCCAGTCCGCCGCGGTCCCCGTCGCCGGCACGCTGAGCAGCGCGCGCAGTTTTTCCGCCTGCGCGGCGGCCCGGTTCCGCCGGTCCGGATCCTCGATGCAGGCACGCAACTCCGCTGCGAGCGCCGAGGGGGAGGCGGCGCCCTGGATGAATTCCGGATACATCGGCTCGCGCAGGAGCAGGTTTGCGATCCCGAGATACTCCACCTGAAGCAGCATCCGGCCCAAAAGGTAGGTCAACGCATTCGCCCGGTACGCGATCGCGCCCGGGATCCCGGCGAGCGCGCAATGCATCGACATCGTTCCGCTCGACGTGAGCACCGCGGCGGCCGAAATCGGCGCAGGCCCGGACCCGGCCCGCCGCTCCGTGATCGGCCGCAGCTTCACGCTGGGCGGCGGCCGCGCGGCCTGCAGCACGTGCAGGATTTCGTCGCTGGGAAACAGTACGACCGCCTCGCGGCCGCCAAAAGCCTCGAAGCCCTCGAGCAGCACGGGAAATATCCTTGCCACCGCCTGCTTCCGGCTGCCCGGCAGCAGCAGGATCTCGCCCGCGGGATCGTAGCGGACCGGCGCCGCGTAATCCGGCGCCACGAAGGGATGTCCCACGAATTCCACCGGCAGCGGCGTATCGGCATAGCAGCCGGTCTCGAACGGGAAGATCACCGCGAGCGCATCGAGATTGCGCGCCAAGGCAAACCGCCGGCCCGCCTTCCATGCCCAGATCTGCGGCGAGATGTACTGGACGATCCGGACACTTCCCCCGCCCTTCACCGAAACTCCCCGCTCCCGCAGCGCGGCCGCCAGCCGAAGGTTGAAACCCGGATAGTCCACCAGGCACACCACTCGCGGGCGATGCTCCTCGATCCAGCGCACGGTCGCCCCAAACAGCGCCTTGAAATAACCGTAGTGCTTCAGGACCTCGACGATCCCGACCACGGACGAGGCCGTCAGATCATGCAGCAGCTGCGCCCCTGCGGCGGCGAGCAGCGGCCCGCCCAAAGCGGCGGCAGCGAGTCGCGGGTGCTTGCCGCGCAGTTCGCCGATCATCCGCGCCGCATGTTCGTCACCCGAATGCTCGCCTGCGATCACGAGGACGTCCACGCGGCCGGTCGCAGGCGGCGGCAGCGAAATCCCTGGTGACGCTGTCATGGGCGGTTCCGCTCAGTCCGAACGTATCGTGGCACGAGCATCGTGAATTGAAATTCTCCGGATCAGCGCCGGGCGCTCCGGATCTGTTCCGTGATCGCAATCGCGACCTCGAGCGCGCTCTTGCCGAGCGCCGCGCCGACCTTCGGCTGCCGCAACCGGGCCACGCTCTCGACGAAATGGGCGAGTTCCAGCGCGAGCGGCTCGCCCTTCTCGAGCGGCACCTCCTCGATCGGCACCGCGCCGAGATCGCCGGGGGCGGCGGCACCGCTCATCAGCCGGCCGGCATATTCGAGCATCCCTGACTTACGGACGAGGTGCCCACTCTGCCTCATGAAATCGAAGGAGAAATACCCCGTTGGCTGGAACACCCGGATCTCGCGGACCTTCTTCAGGCTGATCCGGCTCGTGCTGAGATTGGCGACACAGCCGTTGGCAAACTGGATTCGCGCATTCGCGATGTCCTCGGTCTTCGAGAGCACGCTCACGCCGACGCTGTCGATCCGCTCAACGGACGACTTCACCAGCTGCAGCACGATGCCGATGTCATGGATCATCAGGTCGAGCACCACGCCGACCTCCGTGCCGCGCGGCGTAAAGGGCGCCAGCCGTTCCGCCGTGATGAACTGAGGCGCGCTGACCTCGCGTTCCAGGAACCCCATCACCGGGTTGAAATGCTCGATGTGTCCGACCTGGACCAGCAGCCCGCCGGCTTGGGCGGCCGCCAGCACCTGTTCCGCCTCGGCGAGCGATGCGCAGATCGGCTTCTCGATCAGCAAATGGCATCCATGGGCCAGCAGCGGCAGCGCGACCGCGGCGTGGCGATCCGTCGGCACGACGACTGACACGACATCGCAGGCCTCGCCAAGCTCCTCGAGCGAGGCAAATCGGCGGCAGCCGTGCCGCGCGCAGACCTCCGCCGCCCGCGCGTCGTTCAGCTCGAAAATGCCCGCGAGTTCGGCCCCCGGCAGCGTCGCGTAGATCCGCGCGTGGTGCTGGCCAAGCGATCCGACTCCGGCGACACCCGCGCGGATCCGGGGCAGGGCCGGCTGGCCGGCCGCGGCGTTGGGTTCAGGATTCGTGGCATGGGTAGCTGGCACGGCACCAGTAGCCGCCCTCCCCGGCCGCGGCTCAATCCAATTCCTTTTCGCGTCCCTTCGCGGTTGGACCGTTGGACCGTGGGCCCAGGCGTCCGTTGGTGGTTGGACTGTTTGACCGCGACTATCTCAGCACTCCGTCGTGCAGCAGCATCTGCCGGTCGGTCTTCTTCGCATGAGCCGGATTGTGGGTGACGAGCACCAGGGCCGTGCGGGTCTCGCGGGCGAGGGCGAGCAGCAGTTCGATCACGGCATCGCCGGTATGCTCGTCGAGGTTGCCGGTGGGCTCGTCCGCCAGGATGAGCTTGGGAAAATTCATCAGCGCGCGGGCCACCGCCACGCGCTGCCGCTCTCCCCCCGAAAGTTGCGCGGGAAGATGCCGCGCACGGGCGGCGAGCCCCACCCGGTCGAGAAGATCGGCGGCCCTGGCGCGCTCCGCCGGCCCCGGCCGGCCGCGCATCCGGGCCGCCATCAGCACGTTTGCCCGCGCGTCGATTTCCGGGATGAGATAGAACGACTGGAAGACCATCCCGAGGAACTCGGCCCGCAACTCCACCCGCGCCGGCCCACCCGCCCACTGCAGCGTCCCAGCATCCGGCGCATCCAGCCCGGAAAGCAGGTTGAGCAGGGTGGACTTGCCCGAGCCGGATTCGCCGCGGATCGAAATGCTCTCGCCCGCCCGGACCTCGAGATCGACGCCCTGCAACACCTCGATCCGGCGATCCCCGCTGAGGTACGACTTGCGCATCCCCCGGGCACTCAGCACCGCGTCACTCATCGCTCATCCCTCCCATTCTCGATTCATTCCGCAATGCGATCCTGGAGGGCCGGGCTCCGCCCCGGCCGCCACGCCGCGGCATCCCGCCGGAACTTGACGGCCTCCGCTTATTCACTGCGCAGCGCCTCCACGGGTTTGAGCTGGGCCGCCCGCCACGCGGGCAGCAGCCCCGCCAGCGTCGAGGCCACGATCGCCCCGACAATGATGGTGGCGAGATCGGAACCCGTCGTGTGCGACGGCAGGTTCACAAAACCATAAAACTGCTGGAAGACATCCTCGCCGACCGTGAACCGCGCGAGCACTCGGACGATGTCGTTGCGGAACGAGATCACGAGCCAGGCCAGCAACAGCCCCGCCGCCGTGCCGGTGACGCCCAGGAAGAAACCCTGGGCGCAGAAACAGGCCGCGACCTGCCGCGGCTTCCCGCCCAGGGCGCCGAGCAGCCCGATCTCCCGCGTCTTTCGCACCACCGAGATCAGCAGCGAGCTCATGATCGAGAGCGCGGCCACGACCACGATGAAGGCGAGCAGGAAGAAAACCATGTACTTCTCGAAGCGGATCACGCTCTGGAAGTCCGCCGCGGACTCGAACCAGGTCAGCGCCTGGAGCCCGGCAGGCAGTGTTTCATTGAGCTGGCGCGCCAGCACAAACTCGTCGACCCCGGGCTTCAGCCGCACGCTGATCCCGTGGACGGTTGGCCCCAGTCCGTAGAGTTCCTGCATCAACCGCAGCGGGGCGATGATCATCCGGCGATCGAGATGCTGGTGGCCGATCTCGAAGATGCCGGCGATCCGGACGCCGCGCGGCAGCAGGATTTCGTCCTGTTTCATCTTTTCCAGCATCAGCGGCGAATAGATTTCGACCTCGCTTCCCAGTTGCATGCCCATCCCGCGTGCCAGCTGCGCGCTCACCAGGATCGAATCGTCGTCGAGATCATCCAGCGAGCCCGCCACCAGGTAGCGCTCAAAAGGGATCACCTTTCCCACCCGGGCCAGATCCACGCCCTGGATTTCCGGGAAGTCCGGCTTGTTATGATACTGCAGCATGACCACCCCCCGCGCGAAGGGCGTGGCCCCGGCAATCCCCGGCACCTGCTCCAGCCGCTCCACCAGTGCGATGGGATGGTCGATCAGCGTCGGGCTCACAACCTGGATTTCACCCTGGGTGTCCACAATCATGCCGCGGATCCCGTGGCCAAACCCGCCCATGATCGACGTCGTAACGACCAGGAGGGCGACGCCGACCGCAACTCCCAGCCCCGACATGAAGGTGAAAAACGGGAAAACCCGCCCGGTCGGGAAGAGCTGCTTCAGGGCGAGATAAAGGTACCAAGGCATCGCAACGGGAGACTTCGGATGGCGGATTCTGGATTAAGTTCCCGCCGGCACGGTCGTTAAGCCCAATCTCCGCGCCGAAAACCGCAATCCGCAAGTCTCACGCGCCGGGCCGGAGCTGCGGGAAGAGGATGACATCGCGAATGCTCTCGGCACCGGTGAGCAGGATGCACAGCCGGTCGATTCCCACGCCCATCCCGCCCGCCGGCGGCATGCCATGCTCCAGGGCCAGCAGGAAATCCTGGTCGATGCTCTGCCTTTCCTCGCCCGCCTGGAGCTCGAACATCTCGCGCTGCGCATCCGGGTCGTTCTGCTCCGAATACGCCGGCGCAATCTCCATCCCGCCGATGATCAGCTCGAAAACGTCGATCGTCGTGGGATCGTCCGCGGTGATCTTCGCCAGCGGGCACAGCTCCCGGGGCAGATGCGTCACAAAGGTCGGCTGGATCAGCGTGGGCTCGATCCGCTTGGAAAAGATCTCGTTCGTGATCTCGAACTCCTCCCAGGCGGGATTCACCGCGAGGCCCAGCCGCTCGGCGCCCGCAATCTTGCCGGCCTTGTCGCGGTTGAACCATTCCGGGTCGCCCGTGACCTCCCGGATCAGGTCCTTGTACCGCACTTCCCGCCAGATCCCGCCGAAATCGATCTCCCCGCCGCTGGCCGTATGCTTGATCTTGAGACTGCCCTCGGCGGGCTGGATCACGTCGCGGACGAGCGCGGTCAGCAAATCGCGGATCAGCGTCATCATGCCGCGGTAATCGCTGTAGGCCTGGTAGACCTCGAGCATCGTGAACTCGGGGTTGTGGCGGCGGGAAACGCCCTCGTTACGGAAGATCCGGCCGATTTCGAAGACGCGATCGAAGCCGCCGACCAGCATCCGCTTCAGCCGCAGCTCCGTCGCAATCCGCAGGTAGAAATCCACGCCGAGCGCATTGTGATGCGTCTTGAACGGCCGCGCCGCCGCCCCGCCCGCCGTCGCCTCGAGCACCGGCGTCTCGACCTCGATGAACTTCCGCTCCTCGAGCAGCCGCCGTAGCTGGGACACAATCCGCGAGCGCAGCATCAGCCGCGCCCGGGACTCGGGATTGACGATCACATCGAGGTACCGCTGCCGGTAAACCTGCTCCGGATCGCTCAGCCCATGCCACTTTTCCGGCAGTGGCCGCAGCGCCTTCGCCAACAGCAGCAGGCTCTCGACCCGGACCGTGATTTCACCGGTCTTGGTCCGGAACAGCGTTCCCTTTGCCCCGATGATGTCGCCGAGATCGAACTTCCGGAAGGCCGCATAGGCCTCGTCGCCCACCACGTCCTTCTTCACATAGAGCTGCAGCTGCCCCTCCTGATCCAGGATTTTGACGAACTGGCTCTTGCCCATGTCGCGGATGACCACCAGCCGGCCGGCGACCGCCACGGGCACCGTGTTCTCCTGGCCCTCGACATACGCCTTGATTGCCTCGCCCGAGAAGTGCGTGGTCGCAAAGTTGGCCCGGAAAGGATCGAAACCGGACGCCCGCAGCTCGGCGAGCTTCTGCCGCCGCACGGCATGCTGGTCATGGGTGATATCGGGAGGAATGTCGCTCATGGAACGGGAACGGAGCACCGTGGGGAGCCGCCCCTCCCGGGGCAAATGCAAACCACGCGGGCTTGACGAACCCGGGCGACTCGCGCTGGTCAGTAGCCTCGGATGAAGCCCGACGAACTGCTTCCCTCGGTCCTGATTGTCGACGACGACGAGGATGACGTTGCGCTGCTGATCCGCGAGCTGAAGGTGGCGGGCGTGCGCAACCCCCTGCTGCACTTTCGCACCGGGGCGGATGCCTTCGTCTTCCTGCGGCAGTTCTGCGGCGACGCCAGGAAACAGAGCCGGCAGCTGCCGGTGCTGATGTTTCTCGATGTCAACATGGAGGAACTCAGCGGCTTCGACGTCCTCCTTTGGGCCCGCCAGCAACCGGAACTGCAGCAGATGAAGATTTACATGCTGTCCGGCGCGAATGAGGAGCACGACGCCCAGATCGCGGTCAAGCTCGGCGCCGACAAGTATCTGGAGAAGTTTCCCGAACCCGAGGAGTTGCAGGAGATGCTGGCCCGGGTCTGCGCACTGCCGTCGCGGTGACGCCGGCCAGAACGGTTTCCGGAAGGCTTGCGCCGGTCAGAGACCCGGCGCCACCAGCCGCCGCCCTTCGCCGATCTGACCCCGGGAGTTTGGCACTGCCATCGCGGTAATGCCGTCCAAACGGTTTCCGGAACGCATTGCGCCGGTCAGAGACACGGCGCTACCAGCCGCCGCCCTTCGCCGATCTGACCCCGGGAGTTTGGCCAATTTCAAACGGTCGTGACGGAGGGCCAAAGGCCCGCTTCATTTCAGCCTGGGCCAACGGCCCAGGATTCGGTCACGAGAATCTCAGGGCTGAAAGCCCGATTCATTCATCGTACGCATTCGTTTCAGGACGAATATCGGGCCTTCCTGACGAAATACGGTTTCACCTATGACGAACGGTATATTGGGGACTGCGCCAGTTGCGCCCGCACCTCACGCAGCGAGCGGATGGCAATACCGCGCCAGCTGCTGATCCGTGATGACCGGCAGCCGTTGCAGGACGAAAATTGCCCGCGGTTCCCACAGCATTGTGCGCAGCGGCTCGAGAAACCGCCGCGGCAGGTCCGGCTCGGCCACGTTGCGAAGGATCGAAAGCGTCTGGCGCGATGCCGGCAACCCGAGCCACTCGAGCACGCCGAAGATCCCGCTGCGCTCGTGAATGGCAGCGATCTCGTCCCAGCACGCACCGGCGGTGCCACGCAGGCTCGCGTGCGCCGCCAGGAAACCCGTCAGCGCCGGCGTCTCGACCAGGCTGGGCAGCAGCGCGGGGCACCGCGCGACCACCTGCAATGCCTCCAGCCGCGCAAACGCGAACCCCTCCAGGAATGCGCCCACCTCCCGCGGGACAAACTCGAGGTAGGGCCGCCAGTCCGCCGGGCCGCAACTCTGGGCCGCCGCCGCCAGCACCTCCTCGGTCGGTGTCGTGACGATCCATTCGTCGTCGAACCGGCGCTCGAAGCGAGCCTCCGGCCAGGGGGTGACACGATAGGCAATGCCGCAATGGGACCAGGACAGTGCGAGCGGCACGAAGGAACGCAGCCGGTTGCGGCGCGTGGAATTTGAGTGGCGTGGGACGAGGTTCATGCGCACATCCTACGCCGCCGGGTGGGTCATTCGCTGTCCCACCCTTGAAAAATTTCCGCCGGGCCCCTTCCCTCCTCGCAATTCCACCCGCTCGACGGGCGGCTCACCGCCCGCGATTCCCTTTCCCCCATGAACCTCCCTCGCGACCAGCTTTCACGTCCGCCGCTCGAACGGATGCTGAAGATCCATGAAGAGCTGCGCCGCGGTGCGCTCGTCAACTGCACAAAGCTGATGAAACTGCTGGAGGTCTCGCGCAAGACCGTCGTCCGCGACATCGCCTTCATGCGGGATCGGCTCGATCTTCCGCTGGAGTTCGACCCGCAAATCCAGGCCTACCGCTATACGCATCCGGTGAATGCGTTCCCCACCGTCCACGTCACCGAGGGCGAGTTGCTGGCGCTCCTCGTCGCCCAGCGGGCGCTCGAGCAATACCGCGGGACGCCGTTTCACCGGCAGCTCGAAATCGCGTTCGGGAAACTCTCCGCCGGGCTGCGTGACCGGATCTCGTTCTCGCCGGCGGACGAACTGCGGGCGGTTTCCTTCAGGAATATTGGGCTGGGGCGGACCGATCTGGCGGTGTTCAACGCGCTCAGCGGCGCCGTGCTCCGCCAGGAGGAGGTCGGCTTTTCGTACCGGAAGCCGGGTGAAACGCGAAAATCGTCGCGCCGGGTGCGGCCCTACCATCTCGCGAATCGCGAGAACCTCTGGTACCTGGTGGGCTTCGATCTCGAGCGCGAGGCGCTGCGCACGTTCGCGCTGCCCCGGATCGCGGAGGTCGTCCTCACGCGGGTGCCATTTGCCCGGCCCGGCGATTTTTCACCCGAGCGATTCTTTGCGAGTGCGCTCGGCGTGCTCGGCGGCTCCGGAAACTACGAGGTCGTGATTCATTTCACGGCGGCGGTCGCCGAACGGATCCGCGAACGCGAATGGCACGAGTCGCAGGAGATGCGCGAGCTGCCGGGCGGCGCGCTCGAACTGCGGCTGCGCCTCGGTGCGCTGAGCGAGGTCGGCCAGTGGGTCCTCGGCTGGGGAACGGCGGCCGAGGTGATTGCGCCGGCGGAGTTGCGGGCCAGTATCCGCGACACAGTGACCGCCCTTGCGCGCACGTACGGCGCCGCCAGCCGAACGGGAAAGACTGTGCCCCTACGACCCGAATTCGGACTCCAGGGTTCGAAGTCGCACTGAAAACCGACAGCCGAGTGGCCACGGCGTCTCGCCATGGCCACTCGTTCCGAACAGTTTCCAGCGGCGGCCCGCCATTTGCCTTTCTACACATCTCGCCGGGTCTCACCAGGTCGAGGCGCAGCGCGCATTCGACCGAGTGGAATGCAATTCGAAATTAATTTCGCCGGTCGGAGACGCGGCGCTACGGCGGGCCGGGCCTCGGGTGGGTTCAGAGATCATTGGCGCGTGCGGCTGCCTGGGGTAGCGCCGGTTTTCAACCGGCGAAAAGCGATCCGAATCACATTTTCAGCAGGATCTGTAGCTAGTAGGGGCGAGACGCCGCGACCACTTGCGACCGTCGTGGCTTCCCCCAAACCATTTCCCCATGCACCTTTGCCCGCGGAGTCGGTCGAAGTCCGACAACCATGCCTGATCTGCTCCAGTTCATCGTGGTGAGCGCCTGTCTCGGCGCACTCATTGGGCTCATTCGCCAGTGGGGCGAGCAGGCGGATCGCCGCGCGGGCGATTTCGCCGGCGTGCGGACCCACACGTTTTGGGCACTGCTGGGTTGCCTGGGCGCCTACGCCAGCGAGGCGCACGCACCCTTCGCGTTCCTGGTCGTGCTGGTGCTCGTCGCCGCGCATCTCATGGCCCAAGCCGCGCATCAGCCCCAAAGTGCACCCGGCAGCACCTCCCTGGCCGGTGCCATCCTGACGATTTTCTGCGGGGCTCTCGTCTTCTGGGAGGAGACCAAGTCCGCCGTCCTCGTCGCCGCCACGACCATGGTGCTGATGGGCACGAAGCAGGGGATTCACACGCTCACCCGGGGAATCACCCGCCAGGACATCCACGCCACGCTGCAATTCGTCGCCATTTCCGGCGTGATTCTGCCATTGGTGCCAAATCGCGACCTGGGTCCGTATGGTGCCTTCAATCCGTTCTCGACCTGGCTGATGGTCGTGCTGATTTCCGGGCTCGGATTCGCGGGTTATATCGCGATCCGGATTGTCGGCGCGGGGGCCGGCATCCTGCTCACGGGATTGCTCGGCGGGCTCGCCTCCAGCACGGCCAGCACGCTGGCTTTCAGCCGCCGCAGCGCGAAGGAACCGGGTTTGGCCGACCACTACAGCCTGGCCGTGATTGCAGCCTGCACCGTGATGCTGCCCCGCGTCCTCGTGGCGACCGGACTGGTCAATCGCGAGTTCACGCTCAGCCTGCTGGTGCCGTTCGGGCTCATGGCGATTCCCGGCATCGCCTTTGCGGCCTACCTCTGGCTCGCCCGCGGCCTGGAAACCCGCGCCGGCGACACGCCTGAACTGGCCAACCCGCTCGGTCTTTCCACCGCGATCAAGTTCGCCGCGTTCTACGCCGTGATTGCCTTCGGCGTGAAGGTCATCCGGGCCGAGGGCTGGACGCAGGGTCTGCTCCCGCTGAGCTTCGTGTCCGGCCTCGCCGATATGATTGCGATCTCACTCTCGGTCGCACGCGATCACGAGGGCGGCAATGCGGAATCCAGCCTGGCCACGCAGGCCGTCGTGCTCGCGGCCATCAGCAACACCCTCCTGAAGGCCGGCATGGCCGTGGTGCTGGGCTCAACCGGGCTGAAATGGCGCGTGGCCATCGTGCTCGGGGCCACCGCAGCCATCGGCGCCGGCTGGATGTGGCTGGGATCCGGCTGGAGCCCATTCGGCGCGGGATCGTAGGGGCGCAGTCTTGCTGCGCCCGGATGCGTGATTGAATGGTCCCGCGGGCGCAGCAAGTGAGCGAGGCTGGCCCGGCTGATTCCTCACGGTGGATCGCATCCGCGTGCGATTCCGTGTCGCAGCTGCGACATCGAATCGCACGCGCAGTGACTGCTCCTCCGGCCGCGGTCCACCGAATAGGTTGCGACCGAACCCGCGGTCGCGGAGATTGCTGCCATGCGCGCCGCTTCTCCACCGCCCGTAACCGTCCTCGACTGGGGGCGGACGGACTATCGCGTCGCCTGGCAGCGGCAGGACGAGCTGGTCAGCCGGAGGATTGCCGGGAACATTCCCGACACCCTGGTCTTCACAGAACACCACCCCGTGTTCACGACCGGCATGCGCCGCGGAGCCGAACTTAACCTGGTCTGGAATCGCGAGCAGCTCGCGGCCGCGGGCATCGACGTCGTGAAGACGAACCGCGGCGGCGACATCACTTATCACGGTCCCGGCCAGGTTGTCGGTTATCCGATTGTGTCGCTGGAACGACGGCGCGATCTGCACGCCTATCTGCGGTTCCTGGAACAGGTGATCATCAATGCGCTGGGATCCCTCGGGCTGGCGGCGGCCCGCCGGCCCGGGCTGACCGGGATCTGGCTCGGGTCGCGCAAGATCGCCGCGATCGGGGTCGCCGTGCGGCGCTGGGTCACGTACCACGGATTCGCGCTGAATGTGAATACGAACCTCGCGCACTTTGCAGGAATTGTCCCCTGTGGGATCGGTGCGGCCGACGGAACGGTGACCTCCCTGCACGTCGAACTGGGTCGCCCGATCGACGAGGCGAAAGTGAAGCAGGTGCTGGCGGCGGAGTTCCGAGTGCAGCTTGCCGGGCTGCTCGCCGCTCCGCGGTCCACTCCCTGAAGCCCGGATCCCACAGCGTGGAAGCGGCAGCCTGCCGCTTTTCCCCACCTTGCCGCTTTTCGATCTTCCTCGGCAAGCGGCGGGACGCCATATCTCACAATACATCCTGCCACGATGAATGAATCGGGCTTTCAGCCCTGAGGTTCTCGTGACCGAATCCTGGGCCGTTGGCCCAGGCTGAAATGAAGCGGGCCTTTGGCCCTCCGTCACGACCGTTTTGAAATTGGCCAAACTCCAGGCGCCGGTTGTCAACCGGCGAAGGACATGACGATTCGATGTCGCAGCTGCGACATGGAATCGCACTTGTGATTCATCGGCTTTCGTGTCCATTCGTGCCGACTCCGTCGATGGAAACCGCGCGCAAACCCTCCTGGCTCAGAGCCAAGCTGCCCCACGGGCCCGGCTACACCGCCACCCGGCAACTCGTGGACGAGCACCGGCTGCACACGGTCTGCCAGAGCGCCCAGTGTCCGAACCTAGGCGAATGCTGGTCCCGCGGGACGGCGACGGTGATGATTCTCGGCAACATCTGCACCCGCTCCTGTAATTTCTGCGCGATCGCCACCGGCCGGCCCACCGAGTTGGATCTGGGCGAACCGGCCCGGGTGGCCGATGCGGTGGCCCGGATGAACCTCAGGCACTGCGTGATCACCAGCGTCGCGCGCGACGAACTCGCCGACGGCGGGGCCAGCGTGTGGGCCGCCACGATCCGGGCGGTGCGTCACCGCAATCCCCATACGGCAATCGAGGTCCTCACGCCTGACTTCAAGGGCAACACCGCCCATGTCGACGTGGTGCTCGATGCTAAGCCCGACATCTTCAACCACAACCTGGAAACGGTCGAACGGCTGCAGAAGCCGGTGCGGGTCCAGGCGCGTTACGATCGCTCCCGCTCCGTCCTGCGCCATGCCCGGAGCCGCGGGTTCGTGACCAAGACCGGGATCATGCTCGGCCTGGGCGAGACGCCGGCGGAGGTCGAACAGACGCTGCGGGACATTGCCGCCGATGGCACCAAGATCGTCACCATCGGCCAATACCTCCAGCCCACCCGGCAGCACCTGCCCGTGGCGCGCTGGGCCACGCCGGAGGAATTCGAGCATTGGAAGGCGTTCGGACTGGGCCTCGGCATCGGGGTGGTCGAAAGCGGAGCCCTCGTGCGCTCGAGCTACCACGCCGACGAGCAGAGCCGGAAATACACCGGCGCCGGCCACCTGAACGACGCCAACGCGCTCGCCAGCGCGTAGCAGCGTGTCGAACTTGGCCTCCGACCGTACGGGTCGGGAGGAAGGAAGGCACAACACGCTGCTCGTTGGCATTCGGCAAGGTGACATTTTTTCGTGTATTCGGGCCCCGCGGACGCGTAACCTGCCGGGATGAAGACGCGCAAGGAAATCGTCGAGAACTGGCTGCCCCGGTACACCGGCGTGCCGCTGAACAAATTCGGCGAATACATCCTGCTCACCAATTTCGACTACTACGTCCAGCTGTTCGCGCAGTGGCACCGCGTGCCGGTCGTCGGCCGGGACAAGCCGATGCCGAGCGCGACCGCGGGCGACATCACCATCATCAACTTCGGAATGGGCAGCGCGACCGCCGCGACGGTGATGGATCTCCTGAGCGCGATTGGTCCAAAGGCGGTGCTGTTCCTCGGCAAATGCGGCGGCGTCAAGCACCGGGCTTCGCTGGGCGATTTGATCCTGCCGATCGCGGCGATTCGCGGCGAGGGCACGAGCAACGATTATTTCCCGGCCGAGGTGCCGGCGCTCCCCGCATTCGCGCTGCAGAAGGCCATTTCCACCACCATCCGCGATCATGCGCGCGATTACTGGACCGGCACCGTGTACACCACGAACCGGCGCGTCTGGGAGCATGACGACGCCTTCAAGAAATACCTGAAGCGGATTCGCGCCATGTGCATCGACATGGAAACGGCGACGATCTTCATGACCGGCTTCTTCAACGAAATCCCGACCGGCGCATTGCTGCTGGTCTCGGACCAGCCGATGACCCCGGAAGGCGTCAAGACCACCATCAGCGATCGGGCGGTCGACGAGAAGTTCGTCAAGGATCACCTGCGGATCGGGATCGACTCGCTCAAGCAGCTGATCAACGGCGGGCTGACGGTGAAGCACCTGAAGTTCTAACGAGGCGCGGCCCAGGATCGCTCAACACCAGCAGGCAACTGAGAATCTGCGGTGGCACAACAGGGTGGCGGCAAACGCCTTGTTAGTAAGGTCCGCTGCGTGTAGTTGCGCGTCGGACTTTGCATCCGCGCGCAGCGCGGAAACAGCAACCCGTCAACAAGGCCCGCCAAGTTGCCGCAGGAACGGGGGGAATGCTTGCGGCGCTTGATTGCAGCCCCGACGGGCTGCTGGCACTACTGCAGCCGGATTGGCATGGACCGGACGCGGGCGCTGAGTTCCTCGAAAATCGTCCCGGTCTCCTGCGCCCTGGTCTCCGGGCCCGGTTGGATCGTCTTCGCCGCGGCGAGATTCCGGACCACGGCGCAGTAGTCGTCGTTGACCATGATCCCGAGGAAGGCACCCGCCTTGCTGAAGACGAGGTCTCCGCGCTTGGGCGAGAAGTCGCCGAATACCCGCCGGAAAAGCCGGTTGTCGACCCGCACGTAGCCCGGATTGCCGGCGTCGAGCTTGAAGCTGACCTCGCCATAGCCCCGGCCGCCCCCGTCAATCAGCACGGCCTCCGGAAACTTGAACGGCTCGGCGGCGAGCCCATACACGTTGGCCCCAAGCGCGGCGACCTGGGCCGGCGCGAGCGGCAGCACCACAATTCGCGGATCCTGCGCCAGGAACCACAGCGCATCCGCCGCGATCCGGCCGTCGCCGCCATGTGCCAGCTCCACGGCAATCGACTCCCAATCGATGCCGCTCTCGCCAAATGAGAACACGGTATCGGCGACGTGCAGCAGCGCGTAGGTCTGACGTCCGTCGGAAACCAGCACCGTGGCCGCGTCGCGATTCCGGTTCACCTCGCCCAGGAACCCGCGGCGGCTCGCGGAAAACGCCGCCATGACCCGGTTCGAGATGAAATCCTGGTACAGGACATTCGCGTTGATCGGCCGGTTCTCCCGAATTTCCCGCGTCAGCTCGCCGGATCGTTCCGCCAGCTGGCCAACTCCCTGCGCGAGCTGCGTGCTCGCCTGCGCCAGCCGGGTGTTGGACTCCTGGACCTTGAGCCGCTCGGAGCGCTCGGCCTCGACCTGGCTCCTCAGGGTGTCCGTCGTCTCGCGCAGGTTCTTCTTTTCCTGCTCGGCCACGACCACGGCCAGCGTGAGCCCCTCGATCTGCCGGCGCGCCTCGGCCTGTTGCTGCTCGAGCCGGGCCAGCGCCTGCCGCTGCCGTTCCGACTCCGCCTCGCGATCCGCCAGCTCACGCTGCAGCTGGGCGAGTTGCTCCTTCGTCATCGTGGCCTCCTGAGTCGCCTGTGTCACGCGCTGCGAGAGCTCGGCGGCGGCGCGCTGGGTTTCGGTCAGCGTGCTGGCAACCACGTTGCGCTCCTCGGCAAGTTGGGCCCGTTCCTGCTGGAGTTGCGCGAGGTTCTGGTCGCGGGCCGCCAGCGCGGCGTCCGCTTCCGCGAGCCGGCGGTTCAGCGCCTCCCGGCCTGCCTGCTCGTCGGCCAGCGCCTGCCGCATCGTCTCGACGAGATCCTGCTCCCGGGTCGCAACCCCGCCCGCCGTCTGCGACACCGGCGCCTGCACCGGCCGCGGCGGCTCCGCCGATTCCCAGCGCGTCAGCGCAAGCAGCGTCAGCAACAGGAAGTCGCAGAGGATGAGCAGCAGCGTCTTGTTCATAGCGCGGCGGATCCGCGGGCGGACTTGATGGAGGGCTCGTTCGGCTCGCGCACGGGCGACGCCTCGACCTGTCCCTCGAGGATCAGCTGCCGCTTGTAGGGCCGTACATGGCGGATCTTGACGAGCGCGACGCAGGTGATCCCGAAGAGATTGGAGGAGAAGGCGGCCAGCAGGTTGGCCTCCGCCAGTCCCAAGGTGATCAGCACCATGGCCGCCGCCGTGCCGCCGATGCCGACGTAGAGTCCCATGTCGAACAGGTTCTCCTCGTTTTCCATCAGCCGCAGCTTCACGAGCGGTGGCACGTTCTGCCGTGCGACCTCGCGAATCTTCAGCAGGCAGACGAAGTAGACGACAATCTGCAGCGCAGCGAAAACCGCGATCGAGATCAGGTTGGAAGGATGCATGGTGGAGGCGGGTTGGGACTGTGCGGCGACAGTGGAGTTCGAGAGATCGAGGGCGAGATGGACGCGCGGCCGGTATTCGGAAAGTGGAGCAGCTTTTAGCAGGAACGGCTCGGTGGCGGCGATGAGCAGGACGGCAAAGACCAGGGCCAGCACGCCGGCCTTCATGTGCATCAATGCCGACGGCAGGGAGGCGATCCCCTCCGGGGAAACCAGCCAGCGATCGAGTCCGCGCAGGAGCAGCCAGGCGCCCAGGAAGTAGCCGAGATATTTCAGCGCCAGCATCAGCTGCGGCTGGGTGAGGGCGAGTTCTGCTCCCGTGCTGAGCGCGGGGGTGCCGGTCCGGTTCACCGGCACCTGCCGCAACAGCAGCTGCCGGACGGCGCCCTGGCCCTGGGAAAGTGCGAGGGTGAGATCCTCGACGCCGGGCTTGCCGAATTCGATCAGGTACGCGGCCACGCGATCGGCAGAGCCGGAGAAGAGGGCAGCGGCATACAGCAGCGCAAGCTGGTCGGGCGCGATCCGGGCGAGATGGGCGTACCGGCCCACGGTCTTCACGCTATCGGTCCGGCGCATGAGTTCGACCAGCTGCCCCCAGTCGAGCCGGCGGCCGAGCGCGAGCAAATCGACAAAAAACTCCTCCAGATCGCCGAGCGCCCGCTGGGAAACCGCGAGATCGACCAGCCCACGCAGCTCGCGCTGGAGCGAGGGTGAAACGTGGTCCGCCTGGTAGAGGAGCCCGGTGAGCAGAATGAGGGTTTCCAGGGGCTGGCCGCCGGGCCGGGTGGCGGGAATGAACCGGCCGGTGCCGGGAATCTGCCGCAACTCGAGCAGCGCCTGCACGACGCCCGATCCGGATTGCGCCAGCGTGTTGAGCAATGCGGAGCGGGCCCGTTCGGTGATCAGGAAGGTGACGATTGGCGTGCTGCCGCTGCCCGCCGGAGTGGCCCGCAGGTTGAACAGCGGATCCAGGAACGGATCCCACCCTCCCCAAGCCACCAGTCCAGGCTGGCGGGCCGCAAACTCCTGCAGTGCACGTTCCAGCGCCGGCGCCCGCGGATCGTTGGTGGCTTGCGCCGCCTGGAGCACCAGCGCCGCCGCGCCAATTTTCTCCACATCGACGAGATCCCTCCCGTAGGCCCCGAGGCTTGGCGTGCCCTTGCCTGCCGCACGCAGGAGCGCCGGGCTGACGGACTTCAGGTTGACCGGCAGCGACCATGCCCCGAACCCAACCAGGAGCCCCAGCATCACAAGGATCGGCGCAGCAAGGGGGAGCGTTGCTCTCGTCGGGGTGGGGACGCTCATCTGGCAGCACTATTTATTTGCCCGTGGGAAATGGCAAATTCACGCTGGGCGCATTTCCGACCGATGCCCCTGCAAATTGTTCAGTACAACGAGCCAATCCTGCGCGCCAAGGGGGCGAAGGTCACGAAATTCGACGCCGCCCTGGCCTGCCTCACGCAGGAGATGATTCTCACCATGCAGGAGGCCGGCGGGATCGGACTGGCCGCCCAGCAGGTGGGTCAGGCGCTCCAGCTGTGCGTGGTGGACCTCCGCGAAGCCGAGGCCGAATTCACCTGGGAACTCGATGGCGCCAAGCCTCCGCTCGACCTGATCATGCCGATGGTGATCGTCAATCCGCAGGTCGTCACGCACCCGGTTCCGCCCGTGACCTACGAGGAGGGCTGCCTCTCGTTCCCCAACATTCGCGGCAACATCAGCCGGATCGATGCGATCACCATGAAATTCCAGGACGAAAAAGCCGTGCCCCACCTGCTCACCTGCGATGGGCTGCTCGCCCGGTGCATCCAGCATGAGGTCGACCACCTCAACGGGGTCCTCTTCATCGATCGGATGGACAAGCCAACGCGGGCCGGGATCGACGAGGCGGTGAAGGCGCTGGCCCGGCAGACGAAAGCCGCGACCAGGAAGTAGCCGTGGAGGATTTGAGTACGTTCCAGCATCCAACCCCCATCTCATGAGCCAAAAATCCGACGGCATGAACTACGCCCCCCAGGGCAAACCCAGCCCGGTGGTGAAACCCGGCGAATTCGTTTTCGCCGCCGCCCATCTCGATCACGGGCACATCTATGGCCAGTGCAACGGGCTGATCGAGGCCGGCGCCGAACTGAAATGGGTCTACGATCCGGATGAAAAGAAGGTGGCCGCCTTCGTCGCCAAGTACCCGCAGGCCAAGCCTGCCCGCTCCCTCGACGAAATCCTGGCCGACCCGGCGATTCACCTGGTGGCGGCGGCCGCGGTCCCGAGCGAGCGCGGTCCGATCGGCTGCCGGGTGATGGAGGCGGGCAAGGATTACTTCACCGACAAGACGCCGTTCACCGCGCTTGCCCAGCTTGACCAGGCCAAGGCGGTCGTGGCGCGAACGGGTCGAAAGTACATGGTGTATTTTTCGGAACGGCTGCACGTCGAGGCAGCGATGCATGCCACCGATTTGGTGGCCGGCGGCGCAATCGGGCGCGTCATCCAGGTGATCGGGCTCGGGCCCCACCGGCTGGGGAAGCCGAACCGGCCGGCGTGGTTCTTCGAGCGGGCCAAGTACGGCGGGATCCTCACGGATATCGGCAGCCACCAGTTCGAGCAGTTCCTGACCTTTACCGGGGCAACCGATGCCACCGTGACCCAGGCCGCCGTGGGCAATTTTGCCAATCCGGACAAACCTGAGTTCGAGGACTTCGGCGAGGCCTCGCTCCTTGGTGACAACGGCAGTTCCAACTACATCCGGGTGGACTGGTTCACGCCCGATGGCCTCAGCACCTGGGGCGATGGCCGCACGATCATCCTCGGGACGAAGGGCTACATCGAGCTCCGCAAGTATCTCGACGTCGCGCGCGACAAGACGGGCGACAATGTCTACATCGTCGATGATGCGGGCGAAAGGCACGTGAACGTGGCCGGCAAGGTCGGCTTCCGCTTCTTTGGCGGGCTGATCCTCGACTGCCTGAACCGGACGGAGAAGGCCATGACGCAGGCGCATGCCTTCAAGGCCGCCGAGCTCTGCCTCCGCGCCCAGCTCGCGGCGCGGAAGATCGCATGAGATGAGCATCGCCACGCGGACCGGGGATGACGGGACCACGAGCCTGCTCTACGGGCAGCGCGTGCCGAAGGATCATCCGCAGATCGAGGCCGTGGGCGCGTTCGACGAGCTGAACGTGGCGCTGGGTGCGGTGAAGCCGCAGCTGGGCGCCACCGCGCCGCGCGGCGCGGCCGTGCATGAACTGGTCACCACGGTGCAGCGCAACCTGATTGCCCTGATGGGTGAGCTGGCGTGCGCCGAGCCGGATGCGGCGCGGTTCGAGCAGTCGAAGTTCGAACGGATCACGGCGGTGGACGTTGCGCGGCTCGATGAAGCGGTGGCCGGTCTGGAGGCGCGGGGCCTGAAGTTTGACGGCTGGGCGACGCCGGGGGCCAACCCGGTGGCGGCAGCGCTGGAGCAGGCTCGCACGGTGGCACGCCGGGCCGAGCGCCGGTTGAGCGCGCTGCCGGCCAGGGGCAAGACCGTCCGGCCCGAGCTGCGGCAGTTCGTCAACCGGCTCTCGGATCTGCTCTGGCTGCTTGCCCGCGAAGCCGAACAGTGAATCGGAGCCATTCGGTTCAACCGCCAGCGAACGCGAATGAAGTTTGCGACAAAAGCGGCGTGGACACGATGAACTGAATGGTGAGGAGGTTCGGGGTATCCTCTTCCCTCCTCCCTGGCCTTCGCGTCCATTTGCGTCCATTCGCGGTTGTCTCCCCGATTCCTCACCGCCAATCCTTCCACCGCGAATCGACGCCAATTCACGCCAATGGCGGACGGTTCGAACGAGCCGACCGCCTCCGGCCATTCGCGTCGCTTTGCGTTCATCCGTGGTTGTCCGCTGAATCGACCGGGCGAAAGCTCGCGCGCCTCGCGGCTCTCCGGGATCGAAATCGCCTTCGCTCATTCCCACGCTTGTCACCGGCGGCTTTCCCCGCACAGTCCTCGCATGCCTCTCGCGCTCGCGCTTCTCATCCTGGCTGCCGGCTGGCGGGTCCTCGCGATCCATGCCCCGGCGCTCGCAAATTTCGCGCCGCTGATGGCGCTGACCTTTTGTGGAGCGGTGTACTTTCGGGATCGACGCATGTGGCTCGTTCCCTTCGCGGCGCTCCTGCTCTCCGACCTCTATCTGAACCACCATTATGCCACCGTGTATGGCGAAGGCTGGACCTGGCCGAGCATGGCGATCCGCGCCGGATGCTTTGCGATCGCGCTGCCGCTGGGCCGCTTCGTGGCGGCGCACAAGAATTGGCTCAACCTGTTCAGTGGCGCACTGGGCGGTGCGATCTTCTTTTACCTGGCAACCAACACGGATGCCTGGATCCGCGACCCCTATTACGTGAAGACCGCTGCCGGCTGGTGGCAGGCAATGACCATCGGCCGGCCGGAATTTCCACCGACGCTGCTGTTCTTCCGGAATTCCATCGTCAGCGATCTCGCGTTCACCGGGCTCTTTGCCGGCGCCATGGAATTCGCGGCGCTGCGTACCGGCCAGCCGAGCCTGCTGCGGAAGCGGGTCGCCGCCTGACACCGGGCGTGGAAGCGGCGGGTCCAGAACGTACGGATTCCTGGCAATTCTTGTTCCGGATCCGGCGCCCGCGTTGCGCTCAAGGCATTCCGCAATGCATCCCCGCTACTTCATTCAATCATCCAGCCCGGAAATCAGTTCAGCTCAAAGCAGATCCGCCGCGAGTTCCGCCAGCTTCGAGCGCTCGCCCTTGGTGAGCTTCACATGCGCGGCGATCGCCTGGCCCTTCATCCGGTTGAAGCAATAGACCAGCCCATTGCTGCGCGAATCGACATACGGGTTGTCAATCTGCGCCGGATCCCCAATCAGCACGATCTTCGAGCCCTCGCTGATCCGGGTGATCACGGTCTTCACCTCATGCGGCGTTAGCTGCTGCGCCTCGTCCAGGATGAAGAACCGGCGCGCAATCGAGCGTCCGCGGATGAAGGCCAGCGCCTCGATTTCCACCAGCCCGCTCTTCAACAAGCGCTCGTAGGGCTTCACCAGCCCGTTGCCTCCATGACCATTCTGGCTGGCATGACTTGGCTGGATCGCCGTCATCGCGGCATACTGGTCTTCACGCTTCTTGTGCTTCTTCTTCGCCACCTTCTTCGAGGCGAACTGCGGATCCTTGGGCGGCTTCGAGGGAATCAGCACCTCGAGGGCATCGTGATACGGCTGCAGCCAGGGCTTCATCTTCTCCTCCAGCGAACCGGGCAGGAACCCGATGTCCTTTCCGAGGGCCATGACCGGCCGCGAAATCGAGACCCCGTCGTAGCGTGAGCTGTCGTCGTAGGTCTGATGCAGCGCACATGCGGTGGAAAGCAGCGTCTTGCCCGTCCCCGCCTTTCCGAAACACGTCAGCATCGCGATGCTGTCGTCGAGCAGCGCGTCCATCAGGAACTGCTGCTCGAGGTTCCGGGCGCGAATCGGGATGCCGCCGGGCGCCTTCACGAAATCGGGGACCTTCAGCCGGCGCACCAGCCCGTCGCCATAAAAGCGCGCCGGCATCGTCTTGCCCTCGTCGGATCGCAACAGCACGTACTCGTTCAGGTAAAGCGGCTTGGCCGCCGATTTCTCCAGCTCGAAGGCGCCTTCCGAGCAGAACCGCTGCAATTCATACACCGTCAGCCCCAGCTCCCGATAGCTGGCCTCATCCGTGTCCTCGGGAACCTTGTCGTTGAGGTAATCCTCCGATTCGAGCCCGACGGCGCGCGCCTTCAGCTGCACGTTCACGTCCTTCGTCACCAGGATCGTCGGCGGCGGGTAGCGCTCCTGCACGAACAGCGCCGCCGCGATGATCCGGTTGTCCTTCTTGGCGATGTCGGGGAGGATGGCACGCAGCCGGTCCATCGCCGGCGAGCGCCGGCCAGGATCGGTGAGATAGGGATTGATGATGATCGAAAGCGTGCCGCCGTTGTCGAGTTCGACACCCTCGTGCATCGCGCGCGCGTCCGGCAGCAACTCCTGCAGGATCCGGTGGACGCGGCGGGCGTTGCGCCCCCGTTCCGTCGACTGCTCGGCCTTGATGGAATCCAGCTCCTCCAGGACTTCCACGGGGATCGCGAGGTTGTTGTCCTCGAACTTGAAGACGGATTGCGGGTCGTGGAGCAGAACGTTCGTGTCGAGCACGAAGGTCTTTACTCTCCCAGCTACCTTGATCCGCGAGATTGGGGCTGACGCCCCGCGCAGGTTTTCCATCGGGTGGGGATTAGCTGGGCCGAGCGTGTGCGGCATTGGCCGGTTTGTCGATCCCAGACTTGGAAGATGACGGGAATTTTACGGCCGCAGCCACGTTGCTCGGAGGTCTTGCGGTCCGGTATCGGGCGCAGAGGCGAAACATGACGCGGCATTGACACGCGATTCAGGCTCGCGTGCCCCGGACGAATGCTGTTCACCGCTCGCCGGCCCACGAACGCGATGCAACTCGACGCCATCAAGCATGCCCTGCTCGAATCGTACCGCAACGACGGCGGGATCAACCACCTCGACGGCATCAATCTGCCGGCCCAGGAATCGATCAACCAGCTCGCGGTCGACTGCATGCACCTGCTGTTTCCCGGTTTCTTCGAGGACCGCGGGCTGAAGGAGCGCGATCTGCCCGCCCATGTCGACCGGCTGCTGGCCCGGATCGATCGCCGGATGGCGGCCGAGATCCAGAAGTGCCTCCGGTTCGCCCACACCCCGAAGCCGACCGAAAGGGCCCGGGAACTGACGACGACCGTGCTCGCGCAATTCCCGCAATTGCGGAAGTTGATCAAGACCGACGTGGACGCCGCCTACCAGGGCGATCCGGCGGCGCGCAGCGTCGAGGAGATCATCCTCGCCTATCCCTGCGTCCTGGTCATCTCGCTGCAGCGGCTCGCCCACCTGCTGTACCACCTGCACATCCCGCTGCTGCCACGGATGCTGACGGAATACGCGCACGAGCGGACGGGATGCGACATCCACCCCGGCGCCCAACTGGGACCCCATTTCTTCATCGACCATGGGACCGGCGTTGTCATCGGCGAGACCGCAACGGTGGGGGCTCACGTCAAGCTCTACCAGGGCGTGACCCTCGGCGCGAAGTCCTTCGAGGTCGACGACGAGGGACGCCCGGTGAAGGGTGTCAAGCGGCACCCGGACATCGGCGATCACGTGACCATTTACGCTCACGCCACCATTCTCGGCGGCGACACGCATGTGGGCGCGCATTCGATCATCGGGTCGAATGTGTGGTTGATGAAATCGATCCCGGACCAGTCGGTGGCCTACTTCAAGGGCGACAATCTGGTGGTGCGCTCGCGGCGCAAGAAGGAGGTCCTGATCGAGAACCGCGGCGCGCCGACGCATCATCACGATTGGGAAATCTGAAGTGCCTGGCCGGCAGCCCGGCAGAGCGAGACGAAGGCCTCCTCGGCGGATGTGAGCCGGCGGCCCTTCACGTGGACGACGCTCCAGTGCCGCTTCAGCCGGCGCTGACCAAGCACGACCGGCACCAGCGAACCGCCCTCCAATTCCGCCCGGGCGCACCAAGGGGCAACCACTCCTGCTCCGAACCCCAGCTTCAACACCTCCTTGATCGCCTCCATGCTGCCGAGTTCGATGAAGTTCCCGAGTGTAATCCGCTCGCTGCGGAAATAGTCCGTCACCAGCCGGAACGTGTGGCTCGTCCGGGAGGGCAGCACGAACGTCTCATCCGCCATCGCCTCGCGCGGTATCCGGCCGAGCCGGGCCCAGGGATGCATTGGTGCAACGACAAATCGCAGTTCGTCATTGAACAGCGGCAGGAATACGAATTCGCGCCGGCCGGGCACGGGAGGCTCGAAGCCGACAGCCAGGTCAATCGTGCCCGAGCGAAGCAGCTCGAGCAGCCGGCCGTTTTCGCCCGGTTCGAGCCGGATGAGCGCCTGGGGATACTGCCGGCGGAATTCGCCCAGCACCGCGGGCAGGATGTGCTGGCACGCCGTGGCCCCGGCACCGATCCGCAGCCTAACCTGGCCGCCAGTCAGGAGCGCCTCCAGGTCAGTCCGCGCAGTTTTCATCTCCCGGAGAATCTTTTCCGCATGGCCGAGCAGTTCCTCCCCTGCCTGGGTAAGCTGCACCCGCCGGCCAATCCGATCGAGCAACCGGCACCCGACATCCTCCTCGAGCGCCTTGATCGCATGGCTCACGGCCGACTGCGTCAGGAACAAGTCCTTGGCGGCACGCGTGAAGCTGCCGCGGCGCGCCAGCGCGGAAAAGGCGTGAAGTTGCCGGCTGTCGAGCGTCGGCTTCATCGGTTCGGGCACTTTTTCGCGGCCATTGCCACCCCGGGTAGCAGTATCCGGGCCAGCACCGCCCAATCGGGCCAGTCGCGTTCCGAAATGCGGGGATCCGGTGGCGCCGTGTCTCCGACCGGTCGAGTCGTGCGCTGGTGGCTGGGCGCCCAGGACTGAGCACCTATGGGACTGGCTGTTTCAGTTCACCGACGCCCACGGAGCACGGCCCTCCATGAATTCGTTTTTGATTCCAGGATCGAAGACCCATTCGTGGAAGGACGCCCTCCGTGGCGTCCTGAAACCCGATGGGAAATTGATACATGATAGGGGTAGGAGTGGCGGGGTTAGCGCCACCCCTCCCTCCGAACCGGACGGGCGGATTTCCCGCATCCGGCTCTCCAGTCAGTGGTTTCTCAGCGAGACTAACCATAGGCACAGGAGCCG
>WYBX01000093.1 GCA_011525695.1 Verrucomicrobiia bacterium
CACCCCGTGTTGCCACGACGCAGTAGCCTTCGGTTGCAGGCGGGTGAACGTTCCGCCTGACGGGGACTTGCACCCCGCTGTGTGGACGCCCTCACAGGCGCACGAGGGACGTGCTCCGTCACGGCCATAACGTTCCGAACCTCGTACCTGGAGGGCCGCACTCCGCCCCGGCCGGATGCTCGCTACTGGTACCCGCTGACGCTCACCGAACGTCCGTTGTCCTTCGGCCCGAGCTTCAGGATGAACGGCGCCGCCGTTTTCGCCCATTCCTCCGCCTTCGGATACGCGGCCGCGCCGTCCGACCAGCAGGAACGCAGCATCTCCGTGTCGATCACCCCGGGGTTCAGCGGCACGGCCGACATGCCTTTCGGCAACTCCTCTGCCAGCGCCTTCGTGAGCCCCTCGATTGCCCACTTCGACATGCAATACGGCCCGACCTCGGCCGAGACGCTGCGGCCCCAGCCGGAGCTGAAATTCACGATCACCCCGCGCCCCCGCGCCACCATCGCCGGGACAAAATGACGAATCATGTTCTGCGTTCCCCGGATGTTCACATCGACCAGCTTCGTGAACTCCCGATCGTCCTGTTCCCAAACCGGCGCGAGCCGGTTCATGATCCCGGCATTGTTGATCAGCAAGTCAGGCGCCGTGTCATTTTCGAGCACCCGGGCCGCCCAGATCGCGACCTTGTTGTCGAGCGCCACATCAAGCACGGAAAAATCATGCGGCGCCGGATGCGTCATCCGCAGATCGAAGATCGCATCGCCGCTGCGCCCGCAGCCGATGACCGTGTGCCCGGCCCGGATGAACTCCTCCACCAGCGCCCGGCCCAGCCCGCGCGTCACGCCCGTGATCACGATTTTCATGCGTCAAGTAGCGAGTAGCGGGTAGCGCGTAGCGAGTAGAAACTGATTCCTGATGCGTGGTGCCGAAAAGGCTGCCGCGTTAAGATCGGACTGGCTCTCGTATCTTGCTGCTCGAAGGTTGCGCCCCGAAGCCGGCGGTTCGGAACGATTTTCCTACTCACTACTCGCTACTCGCTACTCGCTACTTTCAACGGGATTGCAGGCTGAACTTGTTCAGTCCGGACTTCCGGCACGCATCCATGACGAACGTCAGCTTCTTCAGCTGCGTCGTTTCATCCGCCTTGATCAGGACCGGAATGTCCCGGTCCACCTGCTTCACCTGCTCGAGCAGCTGGATCAGCTGGTCGTCCTCGACCACCTTGCCGTTGAAGGAGACGACGCCGTCGCGATCGATGCCGATCGTCACCGTGCCCGTGAACTCGTTCTTCCCGGCGGTCTCGACCTTCGGCAGCGTGATGTTGAGCGTCGCCGACGACTTGAACTGCATCGTGACGAACGCGAAGAAGACCAGGATCACCAGCACGTCGATCAACGGCACGAGGTTCATCTCCGGCCGCTTGCGCCGCTTCTGGTAGAGGCTGCTCATTGCCGGCTGCGCTGGAGGATCCGCTCGAGCAGGACGTCGAGCTGCGCCGCATAATTCTCGATTTTCCTCTGGAGATAGCCGCTGCCCACCAGCGCCGGAATCGCGATCGCCAGCCCGATGACGGTGGCCGAGAGCGCCAGCGCGACGCCGGACGTGAAGGCCACCGGGTCCGGCAACCCGGTTTCGGGAGAGATGTGCGCGAACACCCGCAACAGTCCCGTGACGGTGCCCGTGAGCCCGATCAACGGTGCGGCGGCATAAATCACGTCGAGATACGGCACCCCTCGCTCCATCCGGTTGATTTCGAGCCGGGCGAACGCCTTGATCGCATCCTCGTCGTTCTTGTGCTGTTCCGCAAAGTCCACGATCCGCGCCAGCACGGTGTGCTTGCCCCCGACCAGCGGCCGGCCGCTGACCACGGCGTCCATCAGATCCTGGGGCATGATGGCGGCCCGACGCAGCGCGTAGGACCGTTCACACACGATGAAGACCAGTGCAGCCGAGCACAGCCCCAACGGGTAAATCAGGAGTCCGGCTCCCTTGAAGACCTCGATTACGGCGATGAACATGGCTGGAAGCACAACGTGCCGCGCTGTGACGTCGGCGCGAGGGAAAAGTTATCGGAAAAACGCGCAATGCCAGGCGGATGAGGCACGGCCCGGGGACACTCAGGCCGGAGCAGTTGCCGCCGCTTCGGCGCAGGATCCGCCTCGTCGTTGCGTCTTGGCCGCCGTGCCTGACACTGCCGCCCGCTCCCGCCTGCCTCACGAACGCCTATCGCTGGAAACGGAAAGCCGTCAGCTCGATCTGCGGGTCACCCGGTTGCTGCCGGCTTCCGTAGGTCCGCGGCTCTGTCCGCAAGGACGCCGGCTGCGCATCGAAACGCAGTGCATCGGGCTGCGTGCGCACCTGGATCGGCGCCAGCTGCACCCGCTCCATCCAGGCAAACTGGGCGGCCGCCTGCTCCGCCGCGGCGCGTTGCAGCGCGTCGGAGCGGACGTTCCGGGAAAGGTAGAAATGCTCAGGCTCCAGGGAGCGCGCGGCCGGCTCGAGCGCCGGCTCCGGCATGCTCACGGCGCGGGCCAGCCCGGCGCCGGGCGCCGGAACGGACGCGACCGCCACCGCACCTGGGTTCGCCTCCGCCGGTGCCGTAATCGCGATCGGCGGAGTCGTACCGGGCTCCTGCAACTGCTGGCGGCTGCGGCCCACCAGGATGATGGCGACACAGGCGGCAGCCGCGGCGATGGTACCAATCGTATAGGCCCGGCCTGCCCGCGTACGCTGCGGGATCGATTGGAAATTGATCCGCGCCGGCTCCGGCATCGCGGCCCCTCCCGTCTGGAAATCCTCCGCCAGTACCTTGCAGGCCTTTTGCATCCGGCAGTATTGCTCGTAAACCTTCCGCCGCTGGACATTCCCCTGGACTTCGGCCTCCAGGCGGGCGGCGTCGGCCGCGGAGATCTCGTGGTCGAGATACAGGTTGAGCAGTTCGATGAACTCTGAGTCTTTCATTTGAAATCCTCGCCGAGTTTCGAGCGGAGGCTTTCCCTCGCGCGCGCAATCCGACTTTTGACTGTGCCCACCGAGATGCCGAGGATCTCGGCAATTTCTTCGTAGGACAGGTTCTTTACGTTGCGCAAGATGAGAATCTCGCGGTGCTTGGTGGAAAGGCGTTCCATCCCCCGGCTGATTCGGTCGACGAATTCCTGCGTCACCGTGATGTCGTCGGGGGACTCGACTTCGGCCGGGATAACTTCGGCGAGCGTCATGCTGTTTTCGGAACTGAGCGGGGCGTCGATCGAGACCGACTGATCGCGTTTCCGGCGCCACCAGTACCAGTACCGGTTCCGTGCCAGGTTGGTCGCAATCTGGTAGAGCCAGGTCGAAAAGGCGGACTCCCCACGGAAATTGGCCAGGCCCCGGTGGGCGCGGATAAATGCGTCCTGCGTCACCTCTTCCGCGTCCTGCTGGTTGCGCAGGAGCTGGTGGACCATGGAGTAGATCCGGTCCCAATACCGCGTCACCATCTCCTCGAACGCCGCCTGGTCGCCGCTTTTGAAGCGATCAACCAGCAGCCGATCGAGGGCAACTTCTTGAGCCTTGGCAGACATGCGTTCCGCCTCGGTCTGATGGGCGTATGTTTGAATTGTTCCCACTATCTATGGACGAAGTTGCGTTGGATAAGCGCCACCCTCGGAGGGGTCAATGGCCGCAGAGGTTGCGCGGGGAGAAACTACTTGCAAATCCGAGGCGCGGAAACTCGTTCGCCCCCCCGGGTTGCCCGCGAATAACCGCGAATTCCCGCGAATCCAGGCCTCCTGGGGTCGGTGATGGTCGTCGGTGAATCGGTGAATCAGTGGTCGGTGAATCGGTTGTCGGTAATCGGTACGAAATTCCACCGATCACTGATCACCAATCACCGATCACTGATCACCAATCACCAATCACCGCTTCACCGATGACCACCGCGCCATCGCCTCGAGCATGAGATGAACACGTGTGCACCGAATCCTGTCAGGATCCCTTCGGACTGGTCAGCCACGATCCAGTGGGAAACCTGAAAGCTGCACTCAAACGCGGGCCAGGGAGTCGATGTCGACAAAGACGCCATGCACTCGAAAGGCAGGTGGCGCCGCGCCTTCGAGGTATTCACGAATCCGTGCTGACTCGTCCGGATACCACGGTGTCTCGAGAAATCGTTCCGGCTCCGAGGTCCACGCCGGCGCGGGGAGTCCAATCACTTCCGCGGCAAGGTGTTCGGCCAGAGCCGCGCCAAACGCATCGGCGATTTCGCCTCCATGGAATACCAACCGCAACAGCCGCGGCGCTGCACCGACGACCGATTCAACCGGAATTCGATTCTCTCTCCGGTAATTGATCTCGTCCAGCAGATCGCCGAGTGCCGCCCCCCACGACTCGAGCGAGTCGGTGCGCTCGGCAACCTCACAGAGGCTTTTCGGTCGTTGGTTGGCTGGATGCATATGCGAGTTCCAGGGCTCTTTCTGCCACCATGCGCTGCTTGGGATCGAGTGAGTCGCCGTAAAATTGGGTGAAGATTCCGTCGATCACTTCGATCGAACGGATGTCACAATGTCTAATCAGGAAGGCGAGATCATGCAAGTCGCCACCATGTCCCGGCCGCGGAAGTCGCGCGGCCCGAGCCTTCATCGCCAGCATTTTCCTGGCGGTGGGACGGGAAACGACGACACCCGCGATATCCTTGAACGCCTCGAAAGCGATATTGGCGGCCCCACCGTCGTTGGGAGCAAATTGCCGCACGTGGTCGTTAAGCCAGTCAGGAGCCAGACCGAGTTCCTCCGCCACAGCGTAGATCAAAGGTTGAAGTTGCTCACGCGGGTGGAAGATGGCGTCTCACTAGCGCAGCGACCCTGAGCCGGTCGAAGGGGTTCGTCGCCCGGCGGTCGGTGATCGGTGGTCGGTGGTCGGTGGTCGGTCGTCGGTTGTCGGCGATCGGTACGAAATTCCACCAATCACCGATCACTAATCACCGATCACTGATCACCGATAACTGATAAGCGTTGCCCGAACCGCCCCGGACAGCCCCATGACCTCACCGTCCGCCTTGACTCGTCTCTGCGCGGAAGTAGTAACGTCCGCTTCTCTCGTCCCGGTCAAGGACGGCCCGATGCATTCCTAGGGCTCATGGATTTGGATTGGGGCGAGAAAAACGCATTCAAGTCTTGACCAATCCGGCGCGCATAATCACAGCATTTACAACAAGTTAAACTTTAGGTGAGGGTCGATAGCTCAACGGTAGAGCAGCGTCCTTTTAAGTCGTTGGTTCTGGGTTCGAATCCCAGTCGACCCACCACCGTACCCCCTGCCCCGTCCGGCTCCAACCCCGATGAAGCGCCTCGTCATAATCGAAGACCAAACCGCCATCCGCGAGATGCTGGTCGAAATCCTGCGGCTTGATTCCAACTATGAGCTGGTGGGCGAGGCAGGCGACGGCCAGGCCGCCGTCGCCATGTGCATGGAATCCGATCCCGATGTTTGCGTGCTGGATGCCAAGCTCCCGGGACTTAACGGGGTCGATATTTTGCGACGAATTGGCAAGAAGCTCCCCCGGATGCGGGTTTTGGTTTTTTCCGGCCACGAAAACCCGGTCCTCGTTCGCGAAATGCTCGAAGCCGGCGCCCATGGCTTCGTCGAAAAGACCGCCGGCCTTTTCGAATTCAAGAAGGGCCTCGAGACCGTCGCCAATGGCGGCACCTACTTCGGCCCCGCCGTCGCCGCCCTCCTCCGCAACGTGGTGGCCAATCCCGCGACCAGCAACGCCCCCGATTTCCTGACCGATCGGGAACGCGAAATCCTCCAACTGGTGGCCGAGAGCCACAGCACCAAGGAAATCGCCGCGAAGCTCGGCATCAGCGTCAAGACCGTCGACAACCACCGCACGAACCTGATGCGAAAGCTGAATCTGCACGATGTCGCGAGCCTGACGCGCTATGCGCTCGAGGTCGGCCTGATTGAACAGAAGAAGACGGTGTGACGTCGCCGATCGAAATATCGGGCTAAAAGCCTTGCGGCAACCGGCGCGTTTGCCCAATAGGTCTGAGCGAGCGTCCAGCCTGCTTTATCCTCTCATGAACCTAGCTTCGCATAAATTTTTCGTCCTGATCGCAAGCGCCGCCCTCCTCTTCGCGGGCTGCACCAAGAAGCCTACCCGTCCGGATCCCGGCTCGACGGTCCTCGGGCCCCAGGGCGGACCAGGAACGGGTTCATCGATGCCGGTCGACGTGTCACTGAACCCCGAGGCGCCCGGACTCACCTCCCGGCTGCCCGACGGAGTGATCGACGATGGCAACACCATCCGCGGCCTGCTGCAGCCGGTGTATTTCGATTTCGATCGCTCGGAAATCAAACCCGCTGAACGGCCCAAGCTGCAGGCGGCCCGGGACTACCTCCAAAGCAACCCCGGCGCCCGGCTCCTGCTGGAAGGCCACTGCGACTGGCGCGGCACCGCCGAGTACAACCTCGGGCTCGGCGACCGCCGGGCCAACTCCGCCAAGCGCTATTTGCAGTCCCTCGGCGTCGCCGCCGACCGGTTGGAAACCATCTCGAAGGGCAGCCTGGAGGCCGCCACCAATGCGGACGATGCCACGATGGCCAAGGATCGCCGCGTCGAGGTGGTCATCATCAAGCCCCGCCCCGGCGGGTTCTGATCCGAATCCATACTTTTCTCAACCCGCCGCGGATTTTTCTCCGCGGCGTTTTTGTTTCCGCACCTCGTACCTGGAGGGCCGTGTCTCGTCCTAGCCCACGTTGACACCCGGCAGACGAAAAATGAAGCCGATTGAAACGATCCGATACAGCGAAGCATTCAAGCAACAAGTGATCAGCGAACTGGAAGCCGGCAGGTTCAAGAACCC
>WYBX01000094.1 GCA_011525695.1 Verrucomicrobiia bacterium
CACCCCGTGTTGCCACGACGCAGTAGCCTTCGGTTGCAGGCGGGTGAACGTTCCGCCTGACGGGGACTTGCACCCCGCTGTGTGGACGCCCTCACAGGCGCACGAGGGACGTGCTCCGTCACGGCCACTGCGTCGCTGTGAGGCCAGCAGTTGGCCGCCGTGGCCGACCAATCAGTCGGCGGCGGCTTTCAGTTCGAACCAGAATGTGCTGCCCTGGTTCGGCGCGGAACTCACGCCGACCGTGCCGCCCATCTTCTCGATCCCGCGGCGGACAATCGCCAGCCCGAGCCCGGTCCCGGGATACCGATCCTCGCCCTGCAGCCGCTCGAAGACGTTGAACACTTTTTCCCGGTCCTCCGCTGCAATCCCGATGCCATTGTCCGTCACCGTCACGCGCACCCGTTCGCCGATCCGCTCGGCTCCAATCCGGATGTCGGGCGCGACCCCGCGGGCCACGAACTTCAGCGCATTGTCCACCAGGTTCGTGAGAATCTGGATCAGGGCCTGTTCGTGCGCCATCACCGCCGGCAGCCCCGGCGCGACCTGAATCCTGGCTCCCGCGGCCCGGGCGACGAAATCGTGATTGGCCACGGCCTGGGCCGCCGCCCGATCGAGATCCACCCGCACCATCGAGTCGCCGGCACTGCGCATCCGGTAATGATCGAGCAGCCCGTTGATCAACGCCTCCATCCGGGCAACGTTGTGCTGAATTCGCTCGATATAGCGCTGTCCTTCCGGGCTGACCGTCGCGCTGATCTCGTCCAGCAATGCACGCACCATCCCGTCAATGGCCCGCACCGGTGCGCGCAAGTCATGGGAGACCGAATAGGAGTACGCCTCCAAATCCTGGTTCACCCGCAGGAGCTCCTGGTTCGCGCGGGTCAAATCCGTGTTCCGCTGCTCCAGCTCCTGCTTCAACCGCGCATTTTCCTCAGCCGTGATGAGCTGATCCTCCAGCTTCTCGATGAGCAGCGAACTGTATTCGCGAAAGAAACCCGCCTCTGGCTTGCTGCTCGGTTCGGCGATCCGGCCCGCCTGCGCCTGGTGCATCACCTGCTGGATCCGCGCCGTCAGGATCTCCTCGTCGATCGGCCGGGTGATGAAGTCGTCCGCGCCGAGGCTCTTCGCCTGCTCCTCATCCTTCTTGGTGGCATAATTGGCAGTGTAGATCACCACCGGCGTCTTCTTCAGCTTCGGATCGGTCTTCAGCAGGTAGCACAGCTGGAACCCATCCATCTCCGGCATGAGCAGATCCGAAACCACCAGGTCGAAGTGCCGGGTGCGCAGCTCCCGCAGCGCGCGGACGCCGCTCTCCGCCGTCACCGCATCTGCATCGATCCCGCGCAGCTGCTCCTGCAGCAGCAGTCGATTCTCCGCCCGGTCGTCGACAATCAGAATTTTCATGCTTCCACCCGCACGTTCATGGCTGGTGGCGCGGGCCGCCGCACGGACTCAAGCCGTCTGGCATCTTTGCCGGCAGCCGAACCGTGAAGGTCGATCCCTGCCCCACTTCGCTTTGCATCGTGATGTCACCGCCCAGCAGCGTGACGAGCTTCCTCGACAAATACAGTCCGAGCCCGGTGCCTTCGAAGCGGCGGCGGGTTGAGCTTTCGATCTGGTTGAAGGGTTGGAAGAGCACGGCCTGCTTTTCGGGCGGCACCCCAATGCCCGTGTCCACCACGCTGATGATCACCTGCGCCGGGTCGCGCCGGGACCGGATCGTGACGGAGCCGGCGGGCGTGAACTTGATCGCGTTGTTGATCAGGTTGAGCAGCACCTGATAGAGCCGCTTCCGATCCGTGACCACGGGCTCCCCGGCCTCGAGTTCGGTGCGCAGGGCAAGTTTCTTCTGGGCCGCCTGCACCCCCAGCGTGCGGACGGCCTCGCCGATGACCTCGGCGATGTTCACGGTTTCCGGCTCCAGATCGATCCGGCCGGCCTGGATCCGCGAAAGATCCAGCACATCATTGATCAAATTCAGCAGGTGCTTGCCCGATGCAGTGATGAGGTTGAGCAGTTCCTGCTGGCCTTCGTTGACGGGCCCGCGCCGGCCCTGCCGGAGGACCCCGGCAAAGCCCAGGATGGAGTTCAGCGGAGTCCGCAGCTCGTGACTCATGACCGCCAGAAATTCGGATTTCATCCGATCCGCCCGTTTCAACTCCTCATTCGCGCGTGCGAGATGCTCCATCGCCTCGCGCTCACGAGTGATGTCACGCGCGATCTTCGAGGCACCAATGATCCTCCCCGCGGCGTCCTTGACCGGGGAAATGGTCAGCGACACGTGGAGCTGCCGGCCATCCTTGCGAACCCGGATGGTCTGGTAATGGTCGACCCGCTCCCCACGCTTCAATCGATCGAGGATCATGGGTTCCTCATTCAGCCGATCCGGCGGAAAAATCGTCGAGATGGGCCGTCCGATCATCTCCTCGGCCGTGTACCCGAAGATGCGCTGGGCACCGGCATTCCAGCTGGTCACGATCCCCTCCAGGTTCTTGCTGATAATCGCATCATCGGAGGATTCGACGATGGCGGAGAGCAGCGCCTGCAGCGGAAGGATCTCCTGCAGTTCGGCGACCGTACGCTTCTCGGGATGAATCAAGACCATAAAAAAGCGCCCACCGGCTCCGGCGGGCTTTCCACCGCCGCGCGCATAGGCACGGTCTCCAATGTCGAGCCCCCGCGGCGAAGGCGCGAGCACGGGGTGATTTCCGTGTTTCCTAATTCTCCATCGGGAAATCTCCGGGAGCCGCCCAGTTCGGTCGGAAAACTCGCGCCAATTGAAAATACTGGGGGCGGCTTGGCGCCCACTCAAACCATCCGAACCATCTGCCCCCAACCCGCGCGCACGCGCGGAAACTAGCAGCCCGTCAGCAAGGCCCGCCAAGTTGCCGGAAAAATACCAAAAAGATCCGCGAAAATGCCACCGGCATTTTCGTTCAGCAGCGGGTCGCCGACGGGTATTCCTTCCGAACTCAAAAATCCGGATTTCCTAAGACCGACACGCTGCTAGGCACCGAGATCCCAGCGGCGGAAGTACAGCGCCTGGCGCACGATCGGGAGCGTTCGCTTTTCCAGGGCGCGCATCTGCGACTCGCTCAACGGCGTGAAATCCGCGGCCCAGCGCACGTTCTCCTCCAGCTGCGCCACCGTGTCGACCCCGACAATGTTGGTGCTGACGGGCAGCGTGCAGTTGTAATACAGCGACTCCTGCATCGTGATCGTGCCCGGCTTGTTCGTCCGCATCCGCTCGGGCTGTTTTTCCGGGGCATCCGGCCGCCAGGATGAAAGCAGCCGTCCCCGGGTCGCCAGCTTCATGCCGATGATCCCCAGGTTGCGTTCCAGGCAGGCGGGCAGCAGGTGCTCGATGAAGCTGAGATAGTGCCGGTCCGCCGCATTCACCGCCATGAGGATGGTGTCGTAATTGTAGCGCTTGATTCCCGCCATCAGCACGTCCGGATCGAAGTGGCCGGTGATGCCGAGAAAGCGGACGCGACCCTCGGCGCGCGCCTGCTCAAAGGCATGCACCGCCCCGTCCGGGGCAAAAATCCGGTCCAGCTCCTCCATCCGCTGCACGTTGTGCATTTGCCAGAGATCGAGGTGATCGGTCTGCAAAGTCTTCAGGCTGATTTCCAGTTCCTGCAGCGCGCCATCGCGATCCCGCTTGCCGGTCTTGCTCGCAAGGAAGACCTCCTTCCGGCGCTCCTTGATCACCGGCCCGAGGTGCTGCTCGCTGATCCCGCGCCCATAAGCGCGGGCGGTGTCGATATAATTGACGCCCAGATCGATTGCGCGATGCACGATGCCGGCGGAGAGCCCGGCATTCCCCTCGATCTCGATCGCCGCCTGGCCACCGAGCGAGAAGATGCCCACGCGATAGCCGGTCCGGCCAAAATTGCGCGTCGGCATGGCGGCGGCCGTGCGCGGATTATGCGGCAACTGATATCCGGCCGGAGCCGGGGCGGCGGAGCCGGCCGCCGGAGTTTCCCTGACCATCAGAGCCATCGACGCGGCAAGGCTCGAACCGATGAATGCCCGGCGGTTGATCCGCCCGGGGGAGGAGGCATGTGCAGTGGCCATGCGCGGAGGCTAGTCGCCACCCGGGCGGAGATCGAAGGAAAAAATCGCCCGGCGAACCACGGTCCTGCCCGTGGCCCACCCTTCGCGTGAAGGCAAACCCTACCGCCGCTTCTCCGTCAACGGCAGCATCACGCCGCGCCGGAACAGCGTCACCTGCCCGGTGCTGGAGGAAACCACGATCGAAATGCAGTTGGCCGCGACGCTGATGGCCGCCGCCGCGGCGTGCCGGCTGCCCAGCCCGCTGGGCAGGTCATGCGTGCTGTCGGTCGCCTGGATCAGGCTGCCGGCGGATTCCACCACGCCGTCGCCCCGGATCAGGAAGGCACCGTCAATCGACGAGAATTCCTTCACCGTCTCGTCCATGAAGGGGTTCAGGATGTTCCGGTCCTCCTCCTTGTAGCCGAAAAACGGATTCAGCACGAGCGGCTTGGACTGCGCGCCCACCTTCTTGTCGTCGCCCACCACGAACAGGCAGCCGACCGGCTTCCCCTCCCGCCCCTCCACGCCGAGTTCGGTGGCGACCGCGATCACACGCTCCAGCACCTCCGGCTTCACGTCCGGCGGCAGCAGATCCGCCGTCGAGCCGGTGAGCAGCGTCTGGAACTCCCGCTCGATGTCGACCACCACCAGCGTGTCGAACTGGTTGCTGCCCGAGATGCCGCCGACGCAGCAGATGCGGTCCGAGAAGGTCACGACCCCGCGGGTGAGCGCCACCAGCATGGCGCTGCGCAGCTGCGCCAGCCGCTGGCTCGAGAACGAGCGCACCTGGATCGTCTCCGCGAAGTCGCGATCGTCGTCGCTCGTCTCGAGCGCGGTGCGCGTGACCAGGATGGTCTTGAGCTTCGTGTGCAGCACGCCGGGCCGGATTCCGCCGATGAAGGTGTCGCCGAACACGACAATCGCGCTGCAATCCGCGCCATGCGCGACGCGATCCGCCTCCCGGAACATCAGCCGGTTGATCCGGCTCTGCTGCGCATCCACGGCGCGAACGCCGCCCAACCCGCCCACCAGCCGTTCATAGAGCGCATCGAGATCCGGCGCGTTCACCAGGGTGTCGACCAGTTCCTGATCCTTCACCTGCCGGGCAATCGAGGCGAGGACCTGGAGGTAGTCGCGCGCATTCTCGCCCGCGATCAGCATCACAATCAGGTGCACCCGCTCCTCGGCGAGCGCTCCGTCATGCCGGATTCCGACGCGGCTCCGGCCGATCGCCAGGATGTAACGCCGGCTCATCTTCACCCGCACGTGCGGCAGCGCCACGCCGTGCCCGAGATACGTCGTCATCGTGCTTTCGCGGGCGAGCAGGCCTTTCAGCAGCGCCTCCGGCTTCAGATCGGGAAACTTCTCGACGCTGACATTCAGCAGCTCCCGCAGCGCGCCCTCGAGGTCGAGGCTCCGCAGATCCACAATCCGGCTGCGGGCGATGATCTTGTCGAGCCGCATGGACTAAAGGGTTTCGTCCCGCCCGCCGGCCCGAATCACGTCGGCGGCGGGCCTGCCGGGAGCCGCGTCGCGGTCGTCACGATGGGGGGAAGGGTTCATGGGGCAGTTGGCCGACGCTCACTTCTCCCACTGGAGCGCACCCTTCCTGACTTCGTAGGCCAGTCCCAGGACGAGCACGCCGATGAAAAAGAGGATGGGACCGACAATCGCGATCTGCTCGGCGAGGAATTCCCGGTAGATGAAGGTCCACGGAATCAGGATCACAACCTCGAGGTCGAACAGCATGAAAAGCAGCGCGGTCAGATAGAATTTGACCGAAAACCGGGTATGGACGACGCCTTCGCCAGGCACGCCACACTCGTAGGCCGTGTCCTTGATCCGGTTACGCTTGAACCGCTGGCCGAAAAGGTGGCTCGCCCCGACCACGCCGCCGGTGATGCCGGCGGCGAGCGCCGCCTGGATGAGAAAGGGAAGATAGGCCGAAGCGCTCATGATTAACTCGATGCGGGACAATTGGGCGCAGCTCGGACGGATCGGCAAGAGGGAAGTTTCCCCTCGTGGCGGCCGGCGCCGAGCCCGGCCGTTGCCGCCCGGCCCGACCCTGCGGACGGGCCAGACCCGGCGACGTCGCAGCAGCGGTCGTACTTGGATCGGGACTGCCCTTCGAAGGGTCCGCGCGCAGCGCGGAATTTGGCAGCCCGTCGGTTCGGGCCCGCATTCTGCTCAATCAAACGTCTGCTTCAATCGCTGTTCGGCTTTTCCTGGGTCCCACGGGCTGCCAACCGGTTCAATCCACCCGGATAATCCGGGCGTTTTTCGTCCGCGTCGACCCGACGCCGAGCGTCTCGGCGAATTCCAGGGTTCGAATCTCCTCGTCAATCGCGGCGAAGCCGAGCTCCCGCCGCAAACGGTTCATCCGATCGCGCATCAATGCATCCATCATCACCGGGTCGCGGCTGAGCAGCACGATCGGCTCGCTCACGGTATAGAGCGAATTGAAGAACGGTCCGCCGATGAACTGGAAGTTCTCGAGGCTCGCGATGCTGAAGACCCAGGTTTCGCGCAGCTCGGGAATGGCACTCATTTCCGCCACCGCCGCCGGAGCATTGGCCGGGGAGCGGAAAAACCGCGCGGTGTTCGACGCATTCCACAAGGTCGCGTTCACCAGCGCGCCGTTGACGGCCAGGGTGGGATGATCCGTGTAAACCGGCAGGTTGATCCAGAAATCGGCATCGAGGAAGAGCGGCGTGGCGAGGAAGCTCTTGCGATCCTGCTCCATCGTGGAGGTGTTCGGCACATCCTGGGTCTGCTGCGCGGCAAAGATCGGGTCGAACCGCTGCGGCAGCGGCGAATCGTAGAACCAGACGGGATCGTAATACCTTCCGGATTCGAGCACGTAGACGGGGTTGCCCCGGAACGGGGTCTCGCCGGAGACGAGCGAGGGCAGGTAGCCGGTCATCCGCAGCCGCAGGGCATTCAGGCCCACCAGGAAGATGTTTTCCCGATCAAACCCACGCCGCTCGAGCGCAGTCATCACGGCCTTCACCAGCGCAACCGGCGTCGCGATCCCCGGTCCTGAATCCGTGTAGATCTTGAGTCCCACCTTGCCCTTCGGGCCGGGTGCCAGCTTCCGACCGCTGCTCTGCTCGAAACGGGCGATCAGCAGCTCGACCTTTTCCTCGTAGCTCGCGTCGTCGAAGCCCGGCAACCGCGCCTCCCAGACGGGCTCCGCCGGCGCGGGTTTGATGGCCGGGGCTCCGCCAGGGGCGGCCAGGACCGCAGTCACGACCGTGCCGAGCACGGTCGCCAGGAGCGCAAGGGGAAGTGGACGCATGGGTGGTTTGTCGCTTGGCCGGGTCCGAAGTTTCCTCGATTCTGGCCTGGCGGACGCTGGCGCGATGCGCCCTGCTCCGCCCGGTCCAGCGACAAACCAACGAAAACCGCCGCCAAGGGGCGCGAAACTTGACAGCGGGTTGCGCCGGTTGAAAGTGCATTCTTCGCCAGCTGCTCCCGTTCCGCCTTCGATGCCTGTCATCAAACCCACCTGCGTGCGCGACCTCAAATTGCGGGTGAACCTCGCCGAGGTGGTGTCCCGGGTGGTCACGTTGCGCAAGGCGGGCGGCTCCCGGCTGAAGGGGCTCTGCCCGTTTCACAACGAGAAAACCCCCTCGTTCCATGTCGATCCCGACAAGGGATTCTACAAGTGCTTCGGCTGCGGCAAGGCGGGTGATCTCATCAGCTTCGTGCGGGAGACCGAGCAGCTCGACTTTGCCGAGGCGGTCGAGGCGCTGGGCAAGCGTTTTGGCGTCGTCATCGAGTACGAGGAGGGTTCCGGCGGCCCGACCCACGCCGAGCGCTCGTTGCGCCAGGAGATTTTCGATCTCCATGAGCAGGCGGCCGAGCATTTTCACCAGGCCTTCAAGGCGCCGGATGCCACCGGGGGATTCTTCCGGCAGTACTGGCAGGAGCAGCGGCGATTTCCCGCCGAGCTCGCGGATGAATTCAAGATCGGCGCCGCGGACGAACAGGGCAGCGGGTTGGGCGCCCTGCTGTTGCGGAAGAAATTTTCCGAGGAGGCGCTTCGGCGCTGCGGGCTGTTCTTCCTGCACGAAGGCACCGCGCCATCGCCGCACAGCCTGCGGCCCCGCTTCCGCGGCCGGCTGATGATCCCCATTCGCGATCACCAGGGCCGCGTCGTGGCCTTCACGGCCCGCCAGACCGAGCGCACGCCAGCCGACGATCCCGCCCGCGAGGCCAAGTACGTCAACTCCCCTGAGACACCGATCTTCACCAAGGGCAACCTGCTGTTCAACCTCGATCGCGCCCGCACCGCCGTCGGCGACGGCCGGCCGTTCGTCCTCGTCGAGGGGCAACTCGACGCCCTGCGCTGCTGGAGCGTCGGACTCAAGACCGCCGTCGCTCCCCAGGGCACCGCCATCACCGAATCGCAACTGGTGCTCCTGCGCCGCTACCACGCGCAGGTCGAGTGCTTCTTCGACAGCGACAGCGCGGGCCAGAAGGCGGCGCTCCGGTTTCTGCCGATGGCGCTGAAGGCCGGTCTCGAGGTCCGGTTCCTCACGCTGGAAGGTGCGGAGAAACTCGATCCCGACCTGCTCTTCCTGGAACGCGGGCTGGCCGGCTACGACGAGGTGCGCCGCCATGCACGCACGGCAATCGGCTTCGCGTGTCACGCGATCCTGCCCGAGCCTTCGTCCGCGTCGCCGGAGTCGAAATCGCGCGCGGCCCAGGAGATCTTCGCCATTGTCGCCGCGGCGGAAAGCGAGGTCGCCCGGGCCGGGTTCATCAGTGAAGCCGCCGGCCACCTGCACCTCTACCCTGCCGCCGCCCAGCGGGATTTTTCCGCCTATCTGGCCCGGCTCGGCCGGCAGGCCGCCGCCCGGCCGGCAGCTACCCCCGCCCCCGCGGTCGTGGCCGTACCCGCGAACACCGCACAGACGCCCGAGCACCACCTGCTGATGCTCTGCCTGCATTTCGACGAGATCGGCAAGCCGCTGAGTCACCACCTGCCGCATGACTGGATTGACGTGAGCCACCCCGCGGGTGTCCTGCTCAACCGGTTTCTCGCCGAATTCGAGCACGATGCCTGGCCGGGACGCGACCATCTGGACGTCCTGCTGGAGACTCCCGAGGAGCGCACGCTGGTGGCCACCCTCCTGTTCGAAGCGCCAGAAATCGATGACCCGATGAAGGTGGCCCAGGAGGGGTTGAAACAGCTTCGCCAGCGGGCGCTGGAGCCAAGGCTGAGGCAAATAGAACTTGCATTGGCCAACCCCCGTGCGGACATTGAATCTGACCCAATTTCACTCTTGAAAGAACGTTCTGAACTGCACCGCCAGCTCCGCCAACCACTCGTCCTGGCGGCCACGGTTTGACCAACCTCCTGTTCGTTCGTTTGTTCCGGTCCTTTTTTCCACTTTCTCATGTCGCGCAAGCCCAAGTCCGCCGCAGATTCCGACCAGTCCGAAGCCGTCGAGGCCGCCCTCGCCAAGACCGCCCCCGCGCGGCCTGACGGCTCTCCCGCGGAAATCCCCGCCGGCGCCGGGATCAACGAGAAAATCCGCCAGCTCATCCGGCTGTCCAAGGAACAGGGTTACCTGACGTTCGACGACATCAACGAGGCACTGCCCGAGTCGGTCGAAAACCAGGAGGAAATCGACAACGTCCTTTCGATTCTGCAGAACCTGGAAATCGAGATTCTCGAGCCGGATCAGGTCGAGGATTACAAGCAGCGCCAGGAGGAGGCGGAGGAGGAGGAAAGCCGGTCGTCCCAGAACGACATCCTGGACGATCCGGTCCGGATGTACCTCAAGCAGATGGGCCAGGTGCCGCTGCTGACCCGGGAGCAGGAAGTCGAAATCTCGAAGCGGATCGAGACCGCCGAACTCAAGGCGCAGGAGGCCTTGTTCCAGGCCGCCGCCATCGGGGACTACATCGGCACCCTCGGCGCCCGGCTGCTGAACCGCGAGGAACGCTTCGACCGCGTGGTGATCGACAAGAAAATCGACTCCCGCGAGGCCTATTTCAAATCGCTGCCCAAGCTCGTCGAGAACACCCAGAAATGCGAGGCCACGGTCGCCGAAGGCTGGGAGGAATACCTGCACGCGAAGGGCGACGGCGAAAAGAAGAAGGTCATGGCGAAGTTCCGGAAGCGGGAAAGCATCCTGCGATCGTACTTCGGAAAGTTCTTCTTCAAGCTGAAGGTCTACGAGGAGTACCTGGAGCAGCTGCGCCCGACGCTCGAGGAAATCGAGTCGCTCCAGGCCCAGCTCGAACGGGCCAAGCACCCGAAGACGAAGAAGGACGCCGCCATCGACACCAAGGCCGTCCATGCCCGGCTCAAGCAGATCGAGGCCCAGCAGCGCATTTCCCCGACCGAACTCCTGCAGGTTGTCGCGCAGACCATGGTCCACGTCCGGGAGGCCCACAAGGCGAAGACCGAGATGGTGGAGGCCAATCTCCGGCTGGTGATCTCGATTGCGAAGAAATACACGAACCGCGGGCTCTCCTTCCTCGACCTGATCCAGGAAGGAAACATGGGGCTGATGAAGGCGGTGGAAAAGTTCGAGTACCGCCGCGGGTACAAGTTTTCCACCTACGCCACCTGGTGGATCCGGCAGGCCATCACCCGCTCCATCGCCGACCAGGCGCGCACCATCCGGATTCCCGTCCACATGATCGAGACCTTGAACAAGGTCATGCAGGTGCAGAAGCAGCTCCTGCAGGAATACGGCCATGAACCGACGCCGGACGAGGTCGCGGACGAGATGAACCTGCCCGTCGAGCGCGTGCAGCAAATCATGAAGATGGCGCAACAGCCGATCTCGCTCCAGTCCCCCGTGGGCGACGGCGATGACACGAGCTTCGGCGATTTCATCGAGGACAAATCGGCCGAGAACCCGTACGACATGACGGCCTATTCGCTGCTGCGCGAAAAAATCATCGATGTGCTCGACACCCTCACCGAACGCGAACGGCGCGTGCTCTCGCTGCGCTTCGGGCTGATCGATGGCTACAGCCGGACGCTCGAGGAGGTCGGCAAGCAGTTCAAGGTCACCCGCGAACGTATCCGGCAAATCGAGGCCAAGGCTCTGCGCAAGATGCGGCATCCGACGCGCATCCGCCAGCTGCACGGCTTCTTCGATGCCGAGCAGATCGACAATGCCCAGAACCTCCTGAAGGTCGCGGCCACGGCCCGGCCGCATGGGGCGCCGGTGCCGGGCGGGCCGGCCGGTCACAACCCCCTTTCCGGCAGCCTGCCGGGCGGTCTCGGTTTCCCCGCCCCCAAGATGTGAACTGCGCAGAACGGCCATTGCACGCGATTCGTGCAATGGCCGCGCGGATCGTTTCCGGCCAACCCGCACCCGCGGACACGGTTGCGCGGCCACCGCCACCAAATCGCTTTCCCGCTTTACAGGCCGTTCGCCCGGCCTAGGTTGAACCCGCCATGTCCATTTCCACCCAGCTATTTGCCGTCTTCGGCCTCGGTCCGACGGAGTTGATCGTCATCCTGATCATTCTCCTCGTGCTGTTCGGTGGTTCGAAACTCCCCGGGCTCGCCAAGGGACTCGGCCAGTCAATGAAGGAGTTCAAGAAGGCGGCGAAGGAAGTTGAGGCCGAGGACGAGAAGCCGGTCGTTGAGCCCAAGAAGCCCGCCGATCCGGCGCGGACCAACGGCCACGGCTGAGCGCTTCCCGCTCCCCCCGCAATCGTCTCCCAGGCGCGTCACCCGACGCGCCTTTTTTGCTGTCACTTTCTGGCCGGGTCGGGCTCATGCAGCCCGGCAAGCCCGGGCGTCGGCAACCGGGATTCGCCGGATGCCCCGCCCTCGCGCCAGCTCAGTACGAGTTCCGCCGGGCTCAGAGTCATCGGAAAGAAAAGACTCGCGCGGCGGGTCTCGCCCGGGCCGAGCGCCACCGGCAGCGGACATCGCCGCCGTTGGAACTCGTCCTCGATGATCCGCCGTTTCTGCTGGTTCTTGTGATGAATGACCACGGCCGTCACGGGCACCGCGGCGAGCCCGACCGCGACACCCGTGGCCGCTCCGGCCCAGGTCGAGGTCGCGGCAGCGCCAGCCAGAAAGCCCGCGCCCATTGCGCCATAGGCATAGGCCACGTAGCCCACCGTGTTGAGTGCGAAGCTGACGCCCCGGTGCTGGTAGAGCTTCTGTTGTGCGAGCCCGCGCTTTTCCGTCTTCCAGGGTTCCGTTCCGGCAACGAACGGCTGGCCCAGTCGATCGACCAGTCGGGCCTCGACCAGCGTGATCGTTCGCTCGGTCGGATTGGCAATGGAGACTATCAACTCGTCCCAATAGGCGTCCCGCTTCCATGAGCCCGGCCCGTGATAGACGATAACCGCGTGCAACGTGGCTTGGAGCGGCGCGCCTCCCAGCTGGGCGTCAATCACCTGCGGCTGGGCGCCGACTGCACTGGCCGTGTCGTAACGGTGCGAGACGCACCCCGTCGCCAGCAAGCCGGCGAGGGCGGGCACGAGGAGGAACAGCCGGGGCAGCTTTTCCCGATGCACGACCGATCAGTGGACAAAACGGGTCGGTGCGGCAAACCCGAAAGGGCCGCCAATCCGAGCCGCGTTTGGCAATGCCGACCGGCATTGCCTCTAAAGCGCGGATTCCCAAGCTCCTGCCCCGTGCGGTTCATCTCCATCTTCTCGCTGGCAGTGCTCGGCGTGTTGCCGCCTGCGGTGCCGGCTTCGTCCGCGGCACCGGCCGCTCCCCGGCGACCGAACGTCGTTATCATCCTGCCCGACGACGTGAGCTTCGATGACTTCAGTTATCACAATTCCGGCGGGCCGCTTCCGGCCGGCCCCGCCCTGATCCAGACGTGGCTGCTCGATGGCGCGGGCAACGAAATCGCCGGCGCCTACTATACCTATGTCCAGCGCAACGAGCTGTAATCGTCCCCGCCCAGACCCTTTGCTCCAGCACCCGCTGATCATGAATGCCCCGCCGTGCCCCCATCGGCAGACCCTGAACTCCCTCGCGCCCCACCGGCGCTTCCGCCCGGCGGCTGCCGGGCTCCTCGCGCTCTGCCTCGCCACCACTGCGATCGCCGCGGCCATGTCCAATCCCGCTCCCTACACCGCGGACTGGGACTCGCTGGCGACGCATCCGATGCCCGAATGGCTGCTGTGAAGTTCACGACCGGCGCGGAGAGCCTGCGCGTGGAACTGCCGGAGGATCCGCCGCCCTCGGCCGCGGGCGGCAAGCCGTTCACTTTGAAGATTTCGATCCGATGAAACTGCGGGCCTCAGTCGACACGCCGGTCGGATTGGCGTTGCTCCTGGCCGGCATCTGCTCCGCTCCCGCCCCAGCCTCCGCCACCGGCGAACCGACCCCGGCGGATCCCGCTGCTACCGGCCGACCCAACTTCGTCTTTATCCTCAGCGATGACCAGCGTTGGAACTCGCTCGGGGTCACGGGCAACCCCGTCGTCCGGACGCCGCACCTCGATCAACTTGCAGCGCGGGGCATCCTGTTTGAGAACGCCACGGTCACCAGCACCATCTGCACGCCCAGTCGTGCGTGCTACTTCCTTGGCCAGTACGAGCGCCGGCATGGACTCAATTTCAATTCGGGCACCGCGCTCAATGAGGAGGCGTGGGCCCAAAGCTATCCCGTGCTCTTGCGGGCGGCCGGCTACTTCACCGGCTATATCGGCAAGAACCATGTGCCGGTGGGATCCCGCGGTTATGCCAGCGGCGTGATCGAGCGCAGCTTCGATTTCTGGTATGCGGGCCACAATGCGCTCGGATTCTACCCGAAGGCGCGCCACGCCGTTTTCCGCCACGCCCAGGCCGACACGCAAATCGAAATCCTCGGGGAAGGCGCCGCCAGCTTCCTCGATCCCGCCCGGGCCTTCATCGCCGGCGCCGAGGCTTTCCTCAAGAGCCGGCCACGGGATCGCCCGTTTTGCCTCACTCTCGCCTTCAATGTTCCGCACGCGGCCGGCACCAGCAGCATGGAACAGCGCCCCTCGGATCCAGAGTTCTACCGCACCACCTACCGCGACCAGTTCCAAACCCAGCCGCTGCCGGCGACGTACCTCCCGCGCGATCGGATCCAAACCCCGAAGCTGCCGCCGGAACTGCATTGGGTGCAGCATCGGCAACGGAGTTACGACTATGTCGACAGCGAGGCCGATCTGCGCGAGCGCCAGATCCGCGAGTATCAGACCATCAGCGGCATCGACCGGCTGGTGGGTGCCATTGTGGCCGAATTGGATCGGCTCGGCTGCGCCAGGGAAACTGTCATCCTCTTCTCCTCGGACCACGGCGTGATGCACGGCGAGTTTGGGCTCGGCGGGAAGGCCCTGAATTACGAAGCCTGCCTCCGGGTGCCGCTGATCGTCCACGATCCGCGCACCGCGGATCGGCTGAAGTCCCATCGCTCGCCCGCGCTGGTGCAGTCAATCGATGTCGCCCCCACCCTGCTCGAACTTGCCGGCGTACCCGTGCCCGCCAGCATGCAGGGCGAGAGTTTTCGCCCCGCACTCGAGGGTCGCGGCTTCCCTGGCCGGACCCACGCCTTCTCCGAAAACCTCTGGTCGAACTTCTTCGGCAATCCCCGCTGCGAGACCGTCCGCACGGCGGAATGGAAGTACACCCGCTATTTCCGCAACGACCACTCGCTTTTCCCTTCGCCCGGCCGCGGCGGCGAGGGCGGCGTCGTCAGCGACAAACTCGCCGCCGTCTATGACCAGTGGCTGACCTCCACCATCCGGGGCGAGCCACCCGTCTACGAGGAGTTGTTTCACCTCCGCAACGACCCCGATGAGACGGTGAACCTCGCCGGCAACCCCACGCATGCCGCGACCCTCCACGATCTGCGCACGGCCTGCCAGCGGCTCGTCACCCGCGCCAGGGGAGGCCTGGACGAGCCGCCAGCCACAGTTCGAATCCGCACGGGCCCCGACCGCGCTCCGTGACTCCGCCCCGCGAATGAGCGCAGCAGGAGCGGCCGCATTTCATGCTCAAAACCACCCTGATTCATCCCGAGATCCTCCGGGTACTCGCGCGCGCCGGACACCATTCCCGGATCCTCATTGCCGACGGCAATTATCCCGCGGCCACGAAGCGCGGCCCGCAGGCTGAAATCGTCAGCCTCAACCTCACCCCGGGCATCGTCACCGTCGCGCAGACGCTCCGCGCCCTGCTCTCCGCCGTGCCCGTCGAGCACGTCGCCGTGATGGGGATCCCGGACGATGATCCCTATGCCCTGCGGGGCGAACCGCCGGTCTGGAACGAATTCCGCGCCATCCTGGCCGAGGCCGGTGTGAAGCTCCCGCTCGAGCCGATCCTCAAGTGGGAATTCTACCGCACCATCGAGAGCCCCGATCATGTGCTCACCATCCAGACCGCCGATCAGTCGCTCTGGGCCAATGTCGTGCTGACAGTGGGCTGCCGCACCGCGTAGTTGCGCAGCGCAGACCGACAGGCTGTTAATCCGCCTTCATGTCGCTCGAGTCCTCCGGACGCTCGCGCAGCCACTCCTGGAAGCTGGTAATCTGGGCCTGGGTCCCGAGCCCGAGGACCTCGTCCCCCGCGTGCAGGACCTCCTGGGCGCCTGGATTCAGGATCCGAAGCCCGCCCCGGTGCACGCCCGCGATCTGCACCCCAAAATCGCGCGCCGGTGAAATATCGCCGAGCGAGCGTCCCGCCGCCCGGCTCCAGACCGGGATCATCATCACTTCCATCCGCACCTCCTCGAACAGCGATTCGGTTCCCGCGGCGCCCGAAACCGTGTTCAGAAACCGGCGTCCCATCTGGACCTGCTCCGGCGTGCCCATCAGCAACACCTTGTCCCGTGGATACAGCACCGCATCGGGCCCCGGCAGCGGGATCATGAAGCCCTGCCGCTCGATCCCCACGACCGAGCAGCCAAACCGCGATCGCAGGTCCAGTTCGGCGATCTGACGCCCCTGGCAGTCCGCCAGGTCCGGCAGGGTGCAGTCGATCATGTGCAGGTTCCAGTCGCCGTGCGGCTGCAGCCACGGGGCGGTGGTCGCCGTCATCTCCGACTCCCCGGCCGCGATCACGCTGAGCAGTTCGACCTCCATCTCGCTGTGCCAGTAAATCAGCTTCCGCCGCAGGACCACCAGCGCCACCAGCGCCACCACTGCGCTCAGCAGCAGCAGCCATTTCGTGGTGCCTTCCGCCGGCACGATCGAGGCCAGCCAGACGTACATCGCGGCTCCCAGCCCGATCTTCAGCCCGGTCTCGATCACCGGCCGCAACCGCTTCGCGTGCACGTGCCCCCGGGTTGAAAGCTCCGCATACAGCAGCGCCATGGCGGAAAGGTTGCGCCAGATCGCCACCAGCGGCGCAAGCGTCACCACCACCAGCGCCGTCCAGAACACCACCTCCAGTCCATGGGGAAACAGCCAGTCGGGGCCGAGCCAGGCTTCCAGCATCGTCAGTGCCTGGTTGGAGAAGACGATCAATCCCGTCACCAGCATGGCGCCAACAGCCACCTGCACCACGCGCTTGCGGCTCAGCTGCCAGAGGAGGTTACGCGAACCACGCTGCCGGGCCCGTTCCAGCCAGCCATGATACGCCCCCAGCCAGTCCACGAGCCAGCGCGGCTCGCGCTCCATCAGCGCCGCGGCGATCCGGCCCGAGTGGCGCGTGAGCAGCGGGGCGGCCAGCGTGGTCATGAGCGAGACCCCGACGGCGAGCGGATAGAATTTCGCCGGCACGACCGCCGCGCCCACCCCGAGCTGCGCGATGATGAAGGAAAACTCGCCAATCGGCGTGACGGCCAGGCCGGTGCGCAACGCATCCTTCCTCGGGGTGCCGATGACGCTCAGCCCCACGGCCACCGCCAGCGGCCGTGCCGCCAGCGTGAACAGCCCGATCCCGATGATCAGCCCGGCCTCCTCCCACAGGTGCCGCGCATTGATCTGCAGCCCGATCGCGACGAAGAAGACCGCGCTGAAAACGTCGCGCATCCCTTCGAAGGTCCGCTCCACCTGGTGGCGGTGCATCGTCTCCGCCACGATCGTGCCGAGCAGGAAGGCCCCGAGCGCCAGTGAGTACCCGGCCGCATGCGCGACCACCGCCAGCCCGAACAGCAGCCCGCAGATCCCGAGCGTCTGCAACTCCTGATCGGCCGCGATGCTCATCCGCCGCAGCAGCCACGGCACCAGCAGCAGCCCGACGACACTCGCCAGCACGACAAACGCACCCAGAAACAGCAGCGTCTCGGGGATCCCGCCGCCGTTGCCGCGGCCCAGGTTCACCAGCGAATTCAGAATCGTCAGCATCACCACCGCCACCACGTCCTCCAGCACCGCCACGCCCATCGCCAGCTGGCCCGGCCGTTCGTGGTTCGTGCCGGTCTCATGGAGGATCTTCGCGATGATCGCCGAGGACGACACCATCAGCATCCCGGCCAGGAACAGCGCCTCCGTCGCCGTCCATCCCAGCGTGATACCGAGGAGCCGCGCGAGATGGTAGACGATGATCGCCCCGACCGCCGTCGCGACCATCAGCGAGAGTCCCAGCCGCCGCAGCTTGCGCACGCTCAGCCGCAGCCCGATCGAGAACATCAGGAAGACGAGCCCGACCTGCGCGAGCGTCTGGATCCGCTCGACGTCGGACACGAGCCGCACCGGCGGCGTGAACGGGCCGACCACCATTCCCGCCACCAGGTACCCGACGATTGCCGACAGCCCGATCCGCTGGCAGGCCCAGCCCACAACACCGGCGACCATCAGGATGACGGCCAGATCCTTGATAAACTCGATGCCATGCATGCGTCGCGGGTGCCATCAACACGCGCCGAACCGCCCGATGGGTCAAGCCCATGCCATGCGCGGTTCAAAGGATTGACACCCCGAATACGCGACGATTCGTTACCTTCGGCGGAAACGTCGCCCACCTCCAGCGCTCCTATGGCGAACATCCTCGGTTATTTCTCGAACGACATCGGCATCGACCTCGGCACGGCCAACACTCTCGTTTACGTCAAAGACAAAGGCATCGTGCTGCGCGAGCCTTCCGTGGTGGCGCTCGACACCGCGACCCGCAAGGTCCGCGCCGTGGGCGATGAAGCGAAGCGAATGCTGGGTCGCACGCCGGGCAACATCACCGCCATCCGGCCGATGAAGGATGGCGTGATCGCCGACTTCGATGTGACCGAGGCGATGCTGCGTTATTTCATCCGCAAGGTCTCGAACAGCGCCTTCCGGGCGCCGCCCCGCGTCGTGATCGCCATCCCCTCGGGAATCACCGAGGTCGAGAAGCGCGCGGTCAAGGAATCGGCGATGCACGCCGGCGCCCGTGACGTGATCACCATCCCGGAGCCGATGGCCGCCGCCATCGGCGTCGGCCTGCCAATCGACGAGCCCGCCGCCAACATGATCGTCGACATCGGCGGCGGCACCACGGAAATCGCCATCATCTCGTTGAACGGGATCGTGTTCTCCAAGTCCATCCGGGTCGCCGGCGACGAACTGGATCTCGCGATCATCAACTACATGAAACGCGCCTACAACCTGCTGATCGGTGAACGCACCGCGGAGGAAATCAAGGTGCGCGTCGGCTCCGCCTACCCGCTGGACGAGGAGCTCACCATGGAGGTGAAGGGCCGCGACTCCGTTGCCGGCCTGCCCAAGACCATCCACATCACCTCCCAGGAAATCCGCGAGGCGCTGGCGGATACGGTCGCCGCAATCGTCGATGCCGTCCGGGTGACGCTCGAGCGCTGCCCGCCGGAACTGTCGGCCGACCTCGTCGATCGCGGTTTCGTCATGGCTGGCGGCGGCGCCCTCATCCGGGGGGTCGACAAGCTGCTCAGCGAAAAGACCGGGCTGCCCGTGACCGTGAGCGAGGATCCGCTCTCAGCCGTGGCCAACGGCACCGGCGCGGTGCTCAACGACCTGTCGTGGTTGATGCAGAACGCGTGAGGAGGATGCGCGTTCCGCGCAGCCTGAATGCCAGCTTTCCTCATCGGAATGCGGCGCGTTAGCGAGTTTGTCGGCTACCGACCGTCCCAAGCCCAACTGCGCAGCCCAATCTCCTTCCCGCCCCGGCCAACTCGCGGAGAATCCCGTGCCCTTCAAACGATTCGACCAAGCCAGGCCTTTCGTCACGCTCGGCGTGGCCGTGGCTGCCTGGGCGATTCTGCCCGGGGCGTTGAAGAGCTTCACCCGCGCGACCTTCTTTGAACTCACCGCCCCGATTTCGATCGTCGCCTCCCATGTCGGCGACCTGCAGGAATACTGGGCACTCCGGCTGCACTCGAAACATGAGTTGATTCGGGCCGGCACCGAGCTGGCGCGGCTCAATGCCTCCTACCAGGTCGCCGTCCAGCAGACCAACGAACTCCGGGCGGAGATCGATCGGCTGGAAAGCCTCCTCCGGCTGCCTTCCTTCACCCAGTATCGGTACGAACACGCCCGGGTCGCCCGGCGCGACTTTTCGGGCTGGTGGCAGCGAATCGTGATCCGCAAGGGTCGCAACTACGGCATCCCTCTGGGCGCACCCGTGATCTTTTCGGGCGGCGTCGTCGGCCGCGTCACCGAAGTGCACGCCGCCACCTCGGTCGTGGAGCTGATCAGCAGCCCCAATGTCCGGCTCGCCGGCGTGGTGGAAGGCGATGTGCTGGGCCGGCCCATCAGCTTCCAGGGCGGGGTGAATCCCACCTTCGCCCCGCCCACCGGCATCGTCGAATTTGTCCCGCTCGATGTCATCGCCAGCCCCACCTCGACCAAACGACTGGTCACCTCCGGGCTCGGCGGCGTGTTTCCACCGGGCCTCACCCTCGGCACCATCACGGTCGCCAGGATTGCCAGCGACGGGCTCTTCAAGACCGGCGAGGTGAAACTCGATGAACGGCTCGGCTCGCTGACCGAGGTCACCGTCCTTGTCCCCCTTGCCACCGAATGAGCACCCGCCGCGTTTTCGTGCTGTTCGGCACCCTTCTGGTTCTCTGGGCCATCGTCGCCCAGCTCAACCACGCGCTGACCGCCATCCGGGTTTATCTGTTTGCCGGCGCGCTCTACGTGGTGGCGCAGGCGCTGTTCCAGCCGCTGCGCACCGGGCTCGTCATCTCCCTGCTGGGCGGGCTGCTCTGCGATGCCACGACGCCGGTGACCTTCGGCACCCACGCGTTCCTCTTCGTCGCCGCCCATGCCGCGGTCTATCACCTGCGCGACCGGCTGCCGCGCGATGACGCCGCCGGGCGGATCGTCATGGTGCTGCTGGTGAACCTGGGGCTGTTCCTGGTTTTTTCCTTCACCCAGGTCCACCGTTCCCCAGCGCCCGCCGCAATCTGGCCGCGGCTCCTCGTCGACCTGCTTTGCTCCCAGCTGTTTTTGGCCCTGATCACCCCGTGGTTCTTCGCGTTGCAACACCGGGCGCTGGTGCTGGCTCGCGCGAGTCGCGAAAATCTCGCCTAATCGCGGCCGGGACGCTGTCCTGCGTCCCACCTCCACGCCCATGGCCACGAACGACGTCAACCTTGCCGACCGCTCCGGCAATCTCGTCGAGTCGTACAAGGGTTATGATCCCCGGATTATCCTGTTCTATTTCCTGATCTTCGCGCTGCTCCTGACGCTCGCGATCGGGCTGGGGTACCAGCAGCTTTCGAAGACCAACGAATACGCCGTGGCCGAGAAACGGCAGAACCAGCGCCGGATCCTGGTGCCGGGGCCGCGGGGCTACATCTACGATCGGGAAGGCAGGCTCCTGGTCGGCAATCGCGCCCGGTTCTCTGTCCGGCTGCTGCTCGACGAGATCCGGCCCGAAATCCTCCGCGAATTCCGGCTGATCCGGAACAATTACCGGGCGGTGAACGACAAGGACATCCCGACCAGCCGGGAAATCTGGCGGATCGCCCGGGTCTCCGTCGTGCAACGCTACCTGGACGAGGTGAACCGGATCCTGTTGCGGCAGGAGAAGGTCAACTCGGGCGAACTCGACCGGCATTTCAACCGCGAACTGCTGCTCCCATTCACGCTGATCGACGACCTCGAGCCCACGGAATATGCCCGGCTGCTGGAGCGGCTGCCCGTGAACTCCCCGGCCTCCGTCTACACCTTCAGCACCCGCTATTACCCCTATGGCTCCGCCGCTGCCCATACCCTGGGCTACGTGGGCACCACGGACGACGTGACGATCGAGGACTTTCCCGGCGACGAGCTCCGGACCTTCAAGATGAAGGGCACGATGGGCCGCGATGGGATCGAGAAACAGTACGATGCGGTGCTCCAGGGCGAGGCCGGCGGGATGATCTTCCGTGTCGATCCTTCCGGCAACCGGATCAATCCCCCCATCCAACAGGTCTTTCCCCGCCAGGGCAGCAACGTCACCCTCTCGCTCGACATCGATCTGCAGCTGGCCGCCGAACAGGCCCTAACGTATACGGAGATGGCCGGCGCCGCCGTGGCGCTCGAGGTCGCCACCGGCGAGGTCCTCGTGCTCGTCAGCAAGCCGGATTACGACCTGAGCCAGTTCGCCCCGCGGCTCAGCCACGCGGCCGCCGCCGACATGACCGAGCGCGGCGCCTGGATGAACCGCGCCACCCAAGGCACCTACCTGCCCGGATCGTCCTTCAAGATCCTGACCACCCTCGCCGGGTTTCGCTCGGGAATCCTGACCCCGGAGAGCCGGGCCGTCTGCAACGGCGTCTACGTCCTCGGCCGCGCCACGTTCGACTGCCATGACCGGCATGCCCACGGCGACATCGGGCTCGAGACCGCGATCGAACGCAGCTGCAACGTCTTCTTTTACGAATACGGCCGGGAAATCGGCGTCGATGCCATCGCCAGCGAGGCCCGTCGCTTCCATTTGGACCGCCCCACCGGCATCGACCTGCCCAACGAAACCCATGCCATGGTCATCCCCGATCCGGCCTGGAAGCGCCGGGAACGGCCGGACGACGGCCCCTGGAGCGGCGGCAACACGCTCCACCTCGCCATCGGCCAGGGCTACCTGACCGTCACGCCGCTGCAGATGGCGGCCTTCACCGCCTCGGTCGCCCGGGGCGAGGTCTGGACCCAGCCCACGCTCCTGCACCAGCCGGGCCGTCCGGCGCAGCGGACGGAGCCCATCGGGCTAACCCCCGCCCAGCGCGAGGCGCTCCTGAACGGGATGGAGCGCGTCACCGGGCCGCACGGCACGGCGCGAATCCTGCAAAGCGGGCTGCGCGGACTCCCCCCACTCACCGGGCTGCGGATTGCCGCGAAGACCGGCACCGCCCAGAAGTACTCGCCGAAGGGCATGATCAACTTTGCCTGGCTGATCGCCTTCGCCCCGGTTGAGAATCCACAGATCGCGATTGCCGTGGCGATCGAGGGCGATGTTCCCGGCGAGGAAACCGGCGGCGGCCTCTATGCCTCGCCCGTGGTTCACGCGATCCTGAAGACCTGGCTGGAAAAGCGGAAAGGTTCACCCGCCAGGATCACGACCGGGTAGCAGGCTGCCGGACTGATGGCTGCTTCGGTTCTCGGTTGCCCTGAAGGGTTGCGTTTCGACAGTGTGCAGGCCTCTGCCCCTCATGCGCTCACTCCTGTTCCTCGCGCTGCTTGGTTTCCTTCCGGTTAATTCGTCAGCTGCCGAGCCTCCGCTGCCGTACCGTTTCCTGGTCGTGATCGGCGATCAATGGAAGGATCCGTCCAGCCGGTTGATCGAGCCCGGTGGTGAATTCCCCGCCTCGGTCACACTGCTGAAGACCTGGGGAGTCCCGTTCGACATCCTGCGCCTGGATCAACAGCGCTTCGATCGGTACTACCTCATGGATCGCGACGGCCATCCGCGCTACGGGACGATCATCTGGGACGCCGCGGGCACCTTCGAGATCGCCGGCGAACGGAGGCTCCTCACGACTCTCGTGCAGGATTACGGACTCGGACTCGTGGCCCTGGGTGATGCCGTGGCGAATCCGGAAGTGGCCACTCTTGCCGGTCTCCGCCACGACGGCGGAAAGCCCGCCGCAGGGGAAGTCGCGTGGACTGGCCCGCACTTCGTCACCCGCGGGTTGACCGGGCGGGAACGTGAGCTGGCCGATGTCACGAGACAGCCCACTGGGGTTTCGCCAGCCGGTGCGACCATCCTGGCCACCCGCGGCGCCCAGCCCTTGCTCAGCGTGCGGAACCAGGGTGGAGCCCGCGTTGCCTGGCTCGACGCCGAACGCGGAACCAGCCGGTTCAACCGCCAGTTGATGCGCGATCTATTCAAGCGCTCGCTCGTCTGGACCCAGGGCTACGCCCTGTATGCCGAGTATCCCCGGAGCGTCATGCTGCTGATGGACGATTTCGGCACGTCCGACCGCACCTACCTGCCCTACTGGCATTATCGAACCCTGAACGAGGACGACATCCGCCAGGGCATCATTGAACCGCTCAAACGCCATGGTGCCCGGCTGGTGATGGACATCATCACGGGTTACGTGGAGCGGAAGACCCACCGCATCCTCAATCCCTGGACGCAGCAGGTGGTCGACGAACTCGATGGCCAGACCTTTCATGATTACGTCTCGGCCAAGCGCGGGCTCGATGCGGGGCTGAAGGAGGGAGTCCTCGAAATCCAGTGCCATGGATACACGCACATGCTGCCGGATCTGGAATCGCCGCCCGGTCCCTTCCGGGATGTTCCCATGGGTGCCGGTGTGATCAAGGGATTCGACGAGGAATTCGGCGATAATCTGCGGAAAAGGGATGTACCGGCGATCACGCAGCGATTCCTGATGGAGCGCGGGATTGAAAACCTCCGCGGGGACTTCGGGGTCGAGCCGCTCTTCGTCATCAACGGCGGGGGAGGCAAGTCGCTGTCGTATCCCCACCACACTGCGCGGCTGGCCGCCGAAATGGGTTTCGGGCTCGGGCATTTCAACGCGGTCTGGTATCTCGGCCGCGACTTCGCCCTGGGCATGGAGCAGGTCGTGCTCCGGAGGAGCTGGGCGCATGACAAGCCGCTGCCGGCCTCGGACATCGCCTGGACGATCGATGGGCCCCAATTCATCGTGTTCCACGATCGCGATGTCTCGATCGACCCGAGTTCGGTCGAGCGTCTGCTCACGAATCTGGGCCCCAAAACCCGCTATCTGAGCGCGAATGAATACTCTGGCTACCTGCATGCCCGGGTCGCGCGGGCTGCGGGTGGCGAACCCGCGCTCAGCATCGAATACGACCCGCATTATTGCCGGCATTTCGAGCAGCATGCATCCGAATGGGTGCTCCATTTGTCGGATGACATCCGGAGCGCGCTGGGTACCTCAGCGCCAGAAAAGCGAACGGTGACGATCGCAAAGGGCACCGGCCGGCATCTCGTGCGGCTGGATTGAACGCGACGCCATAAGTCCTGACCGGGTCCTCGTAGGGGCGCAGTGATCGGTTGTCGGTGATCGGTGCAACATTTCACTGATCACCGATCACTAATCACCGATCACTGATCACCGATCACTAATCACCGATCACTAATCACCGATCACTAATCACCGATCACTGATCTACGTCAGGCGTCGGATCGGCTGTACTTGATTCCACAGCCGTACGCCTGGGTGGTGCCTTTCTCGATCGGCCTGCCCTCCTTCAGCGCCACGAGTGCCGCCTTTACATAATTCTTCGCCTTGTGGGTGTCCGCCGCCTTCGCGCTCGGGCTGTCGTCAATCGCCCCCTGGTAGACGAGCACGCCGTCCGGGTTGATGACATACAAATGCGGGGTCGCCTTGGCTCCGTAGAGCCGGCCCACCTGCTCGTTTCGATCCTGCAGGTAGGCCGTGACGGTCGTCCCCTGCTGCCTCTGCCAGGCAGCCGCCTCGGCATCGCTCAAGTTTCCCTGACCGCCAGGCTGGGAGGTATTGATCTGGAGCCACACCGCCCCGTGGGCCGCGGCCGCCTGCTGCGTTCCCTGCATGTTTTTGCTCTGGTAATGCCGTTTCACGACCGGGCATCCGGAATTCACCCACTCGAGCACGACGGTCCGGCCCTTGTAGTGCGACAGGGTGTGGGTCTTGCCCTGGATGTCGGTCAACGTGAAGTCAGGCGCCGGCTTTCCGGTTTCCACGGCGTGCGCGAGACTCAGCGGAAAGGCGGTGGCGACGACCGCCGCGAACACAAACCAGCAGGTGCTGTTCTTCATGGGTGGGTGGGGTGAAACCACCGGGACGAAATTCGGATCCGGCCGTTGCGCAACCCGGCCCGGCCGAATTCGGTTTGCCGGGCAACAGGCGCCCCGTAGCGTCGGCGCGTGCGTGGATGGCTCGCCGACTTTGCCCGACTTTTCTGGGGCCTGCTCTACTGGAACATCCGCAAGGGCTGGTTCCAGGCCCGGCGGGGCCGGGTGGCCGTTCCCTGCCAGAGTCCCAGCGATTCCGGACGGGCCCTGGAGACGCAATGCGAAGCCTGCATGAGCTGGGATCGGCCCCAACGCTTCCGCCGCGTATGCCCGCTCCTCGTCGAAACCCCGGACGGGCTGCGCTGTTCCGTCGACGCCCCGGACGTGCGACCCTTTTGGGGCCGGATGCTCGGCTACTATGGTGGCGTGGCCCTGTTGATCTACGCCATTGGCGTCCTCGGCATCTTCATCTTCCTGCGCACCGTCGGCTACCCGGTGAGCATCGTGCATGTCGGCCTGCCGCCACTTTGGCACCGGGTCGGGCAGGCGCGCGGTTGGTTCTTCCTCGACCGATCCCAACGGGCCTTCGCCGCCGGCCGGACCGGCGAGGGACTGCTCTACCTGGCAAACGCGTACGAGTTCGATCCGCAGAACTACTCCGCCGGCCTGGCCCTGGCCAAGAATTACCAGGCGGGCCAGCCGGGGCGCTCCGATGAAATCTTCCAGCAGTTGCTGGAGGATCACCCCGACCGGCGCAACGCCACGGCCCAGGACTGGTTCCGTGCGCTGCTGGCCCGCGGCGACTTCGATGCGATCGTGCGGCTGGCGAGCGGACAACTGGTCCATGGGGGGCCGGCGGCGAACGCCTGGATCCGCGCGCTGCTCTTCGCCACGCGGCAGGACGGCGATGACACCCCGCTGCGTGACCTGCTCGCGGATCGGCGACCGGCCGCCGCCGCCTGGCACCCGCTGATTGAGACCGAACTGCTATTCCGCACCGGGCAGGCAGCGGAGGGCCGCCGCCGGATCGAGCAGCCCTGGCCACGCGGCTCACCCCCGTTTGCGCTCTATTACCGGGTCGAAAAGCTCATCGAACTCGGCGAGGTCCCCGCTGCGCTGGATCTGATGGAGCGGCATCCCGGAGCGCTCGACGACGAGGCCCGCGTCACTCTCCGCCTGGACGCGTTCGCCACCGCCGGGGCGGCGCAATCGTTGCGGCGCGAAATTGAAACCCTCATCGCACCCAGCCTGGGCCTGCCGCAAAACCTCCCCCGGATCAAAATCCTCTGCGCCCATCTCGTGCGCCACCCCGATCGGGGTTGGTTTGCGGAACTCAACGCACGCGTCCAGCGGCAGCCCCCTCCCCTCGATAACGACAGCGCCGGGATCTGGTTCTCCCTGCTTTGCACCGCCGGGGTCGTGGGCGATGCGGATCTCCTCCACGAGTACACCCGGCGCCTGAAGGATGCGTCGAAGACCCCGTTTGATGCCCTGGTGCTGGTCGAGGCATTCTTTCTCGGCCGCACGGTGGAACGTCGCGTCACCAGCTTTCTCCCGATTCTTCCGCTGCCACTCGAGATGACCTACGCCCTGATCGAACGGTATCCGTCCCCTAGCTACCCGTGAGCCCGGCCCTCCCCCTTCTGCCCGCCTTCCGGCGCCTTGCCCTGCCCGGTCGCCTCAACCTCCTCGTGCTGGCCGCCGGGGTTGCCGCCCTGTGCGGATTGCTCTGGCCCGAATGGGGCAGCAATCCGGATCTCTCGCACGGGTTCTTCATGCCCCTGCTCTTTCTCCTGCTCCTGCATGAGGGCCGCAGCGCCGGCACCCCGCGGCACGGTGCCGGCAGCGGAGGAATGGGGCTCCTCTTCGCCCTGCTCCTGCTGGGAGCACTGGCCGCGCTGGCTGCCGCCGGTCTCTATGCCGCCGCGCTCGACTGGTCGCATGCCCTGGTGAAATTCCTCCTGACCGGCGCGCTCACGCTCTTCCTCGGCTCGGCCTTGCTGGCCTACTCGGATCGCTCCGTACGCTTCATCGGCTTCAACTGGAGTGTCGTCGTCGCGGCCGGCCTCTGGCTGCTGTGCGCGCCACTGCCTCCCGGAACCTATTCCCGGCTGACGCTGACCCTGCAGCTTTGGGTCAGTGAGGGCGTGCTGCGGATGCTCCATCTGCTGGGTGTGGCGGCGATCCGGCACGGCAACATCATCCACATGGCAAACAGCACCGTGGGCGTGGAAGAGGCCTGCAGCGGCGTCCGCAGCCTGATTTCATGCGTGTTTGCGGGGCTCTTCTTTTCCGCCACGCTCGTGCGGCGACCATGGGCGCGCGCGCTGATCATCCTGCTGGCCGCACCCCTGGCCCTGGGAATGAACTTCCTCCGTTCTCTCGCGCTCACCTTGATGGCGAACGCCGGCGTCGATATTTCGGGGGTGTGGCACGACGCCACTGGTTTTGCCGTGCTGGGGGTGACCGCAGCGATCCTCGGTGGACTCGCGGTCCTGCTCGAACGCGGCGATCAGCCCCGGGCAGCCGCGCCCGAAGCCACCTCGGGCGGCAGCGGCGCGCCTCCAATCCAATGGGCGCTCAGCGCCGGCCTGGCCATCGCCGTCGTCCTCGTGGCCATTTTCGTGCTCAATACCCGTCCCTCGGTCCGCCGCGATCTGCCGGTTCCGGATCTGATGGCCCTGCTCCCCGCATCACCCGCCGGATGGCAGGTCAAGACCACGGATCTGTACGAGTTCGCCGGCACGCTGCGCACCGAGCATCTGGCCCAGCGACGCTACGCCCGCGAGAGCTCCCACGGCCCGGTGGAGATCACGCTGTACGTCGCCTATTGGCGCGCCGGCCAGGCGCCCGTGAGCCTCGTCGCCTCCCACACGCCCGACGCCTGCTGGCCCGGAGCGGGCTGGTCATCGCTGCCGACGGCCCAGACCCGAATCCAGCTGGCTGCAGCCGGTCGCCTGCTTCCGCCCGCGGAATCCCGCCTCTTCAAGGCGGGCGAATATCCGCAGCACGTCTGGTTCTGGCACCTGTATGACGGCCGGCCGATCTTCTACGGCGATCCTTATTCGCCCCGCGAACTGCTGGCCATCGCGGTGCGGTACGGTTTTCGCCGTGATGGCGACCAGCTGTTCATCCGGGTCTCGAGCAACCGCCCGTGGAACGAGATTGCGGATGAGCCGCTCCTCGCCGAATTCTTTGCGCGAACCGCCCCGCTCGGACTCTGAACTTCCCATCATGCCCTTTCCCATCACCGTGCTCGAGCGGCGCATCCTCACCGTGCTGGCCGTGCTGATCATCCTGGGCTTGATTGGACTGGCCGTGCTTTGAAACCACCGGGCCGCCTTGCCGTGAACCTGCCTGCCGCCAACGAACCGCCGGATCCCGCAACCGGACCGGGATCCGCAGGCGCCGGCCGCCGCCGCTCGCTGCCGTGGGCCGCGGCGTTGGTCCTGGCGCTGCTCGCGGCCTGGCTCACCCAGCGGCTCCTGACGGAACAATCCCGCGCCCGGCTGCTGGCCGACCAGCTCGCCCTCGCCGAAGTCGCCCTGCGGAGTTCGCAGCAGCAACTCGAGGCCGAACGGATCCTCGCCTACCGCCATGCCGAAAATCTGCGGGAACAGTCCACCGGCGCCGCGCCCGGTGCCGGTCTCCAGCTTGGCGTCCTCACCTCGGCCCTCGAAGCCGCACCCCTGGCACAGGCCGTGGCGGTCTGGGACCCCGGACGCCAGGAGGGGCTTTTCCGCTCCGAGCACCTCCCTCCCCCGGGCCCAGGCCGGGATTACCAGCTCTGGCTCAGCGACCCGCAGTATCCGGACCCTGTGGACGCCGGTGTGCTCGCGATCGGCCAGACTGCAGCCGGCGGGCAGCTCCGCTTCACCGCCCGGCGACCGGTGCTTGCTGTCCACGGCTTTGCCGTCACCCGGGAGCCCAAGGGCGGCGCTGCGAAACCCGGGGGCCCGCTGGTGCTTTCCGGCAAATAGCGGCCTTTTGAACCTTGTCACCGCGACGCTCGCCATGAGACTTCGCGGCGCATGATCATCAAACCGAAGGTTCGTGGATTCGTGTGCGTGACCGCGCATCCCGAGGGTTGCGCCGCTCACGTGCAGGAATGGATCGAACATGTGCAGCGCCACGGGAAGATCCCCGGCGGACCGCGCAAGGTCCTCGTGATTGGGGCTTCGACCGGCTACGGCCTCGCCACCCGGATCACCGCGGCCTTCGGTTCGGACGCCGCCACCCTGGGCATCTTCTACGAACGCCCGTCCGAGGAGGGCCGCCCCGCCACCCCGGGCTGGTACAACACCATCGCGTTCACCACCGCCGCCCGCGCCGCCGGGCTCTACGCCGGCAACATCAACGGCGACGCCTTTTCCGACGAGATCAAACGGCAGGCCATCGAAACGATCCGCCGGGATCTCGGGCCGGTCGATCTCGTGGTCTACTCCCTCGCCTCCCCCCGCCGGGTTCATCCCCGGACCAGCGCGGTCCACCGCTCCGTGCTGAAACCGATCGGCAATCCCTACACCAACAAGACCGTGGACACCGACAAGGGAGTCGTCAGCACGGTCACGATCGAGCCCGCCTCCCCGCAGGAGATCGCCGACACGATCGCCGTGATGGGCGGTGAGGATTGGGAAATGTGGATGCATGCCCTGGCCGACGCGAAGCTCCTCGCCCCGGGCGCGCAGTCGGTCGCCTACTCCTACATCGGACCGGAGGTGACCTGGGCCGTCTACCGGAACGGAACGATCGGGATGGCCAAGAACGACCTCGAGCGGGCGGCGAAGAACATCGACTCGCTGCTCAAGCTGAATGGCGGCGGCCGCGCATTCATCTCGGTCAACAAGGCGCTCGTGACCCAGGCCAGTTCGGCCATTCCCGTCGTTCCGCTCTACATCTCGATCCTCTACAAGATCATGAAGGCGGCCGGCACCCACGAGGGCTGCATCGAGCAAATCCGCCGGCTGTTCGCGACGCAGATGTACGCGGGGCATACCCCGGCCTTCGACGAGTCGGGACGCGTCCGGATCGATGACTGGGAGATGCGACCGGAGATCCAGGAGGCGGTCCGCGCCATCTGGCCCCGCGTCACCACCGAGAACCTGGCGGCCGAAACCGACATCGCCGGCTATCGCGGCGAATTCCTGAAGCTCTTTGGCTTCGGCCTGACCGGCGTCGATTACGAGGCCGATACCGAGCCGCATCGGCCGATGATGTGACTCGGAGCCCCGCCCGCGGAATGCGTGCCGTGATCCAACGAGTGACCCGGGCATCGGTTTCCATCGCCGGCGAAACCACCGGGGACATCGCGTCCGGGCTGCTCGTCCTGCTCGGTATCGCGCCTGACGATACCGAGACGGATGCACGCTGGCTGGCCGAGAAGATCGCGGCGCTGCGGATCTTCGAGGACACCGACGGTCGGATGAACCGCTCGGTCGTCGAGGCCGGTGGCGGCATCCTCGTGGTGAGCCAGTTCACCCTCTTCGCCAGCACCCGCAAGGGGACCCGGCCCTCCTTCAACGATGCCGCCAAGCCCGAGGTGGCCCGACCGCTCTACGAGGCGTTCAACCGCTGCGCCACACTGGCACTGGGCCGGCCGGTTGCCACCGGGCAATTCGCCGCGCTCATGTCCGTCTCCCTCGTGAACGACGGTCCGGTGACCCTGATCATCGACACCCGGCGGCGGGAGTGAGCGGCGCCAAATAAATCCTTGCGTTCACTTCCGGCAGACCGCTTATTCCGCGGTTTTATCATGAAAGCGACCATCAAGACCCAAGGCCAGCAGTTCACTGTGTCCGAGGGCGACATCCTGACCGTCAACCGTTATCCCGGCACCGAAAAGGGTTCCACCGTCGAGATTAAGGACGTTCTGGCCGCTGGTGAGGGCGACAGCTTCAAGGTGGGTTCCCCGTTGCTTTCCGGGGCCTCGGTCTCCGCCACCATCCTCGAAAACAAGCGCGGGAAGAAGGTCATCGTTTTCAAGAAGAAGAAACGCAAGGGCATGGAGCGCAAACGCGGCCACCGCCAGGAGCTCTCGGTCATCAAGATCAGCTCGATCAACACTTAAAGGAGAACACACGTCATGGCGCACAAGAAAGGTCAGGGGACATCCACCAACGGTCGCGAGAGCCACTCCAAGCGGCTCGGCGTGAAACTGTTCGGGGGCCAGGCGGTCCTCGCCGGCAACATCATCGTCCGCCAGCGTGGCACCAAGTTGCACGCCGGCAAGAACGTCGGCACCGGCCGTGATTGGACGCTCTTCGCCCTCAAGGACGGCACGGTGCAATTCGACAAGGCCCGTCGCCGGGTCTCGATCGTCACGAGCTGAACGAGCCGAGTCACACAGCATTTTTTGAGGCCGCCCGCATTCGGGCGGCCTTTTTTGTGCGGAATTTCGTCCCGGTTTTCACCCCGTCCTCCCGGACTTGCACCGCCCCTGACCGTCGCTCACCCTGCACGGGGATGTCCGATCGACTCAGCGAACTCCGCCGCCAGCGTGCCCTGCTCGAGCAACATCTCGCCTGGCTCGATCGGGAAATCGCTGCCGCGGAACCACCCTCTGCAGGCGAACTGGCACCGGAATCCGGTTCAGAGCCTGCCGCCTCCGCCGCGATACCGTCCATTCCAGCCACTCCCGCCCCGGGCCCCGGCATTGCCCGTACCGTCCCGGCTCGCGTCGATTCGCCAACCTCCTCTGGCAATCAACCGTCGGCCTCCCTCACCGCCGATGCAATGCTCGACAAGTATCGCACCAGTCCGGATACGGTGCGGCAGGATGTTCGCAAGGGCTGCCTGATCTACTTCACGCTCGCCTTCGTCATCCTGTTCGTCGCGATTGGCATCCTTTGGCTCGCCTTCCGCAGCTAATCCATCGCCCACCCTGCGGCATCGCGACGTCAGTTCAGCTCATCAAACGCCTTCGTCATTGTTGATGTCTTTCGACCCCATGAACTCATTACCCCCTCCCGCCTTCTTCCGGCGCATTTCGTTCGCGTTGTTTTCATTGGCCCTCGTTTCGTCCGCAGCCGTCGCGGCCGAAGTCCAGCCGCCCCCCGGCTTCAAGTCGCTCTTTGACGGAAAGACCTTCAATGGCTGGCACAAGGTCGCGCGGCCGCCTGGGACAACCACCGGCGACTGGCGCATCATCGACGGCGTCATCGTCGGCAACCGGATCAAGGGAAATCCCGAAGGCTCCTATATCCTGACCGATGAGACCTACGGTGACTTTGAACTCCTGATCGACGCCAATCCCGCCTGGCCGGCTGACACCGGGATCCTGGTCCGCAACACTGACCGCGGAGCGGAAGGCATACAGATCCATTGCGATTATCGCGACGAAGGCAGCATCGGCACCTTTTACTTCAATGGCATGCTGCCCCACCCCGCCGCGCGCGTTCGTCATTTCGGATTCACCGCCGAAAAAGATCCGTCCGGAAACGTCACTGCCTTGAAGTACTTTCCGAACGTCGAGACGGAAAAAAGGGGTCTCAGTTATCACTGCCCACCGGCGGATTTTTTCAAGGCCTGGAAGGTCGGCCAGTGGAATACCATCCGGATTCGCTGTGTCGGTGCGCCGCTGCCGACCATCACGACCTGGATCAATGGCGTGAAGATCGCCGAGATGAACACAGCCACGATGGGGGAATCGAAGCCGGATTATGACCTCGCCGCCGTTTCGCGAATCGTCCGGAGCCGCGGCCGAATCGGGCTCGAAGTGCACAACGTTCGGACGCTCGATAATCCGCCGAACTGGGGCGACACCGGCCGGTGCCGCTGGCGCAACATCTTCATCCGGGAACTCTGACCCAGGATTCCAGATTCCCGGTCGGAATGACCTTCCTGGAGGGACGCCCTCCGTGGCGTCCATTCGAAGACACATTCGTGATAGGGGTAGGAGTGGCGGGGTTAGCGCCACCCCTCCCTCCGAACCGGACGGGCGGATTTCCCGCATCCGGCTCTCCAGTCAGTGGTTTCTCAGCGAGACTAACCTGACTTTCGCACGAAATCGCGATTTTTCGTGTTTTTCGATGTGCGCTGCCTCTGAGCGGAGTGCTGAAAGGCGTGTGGGCCGACCTGACCCGTAGACGGGCTGGCGCGTTTGATGCGATAA
>WYBX01000095.1 GCA_011525695.1 Verrucomicrobiia bacterium
CAGAGGCCGGACAGGAGGGCACAGAGTTGTTCCTTTGCAAAACCAGCCTGCCGTTCTCTGTGACCTCCGTGTTTCCTCTGTGCACTCTGTGTCCCAACAAATAACCTTCGGTTGCGGCTCCCGCGGTGAGAATTAACCGGGCTAGATTGAGGTTTACGAGCGCAGCATCGATCTGGCTTTGCTCCGCGCCCCTGCCGGGGCTTCCCCTCCGTGCCTACTCCGGCAGCACCGCGCCGCCGACAATCTTCAAGGCGAACGCGTGCCGGCAAGGCGCCTCCTCCGGCCCGAGTTCCGGCAGCGTAATCACGAGCGAATCGCCCTCCACCCGGGCCGGCAGCTCGCCGGGCACCCCCAGCAGCATCACCTGGGGCCGGGCGGGGACGCGCACGTTTCGAAGGACAAGCTGCCTCCCGGGCCAGCCAGCGGTGATGGCATAAAGCGCGTCGGGCTTCCGGGTAAAGAAGACCTGCTTCACGGCGCGGCCGTCGCGCGGCTGCTGACCGACCTGATCCAGCAGGTCGTACTTCACCCGGTACTCGCCGTATTCCTGGCGGGGCCGCTCGCCCTCGGTCCACTGGCAGGAGCGGCCGGCGAAGCGCGTGCCGTAGATTGCCTCCCCGTTGACCTTCAGCCAGTCCCCGATTTCGAGCAGCCGCTGCTCCATCAACGGCGGAATGGTGCCGTCGGCGGCCGGGCCGATGTCGAGCAGCAAGTTGCCGCCGCGGCTGACGAGATCGGCGAGGATGAGGATGAACTCGCGGCCGGTCTTGTAATCGTCGATCCGCTCGGCGCGGTTCAGCCCATAGGAATGGGCCATCCCGCGGCTTTCCTCCCACGGATGGGTGCCGCCCTGCAGGCCGGCGGTGTATTCAGTGGTCCAGTACCCGCCATGGCGGTGCCGGCTGTCCTTGCCCCAGCGATCGTTGATGACCACGTGATCCCGGCTGGGCGATTCATTGAACAGCCAGGCGAGGAGCTCCTCGCTGCGCCATTCGCGGGAGGGCAGATCCCACTCGCCATCGCTGAAGATGATCGCGGGGGCGTAGCGCGTGACGACGTCCTTGAACTGGGGGAACAGGTGTTCGGCGACGTAGCGTTGGCGGTCCGCCAGCCAGAGCGGGTTGAACCACTCGTAGAGCGAGTAATAGAAGCCGAATCGCAGGCCCGCGGCGCGAGTGGCGGCGGCGAGTTCGCCGAGCAGGTCGCGCCGGGGCCCGATCTCCGCGGCGTTCCAGGGCCGGCCCCACGTGCGGCTGGCCTCCGCGCTGGGCCAGAGGGCGAAGCCATCGTGATGCTTCGAGGTGGGCACGACATATTTTGCCCCGGCCCGGACGAACAAATCCGCCCATTGCCGCGCATCGAACAGCTCCGCCGTAAACCGCGGCGCGAAGTCCATGTAGTCGAACGTTTCCCCATAGTTGCGCGCATGAAATTCGCGCCAGGCCGCCTCCTTCGGGCCCTCGCTCCTGATCCGCCGCCAGTACCACTCGGAGTATTCACCCACCTTGCCCCACGCGGGCACCGAGTACACGCCCCAATGGATGAAGATGCCGAACTTGGCATCGAGAAACCACTCCGGTGTGGGCCGCGCATCGAGTTCGGCCCACGTGGGCGCGAAATGCCGCGGCGGATCGCCGGCGGCCACCGGAGCGGCGGTTGCACTCGCCAGGAGAAACAGCGGGACCAGGGCGGAACGGAGGTGCATGGCAGAAGGAAAGCGGGAGGAGGCTGCCGGATGGCGGCCGGCGAGGCAAGCGGAGGCGGCCCGGAATCGCTCTTGCCCGCAGTCCGGTTTGCGTTCTGCTCTCCTTTTTCCCAACCCGCCCATGCCTCAGACCATTGCCGTCCTGGACTTCGGTTCGCAGCTGACACAGGTGATCGCGCGCCGGATTCGCGAGTGCCAGGTTTACTCGCGCATCTTCCACTACTCGACCCCGGCGGAAACCTTGCGGAAGGAAAATGTCATCGGAATAATTCTTTCGGGCGGGCCGCAAAGCGTCTACTCCCGCGGTGCGCCCCACCCGGATCCTGCGATCTTCGAACTCGGCGTGCCCGTATTGGGCGTCTGTTACGGGCTGCAGCTGATGGGGCACTTCCTCGGCGGCGAGATCGAACACAGCAAGGCGCGCGAATATGGCCACGGCGTGCTGACAGTGCTCAAGCCGGGCAAGCTGTTTGCAGGGCTGCCGCGCAAGCTGCGCGTCTGGAACTCGCACGGTGACAAGGTCACGCAGCTGCCACCCGGCTTCCGCCCCATCGGGACAACCGAAAACTCGCCCTTTGCCGCGGTGGAGGACGCCAAGCGCGGCTTTTACGGGATCCAGTTTCACCCCGAGGTGTTTCACACCGAACGGGGCGTGGACATGATTCGCAATTTCCTGCTCGGCGTGTGCGGGGCGAAGCAGGATTGGACCACGCGCGACTTCATCGCGCATGCCATCGAGGGCATCCGCGCGCAGGTGGGGAAGGGCCGGGTCATCCTCGGCCTCTCGGGCGGCGTGGACTCGTCGGTGGCCGCCGCACTGCTGCACAAGGCCATCGGCCGCCAGCTCACGTGTGTCTTTGTTGACAACGGGCTGCTGCGGAAGGACGAGCGCGATTCGGTCGAGCGGCTTTACGGCCGGCACTTCCACATTGACCTGCGCGTGGTGGACGCCGCGAAGCTGTTCCTCCGCCGGCTGAAGGGCGTCAGCGAGCCGGAACAGAAGCGAAAGATCATCGGCCGCACGTTTGTCGAAGTGTTCGAAAAATCGCTCAAATCCATCGGTCACGCCGAGTTTCTCGGCCAGGGCACCCTCTATCCGGACGTGATCGAGAGCGTGTCGATCGGGAACAACCCCGCCTCCCTGATCAAGACCCACCACAATGTCGGAGGTCTCCCGGCGCGCATGAAGCTCAAGCTGGTCGAGCCGCTGCGCGAGCTGTTCAAGGACGAAGTGCGGCGCGTCGGCGAGGCGCTGGGGCTTCCCCGCGAAGTGGTCTGGCGCCAGCCTTTCCCCGGACCGGGGCTGGGCGTGCGCGTGATGGGCGATATTTCCGCCGACAAGCTCACGATCCTCCGCGATGCCGATGCGGTCCTGCACGACGAGATGATGCGCAGCGGTTACTATTACAAGGTCTGGCAGTCGTTCTGCGTCTTCCTGCCGGTGAGGACCGTCGGCGTCTTCGGCGACGAACGCACCTATGATTACGTGATCGCCGTGCGCGTGGTGGAGAGCACCGATGCGATGACGGCGGACTGGGCCCGGCTGCCGTACGACTTGATGCAGAAAATCTCGGGTCGGATCACGAACGAGGTGCGCGGCGTGGGTCGCGTCGTCTTCGATATCAGCTCCAAGCCGCCGGCAACCATCGAATGGGAATGAGCCGTCACGGGCCTTGCGGCGCAGCACCATCCGGAGTATGAAACTGAAACGTCACCTACCATGAGCCTGCTCCCTGTCCGAAGGTTGGCGATCGCGTGTGCCGGGCTTCTGGCCGGCGTCGTGGCGCACGCAGCGGAACCTGCCATCATTGCGAAGGCGCGCGCCTATCTGGGCAGCGAGGCGGCGCTCACGTCCGTCCGCTCGGTCCGCTACACCGGCACGCTGGTCACGGCCAGCCCGACGGATCCGCAGCGGCAGACCCGGGCCGCCATGGAGATCATCTTTCAGAAACCCGAACAGCAACGGGTGATGGCCACGTCCGACCAGACGGTGGAGGTCACGGCGCTCGACGGCTACGACGGCTGGCAGCGGGTGACGGATCTGGCGAACAAGGCGCAGTGGCGGCAGACGCTGCTGGGCACGGACCACATCCGGCGGCTGCGCGCCAACACCTGGGAGAACCTCTCGTTTTTCCGCGGGCTGGAGCAGGCCGGCGGCAGGGTCGAGGACCTCGGCATCACCACGGTTGACGGGATCACCTGCCACAAGATTGCCTTCATTCACGCTCCGCAGATTGTCTTTTACCGCTGCTTCGACGTCGCCACGGGGCGACTGGTCTACACGGAGACGGAGTCCGGCGGGACGATTCGCGAGCAGGGCGAGATGATCGTGAACGGGATCCGGTTTCCCAAGAGCATCGTCACGACCACGAAGAACAAGGCGGGCGAGGAGCAGACCGTGACGATCCAGTTCGACCGGATCACGGTCAACGAGCATTTCCCGGCGTCGACCTTCGCAGTGCCATCGCTGACGGGGAAGTAGCGGCACGTTCATGCGCACACTTCAGCACGCGGCAAAGACGTTCTGGTCCGAGCTGGCCGATTTCTGCCAGGGGGCGGTTGTGCCCCGGGAAATCGCGGAGTCGGTGGCGGCGATCCTGGCGGACGTTCGCCAGCGAGGAGACGAGGCAGTGTCGTATTACGCCGCGAAATTCGACGGGGCGAAGTTGCGCGGCCGCGATTTTCGGCTGTCGCCGGCGGAGACTGCAGCGGCATCGCGCCGGCTGCCGGCAGGGGAGAAGCGGGCGCTCGCCGCGGCCCACAAGAGCATCGAGCGCTTTCACCGCAAGGGATTCCCGGCGGCCTGGATGGCGCGGAATCCGCACGGTGCGGCCGTCGGAGAGAAGTTCGATCCCATCCGGCGGGTCGGCCTGTATGTTCCCGGTGGCGAGGTGCCGTTGGTCTCAACCGTGCTGATGACGGCCACGCTCGCGAAGATCGCCGGATGCCCGCAAATCGCGGTCTTCACGCCATCGAATGCCTCGGGCAAGGTGGCCGACGGCATCCTGGCCGCGCTGCAGCTCGTGGGCGTCGATGAAATCTATCGCGTGGGAGGCGTCCAGGCGATCGCGGCGATGGCCTTCGGGACGGACACGGTTCCGGCGGTCGACAAGATCTTTGGCCCGGGCAATGCCTATGTGTGCGAGGCGAAACGGCAGGTCTTCGGCGTCGTCGGCGTCGATTCGCTGCCGGGGCCGAGCGAGGTGATGATCATTGCCGATGAGACGGCGAACATCTCGTTTGCCGCGGCCGATCTGCTCGCCCAGGCCGAGCATGGTTCGGGCCGGGAGAAGATCTACCTGGTTGCCACTTCGGCCGAGATCCTCCGTGCCATCACCTGCGAGATTCGCACGCAGCTGCAACTGATCAGCCGCTCGGCCAAGTCGCTGCGGGTGCTCGAGGAGGGCTTTCTCTCGGTCGAGGTGAAATCGCTGGCGGAGGCGGCGGCAGTGGCGAATTACGTCGCCCCCGAGCACCTCGAACTGCTGGTTGCCGAATCCGCAGCGCGCCGGCTCACCGACACCATCACCACGGCCGGCGCGATCATGATCGGGAACCACACGCCGACGGCGCTGGGGGACTTCACCGCGGGTCCCAGCCATGTCCTGCCCACGGGCCGGGCGGGCCGGTTTTTCAGCGGGTTGCGGGTGGCGGACTTCATGCGCCGGACGAGCATCATCCGTTATGATCGCGCCAGCGTGAAGAAGGCGGAGCCGGTCGTCGCGGCCTTCGCCGCCATGGAGAAGCTGGATGCGCACGGCCGGTCCGTGCGGATACGGACGTCCTGAGCGCGGTCCTTGACGATCCGGATCCGCGCTCTGTCTCGTAGGGGCGCAGGCTTGCTGCGCCCGAATGCCCGATCGAATATTCCCGAGGGCGCAGGAATGGTCTTCCCATCGGGTTTGTGGACGACCTCCGCGTCGTCCGAAATGCGAAACGGCATTCGACGCGGCGGGGGCGCCGCATCCCCAACCAATGAAATCCTTACGTAGACGCGGCCGGGACGGTCCGGCTCCCGGATTCGGCAACGCTATCGGGAGGACTTCCTCCCGCGTGCGGCGCCGGCCGGCCCGTCGAGTGCGCTGATCGGCCACAGCGGCGACGGCACATGCTGCTCCTCGAGGATCGCCGCGAGCCTTGCCACGACGTCCGGGTGCTTGTCCGCCAGGTTTCGTGACTCGGCCGGGTCCGACCCAAGATGATAGAGCTCAATTTGACCGGGCGTCTTGTCCTTGACCGAGGGCCGCGGGTGCAGATTGGTGCGAATGGCCTTCCACGGGCCGACGCGCACGGCCTGCTGGCCGTCGTAACCCTGCGATTCCCGGTAGAGGAACGGCCGTTCGGGCTGGATCCAGCCGAGCAGCGTCGGGGCAAAGCTGATACCGTCGATGCCCCTGGGAGTCGCCTCCGGCGTGCCGATGAGTTCGAGCAGCGTCGGCAGCCAGTCCTCGAAGCCGGTGACGCGCTCGCTCGTGGTGCCGGGCTGGATTTTCCCGGGCCAACGGACGATGCAGGGCACTCGGAAGCCAGCCTCGTAATAATGGCCCTTGCGTCCCCGGAGGCCGCCGGCGCTGTTGAAGAAATCGGCATCGGTGCCGCCAAACCGGTCCCAGAGCGGCCCATTGTCGCTGGTGAAGACCACGATGGTGTTTTCTCGCAGTCCGAGCTCGTCGGCCAGGGCCAGCAACCGGCCGATCTCGCGATCCAGCCGGGTAATCATCGCGGCATAGGCGGCATGGGGCGTGCGCTGCGGGAGGTAGCCGTTTTCACCCAGGTAGGGGGTTTCGGGGAATGCATCCTGGTATTCTGCCAGCGAATCGTCCGGCACCTGCAGGGCGAGATGCGGCACGGTGGTTGGATAATACAGGAAGAAGGGATGGTCCTTGTTCTCCCGCAAAAAACTCCGCGCGGCCTCGTTGATCCGATCGGGAGCGTATTCCTTCCCGCGGAACTGCGCGTAATTTTCCGGCTTCGTCGGGTCTGCGCCTGCGGGAAATTTCTGATGGGCGCTGAACGCGGGGTTGTCCAGGGGCACGCGCTCGCGATTGTTCCAGAGGCTCACCGGGTAATAATTGTGAGCGACCGCCTGGTCGTTGTAGCCGAAGAAGCGATCGATACCCTGGTCATTCGGATCGCCGCTGCTGCCGACCGCGCCCAGCCCCCATTTGCCGAATGCGCCGGTGGCATACCCGAGCTGCCGCAGGGTCAGCGGCAGCTTCAGCTCTCCGGGCGGGACCGGTTCCTGGCCCTCGGCGAGGCCGCCGGGCTGGCCCACGCCGCCGCGATTGTTGCGAATGTAGGCATGTCCGGGGTGCTTGCCGGTCATGAGCACGCACCGCGAGGGTGCGCAGACATTGTGCCCCGAATAATGGTGCGTGAGCCGCATCCCATCCCGTGCCAGCTGGTCCAGGTTCGGCGTGCGAATCTTCTCCTGCCCGAACGCGCCGATGTCGCCGTATCCCAGATCGTCGGCGAGGAGAAAGATGATATTGGGTCGGCGCAGCGCACCGTCGCCCGCGATGCAGGTGGCCGCCGTCAGGAGCAGGGCAAGGAACCGGGTCTTCATCGGAGCTCATTGAAGCCTTCCCGGTACCGGCGTCGATCCAATGTTGACGCAACCCGGGGAGCGCGGCGCCTACCGCAGCGTCAGGCGGCGGGTCAGCCGACCCCCTTCGAGTGTGAACGCAGTCGACACCTGCCGGCTTCGGACCGAGGATCGCCGGCAACAGCCCATTCGTCTTATGAAGCCTGTATTTGCCGGAATCGCATCGATCCTGCTTGCAATCGGAGTGTCGGCCTCGGAGCCCCCGACCGTCCAGGTGGGCCCGCTCGACGGCAACCGGTTCCAACTCGCCACCGGTTGGGTGCTCGAGCCGGCTGGAAAGCAGATCCCGCTTTCGACCTTCCCGATGGCGTCCGCCATTTCCCCCGATGGACGGCATCTCCTCATCCTGCAGGGAGGCTACAAGAAACCCTCAGTCACGGTGTTCTCGCTCCCGGAATTGAAACCCGTCTCGAGCCTGGAACTGGAAGACGGCTGGCTGGGGCTGCAGTTCGCACCGGGCGATGGCGGGCTCTTCTATGTCTCCGGTGGCTCGACCGCGAGCGTCTACGAACTGCAACTGTCGTCCGACGGCAGCCTCGCCGCGCGCCGGACCTTCACGCTGGTCGCGAGCGTGGAACGCAAGCACAGCGATTTTGTCGGCGACATCGCCCTTTCGCCCGACGGCCGCCGGCTGTATGCGGCCGGGCTCCACCGGGATTCCCTCTGGGTGATCGATCTCGAATCCGGGACGGTCCTCGGGGAATGGAAATCGGCACATCGCCCCTACCGGCTGCTCTTTCACCCGGATGGCAGGTCGTTGTTTGTCACCGGCTGGGGCGATGGCCTGCTGCACCAGCATGACGCGGTCTCCGGCGCGGTGATGTCGCGGCTGCACCTCGGGTCGGCACCGATGGACATGCTCTGGCGGAATGCATCCGCCGAGGTGATTGGCGGCGAGGAGGGCGAGAAAGCCGATCCGTTCAAACGCCGGCTCTATGTTGCACTTTCGAATACGAACCTGGTGGCCGTGCTGGGCGAGACCGGGACGGGGCAACTCCGCGAAATCGAGCGGATCAATGTCGCGCTCTCACCCGTGTCTCCGCCGGGTATGACGCCCTCCGCCCTGGCGCTGACGCCGGACGAGAACCGGCTCTACGTGGTGTGCGCGGATGCCAACGCGTTGGCGGTGGTTGATGTGTCGACGACGCGCACGCAGGTCGCGGGTTTCATTCCAACCGGCTGGTATCCGACAGCCGCGCGCGGTTTCAGCGACGGATCGCTGCTGGTGTTCAACGGTCGGGGCGATCGGAGTTTTCCGAATCCGGGCGGGCCCAATCCTGGACGGACCGGTTCCCCGCTCCATCAGGGAATCCGCACGGACCAGTATGTGGCTGCGATGCAGAACGGAACGATGTCGCACATTGGCAGCTTTGAACCGGGGCAGCTCGCGACCTGGACCACCACCGTGCTCCGGAATTCGCCGTTCAATCCCCGGAAACTCGAGGATGCGGGCGTCCCGGCCGGCAGCGTGGTCCCGAATGTCCCCGGCGGACCGACGCCGATCCGGCACGTCATGTACATCGTGAAGGAAAACCGCACCTACGATCAGGTGCTGGGCGATCTGGAGATCGGCAATGGCGACCCGAGCCTCACGCTGTTCGGCGAGGACGTCACCCCGAACCAGCACAAGCTGGCCCGCGAATTCGTCCTGCTCGACAATTTCTACGTCAATGCCGACGTCTCGGCGGATGGCCACAACTGGACCTCGGCGGCGATTGCGCCGGCGTACGTGCAGCGGATGTGGCCCAACTCATACGGCCGGCGCCGGCAGCACTATGATTACGAGGGTGGGGAACGCGCGGCCCTGCCGCCGTCGGGCTACATCTGGAACAACGTCCTCGCTGCGGGGCTGACCCTGCGCAACTACGGTTACTGGTGCTCCAATATCCAGCCGGCGCCGGCGCAGGGCGTGCAGATTGCCGCGGTCCGCGATCCGGCCCTGACGCCGCACACCTCGATGACTTTCCGCGCCTACGATCTGCAGTATCCGGACATCAACCGCGCGCGCGCCTTCATCGCCGAGCTGGCGGAGTTCGAGCGGAAGGGCGAATTCCCACGCTTCTGTGTCCTGCGCATCGGCAATAATCATACCTCGGGCACCGCCCGCGACCGGCTGACGCCGAAGGCGATGGTGGCGGACAATGACCAGGCGCTCGGGATGATTGTGGAGGCGATGTCGAAATCGAGTTTCTGGCCGCACACCGCGATTTTCGTCCTCGAGGACGACGCACAGAACGGACCCGACCATGTCGATTCGCATCGTTCGCCCGCCTTCGTCCTCTCGCCCTACACCCGCGGCCGCGGCGTGGATTCCTCCATGTACAATACGGTTTCGATGCTGCGGACGATGGAACTGATCCTTGGCGTCGGCCCGATGACGCTGCACGACGCCGGCGCACGGCCGATGGCGGCGGCCTTCCGCAACGAGCCGGACCTGCGCCCGTACAGCACGATCCCCGCGCGTCATCCGCTCGACGAGCGCAATGTCCCCTCGCTCACATCCATCCGCAGCGAGCGGATGAACTGGGTCGAGGCCGACATGATCGATGACAACGAGCTCAACGACATCCTCTGGCTCGCGATCAAGGGAGTGAACGCCCCCAGCCCGACGCGGAGCTACTTCAGCCTGGAGTGAGGGAAGCGGCGAATCCGCTGCAGCCCGACTTTTCCTGTTTCTCGTTCTGCGTAATCGTTCTCGTTCTCTCTCCGGCAAAGTAATCGAGAACGATCACGAGAACGAATTGGTTGCGGCTCCCGCGTTGCGTCCATTCCGGACCGGGATCCGGCCTTTCCTGTTGCCCTCATCCTGATCATCGTGACCTTCACCGTCGGCCCCGTCACCCCGCGTCTTGATGACCGCCTCGCCGCATTTGCTCCTGCTGCTCGCCCTGGCGGCGATCGCCGTCCTCGTCGCGCTCGTGACGTGGCAGAAGCTGAACGCATTCCTGGCGCTGTTCATCGCGTCCATGATTGTGGGCGTGGGGGCCGGCCTGGCGCCGCTCGCGGCATTGCAGGCGTTTCAGCATGGGATCGGTGCGACGCTCGGCGGCATTGCCGCCGTGATCGCCCTGGGCGCGATGCTGGGAAAATTGCTGGCGGAGTCGGGCGGCGCCCAGGTGCTGGCCGAGCGGTTCAGCCGTTTCTTCGGCCCGGCGCGGGCGGTGTGGTGCGTCGTGGCGCTCGCCCTGATCGTGGGCATGCTGACGTGGTTTACCGTGGGATTGTTCCTGTTGCTGCCGGTGGTGATCTCGCTGACTCGGGAGACGAAACGGCCCTTTTTGCTGCTCGCGCTTCCCCTGCTTTCCTTTCTCTCGGTCATGCATGGGCTGACGCCACCGCATCCCGGCGCGGTCGTCGCAATCGATGCGCTCGGCGCGAGCACGGGCAAGGTGCTTGCGCTGGCGTTTGTCGTCGGGATCCCGGCGGCCTGGATTGCCGGCCCGCTGTTTGCCCGCTGGGTGGTGAATCGTGTGCCGGTGTCGATTCCGGAGGCGATCCGACCGGATGGCACCGGGTCGCCCGCCGTCGGAACGGTCCGCGAGGGAATGCCGCGACCGGGAGTCGCGGCGACGACGTTCGTGGTGTTCCTGCCGGTCGCGCTGATGCTGCTGGCGACGGTCGGCGAGCTGGCCTCTCCCTCGGGCCACCGCACCCGCGCGCTGCTCGAGACCATCGGGCATCCGGTGATTGCGCTCGCGCTGGGCCTGGGAGTGGCCTGCTGGATTTTTGGCCGGGCCTGTCGCTTCACCCGGCTGCAGATACTGGGGTTCACGGAGCAGAGCATCGCCGTCATCGGCATGACGCTTTTGGTGGTGGCGGGTGGGGGAGGGTTCGCGCGCGTGCTGCGGGAGGCCGGCGTGGCCGATGCGCTCGGTACACTGGCGGGCGATCTGAACCTGCCGCCGCTGGTCTACGCCTGGCTGGTTGCGGCATTCATTCGCGTTGCTACCGGCTCGGCCACTGTCGCCATCACGACTGCCGCAGGCTTGCTCGCCCCCGTGCTGGCGGTCCATCCGGAGGTCAACCGGGAACTGCTCGTCCTCTCGCTCGGCTTCGGTTCGCTCATTCTCTCGCACCTCAATGACGGTGGGTTTTGGATCGTGAAGGACACGCTCGGGCTGACCGTCGGCCAGACGCTGCGAACCTGGACCGTCCTCGAGACCATCATCGCGGTGGCCGGGCTCGGTTTCGTGCTGTTGCTGGGTGTGTTCCTATGAGGCGGGGCCGGACGGAGGATCCCGGCTGGCAGCCAACCGCGCCCGGAAGGTTGATCGCGGCGGACAAGTGGGGTTAGTTAGCCGCGGCTTTGATCGAACGAGCGGAAAGCAAGATGAGGGCAAATACCAGGCACCGGGTGATCCCAATCCTCTTCCTTGCCGCAGTGTCGGCTTCCGCCGGCGCCGAAGTCATGCTGCCGGCCGTGGATCTGGTGAGGGCGGCCTTCGAGCACTATCGGGGCGCCGCCTCGTTCGGATCGATGCGCATGACCATTCACCGTCCCGGCTGGGAACGCACGCAGGAGATGGATGCATGGACCCGCGGAGACAAGGATGCGGTCGTCATCATCACTGCGCCGGTGCGCGACCGGGGCAACGGCACGCTCAAGCGCGGGGATCAGATGTGGACGTTCAATCCACGGATCAACCGCGTGATCAAGCTGCCGCCCTCGCTCATGAGCCAGGCCTGGATGGGCTCCGACTTCAGCTATCACGACCTGGCCAGAAGCGACACGATCCTCGTCGACTACACGCACGAGATCGTCGAGCGGATTCAGGACGGGGGACACACGGTGTACCGGGTGCGGCTGACGCCCCGGCCTGATGCGCCCGTGGTCTGGGGAACCGAGGAACTGCTCATCCGGGATGACTTTGTCGTGCTCGAGGAGCGGTATTTCGATCAGGACGGCAGGCTCGTGAAGACCCTGGTCGCGACGGAGATCGAAATGCTGGGGGGGCGGTTGCTGCCGCGCGTCTCCACAATGGTGCAGGCGGACGACCCGGAACGCTTTACCCGGGTGGAATACCTTGCCCTCGAGTTTCGCGACGCAATGCCTGACCGGTACTTCACGGAGGCTTTTCTGCGCAACCCGCGCGACTGAGGAGGACGACGTGCCGTATCGCATTGCTTCTGACAGCCGCCCCATCCGGAAGGACGGGGGCTTGGTCAACGAGGTGCAGCTCGCCTGGCGGAATCTCTGGCGCAACCGGCGCCGCTCGCTGCTCTCGATGGGCGGCATCGTCTTCGCAGCGGGGATCCTCGTGTTCATGCTTTCGCTGCAGGTCAACCAGTACCAGCTCATGCTGCGCGCGGCGGTGGCGAGCGGGACCGGATACCTCCAGGCCCAGGCCGAAGGATACTTCGACGACGGCCGCATCTGGCTGGTCATTCCCGATCCCGCGTCCGTGGAGACGGAACTGCGGGCGGAACCGCGCGTCAGCCGGACGACCGTCCGCAGCGAGGGCTTTTCGCTGCTGGCGAGCGAGGAGCATGCGCAGGGTGCGCTGATCGTCGGCGTGCGTCCGGAGGGCGAGCGCGCAATCACCAATGTGCCCGGGACCGTGCGGAAGGGGGCCTACCTCGACGCCGGTGATTTCGATCAGGCGGTGTTCGGGGCGCTGCTGGCCCGCAACCTCGGCGTCGGGGTCGGCGACCGGGTGACGGTGCTTGGCACCGCGCGTGACGGCTCGGTGGCGGCGGCGGAAATCGTCGTGAAGGGGATTTTCGAGTCGGGGCAGCCGGAATTCGATCGCGGGGTGGTTTACGTGCCGCTCGAGTTTTTCGACGAGGTTTTCCGCATGCATGGCGCGGTGCATCGGGTGATTGCGCAGGCGGACAGCCTCTGGGGAATCGATGCCACCGCCCGACGGCTGACCGCCAGTCTTGCGGGATCCGGCATGAAGGACCATCCGCCGGTCGTGCTCACCTGGCGTCAGCTGCTGCCAGGCGTGCTCGAGGGCATCAAGCTCGACATGCTGATCGGCGGGGTGATGTACGTGATCCTCGTGCTGGTGGTGGCGTTCAGCATCCTGAACACCTTCATCATGGCAGTTTTTGAGCGAACGCGGGAGTTTGGCGTGATGATGGCGATCGGCACGACGCCCTGGCGCCTGGTAAGGGTGCTTTTGCTCGAGTCGGGTTTCCTGACCCTGATCGGCGTGGTTGCCGGGATTGCGCTGGGCTCGGCTGTGACCGCGTACTTCGCCCGCCTCGGGCTCTATTTTGGCCAGGAGGCGGCGGATTACATGGCACAGTACGGGATGCCGCCGCGGCTGCACCCCGAACTGTCCCTCGCGACCGCCGTGTTCGGTCCTGCCATCGTGTTTGCGGTGACCATGCTGGCGGCATGGTTTCCCGCCGTCCGGATCCGGCGGATGCGTCCGGTGGAGGCGATTCGCGTCGCATGAACCTGACGATCGCATGGCGGAACCTGTGGCGCCACCCGCGGCGGACGCTGGTGATCCTGCTCGCCGTGATCGTGGGCGTGTGGGCGATGGTCTTCTACGCCGCATTCATCCGCGGCATGATGGCCGACATGCTCCGGCAGGGCATCGCCAACCTGACCGGCCATGTGCAGGTGCAGGCGCCCGGATTCTTCGAAAATCCGGTCATCGACGCGCGTATCCGGGACGTTGCCACGGTGCGCGACGCGCTCGGCTCTCTGCTGCCGGAGGGGGCCCGATGGACGAGCCGGCTGCGGACGGGCGCGGTGGTGCGCAGTCCGCATGGTGCCTACGGCGTCACTTTGGTCGGCGTCGACCCGGCGGCGGAGCATGGAATGTCATTCCTGGCTGATTCCGTCACGGAAGGCTCCGGTCTCGCGAACGCGCCCCATGGGCTGCTCGTCGGACGGGCGTTGCTCGTAAAGCTCGAGGCGCGCACCGGACACCGGCTGGTCATCGATGCCCAGGATGCCTCGGGGCAGATCGTCTCTCGCGCCTTCGTCATCACCGGCGTGTACCGGGCGCAACTCGAGACGACGGAAAAGCAGCTCATCTTCTGCCGGCGCGAAACCCTGCAGCGAATGCTCGGGGTCGGAGGCGACGTGAGCGAGTTCAGCATCGTGCTGCCCGCGGCGGAGGAGTCCCCCGCCGTGGCCCGGACGCTGCGCGAGCGGCTGCCCGAGAGTGCGTTCCGGGTGCTGACCTGGCGTGAGATGATTCCATTTGTCGGCGCCTACCTCGACAGCATGACGGTGTACGCACTGATCTGGAACGTGATTGTATTCGTCGCCATGGCATTCGGCCTGGTCAACTCGGTGCTCATGGCGGTCTTCGAACGGGTTCGCGAATTCGGTCTGGTCCGGGCACTCGGCATCACCCCGTTCGGCATTCTCGGGGGTGTCGTGCTCGAGACGGCTTGCCTGCTCGTCGTCGGCGCGGCGGGGGGATCCCTCCTGGCCGCGGTGACGGTGGAAACGCTCGGCCGCACGGGCATCGACTTCTCCGCCTTTTCCGCCGGCACGGAGTATTTCGGGCTCGCTCGAATCGTCTACCCGGAGGCGGCGGCCAGCGACTACGCCCTTGCGGCGGGCACGGTCTTCGTCCTCGGCTTGCTGGTGAGCCTTTATCCCGCCGTGAAAGCGGCGCGCATCACGCCTGTCGCCGCGATGGCGCACGTGTGAACGGCAATTCCGTGAACGACATGACTGAACTTCCAGCGGGCAGGTCCGGTGCGGGGACGCCGATTGTCGAGGTGCGCGACGTCTCGAAAACCTACGCCCAGGGCAAGGTCATCGTGCCGGCGCTCAATAGCCTGAGCGTGACGATCGCGGAGGGAGAATTCACCGCCCTGGTCGGCCCCTCCGGCTCGGGGAAGACCACGCTGCTCAATCTCATGGGGGGGCTGGATCTGCCGGATCGCGGAAGCATCCTCCTCGCGGGGCGGAGGCTCGAGACGCTTTCGGCTGCGGAAGTCACCCGGCTGCGCCTGCAGCATGTGGGTTTCGTTTTTCAGGCCTATAATCTCATCCCTGTGCTCTCGGCGGCGGAAAACGTGGAATATGTGATGCTCCTGCAGGGAGTGTCGCGTTCCGAGCGGCGGAGCCGGGCGCGGGCGGTGCTCGAGGAGGTTGGTCTGACGGGACTGGAGGACCGCCGACCCGCCGAGATGTCTGGCGGCCAGCAGCAGCGCGTGGCGGTGGCGCGGGCGATCGTGAGCGGTCCGGCGATCGTGCTGGCGGACGAACCGACTGCCAACCTCGATTCGCATACGGCGACGGAACTTCTGCAGCTGATGCGGGGAATGAACGTGCGCCACGGGGTGACGTTTGTTTTTGCCACGCATGACGAACTCGTCATGCGCCATGCGAAGCGGATCGTCCGGCTGCGCGACGGGGCCGTCGTGGAGGATGAGCGGTGCAGCTGATGCGGGAGATGCTGGCAGGGGAAAACGGTGGCGATGCGCACGGCGCCGAGAGTGCAATGAGTGGCGCGGTGCGGATGCCAGGGCGACGGCTCGCACCTGGGGCGTGGCCGCCCCGGGCCTGTCACGCGGCGGCGCTCCGGGCTTCTCTCGCGGGGCTGGCGATCTGCGTGCCGCCGCTGTCGCGGGCCGCGGCGGGCGGTGCGGTGCAGGTTGAGGTTTATGCCAACACCGAGCTGCGGCTCTCCCATGCGCCGGCCGGATCGTTTTGGCGTGAACAGGGCGGCAGCACGATGGCCGATCTCTCCGGAGTCGTGCGGCCAATGTTCTCCGGCACGCGGGGCGATTTCGAATTGAAGGCCGAGATCGATTTCGCGGGGCAGATTGGCGACACGAGGGAGCGGCTGCAGGGGACGGCGGTCCCGGACCGCCAGGGTGCCGGCGCGCCGCAGACGCTTCTCGACCTGGAGTCGGTAATCGCAGAAGGGCGGCGGCATCGGTCATCCGCCCGTGTGGACCGGCTCTCGCTCGCATGGTCGCGACCCTGGGGAACGGTGACCGTCGGTCGGCAAGCCATCACCTGGGGAGGCGGGCTTGTTTTCAATCCCTTCGACCTTTTCAACCCCTTCGCTCCCTCGGACGTCGTGCGCGATTACAAGAACGGCGACGATATGATTCATCTGGACCTTCCGCTGACCGACCTCGGAGTGCAGTTGCTCGCTGTCGGCCGGCGGGACCCGCTGACGGGCCGCATATCAGCCGAGGAATCGTCCTTTGCCGCGCAGGTGAGGCTGAGGCAGGCTCGGACCGATTGGACCCTGATGGGAGGCTGGCATTATGGCGAACCGGTGCTGGGGCTCGGCGGATCCGGACTCCTGGGTGAGGCGACATGGCACGTCGACGCCACATGGCTCCGGGTCGGAACCGAAGGGAGTGGCGGTGCCCGGGCGTTCGCCTCGGCTGTGGCCAACCTCCAGTATTCGTGGGTCTGGGGCGGTCGGAATGTACTCGGGTTTGTCGAATATCATTTCAGCGGTCCGGGTGGTTCCAATTACGGGGCGGCATTGCTCGATCCGGTTCTCGCGACTCTGCGAAGCCGGGGGAGTCTCTTCGTGCTGGGGCGGCACCTCGGCGCAGCCTCGTTGCAGATCGAGTGGCATCCGCTTTTGAACTTCTTCCTCGGCAGTTTGGCCAACCTCGAGGACCCATCGTTCCTGCTGCAACCCCGCTTCGTGTGGAGTGCGTCTGACGCCGTGCAGGTCACATCTGGAGTGGATCTGCCGGTGGGCTCGCGCGGGAGCGAGTACGGCGGGTTTCAAGTCCCCGGTCTGGTGGGCAATTCTGCGCCCCGGCCTTCGTTCTATTTCCTGGTCAGTTGCTGGTTCTGAGAATCACGCGACGGTGCCACATTTCCCGCCTGCCGCACCACCCCGGGCGCGATGCCTTCGGCAAGCTCCACGAGCCGTTGCACCGCACTGAAATCGTTGCCGACCAGTGCGACATCCCGCGTCGAGTCTCCCTCGACCTTCAGCAGGAGAGCCACCGGCCCTCGCGTCCGGAAGCCGCGCAGCTGGGCGCTCTGTACCTGCGTAAACCGGACCACCTCGGCAGCCGCCTCGGAGGAAGGCACGCTGAGGCCGTTCAGTTCCAAATCACGGACATCGTCGCAAATCACGGCGGGCCGCGCATCGGGGGCAAGCGTGTCCAGACGCACGTTGTTGAGCGTCAAGCCCCGCACATGCCGGGCATAGAGTCCATAGGCCGGCAGATCGCCAAACATCGCGCTCTCCGGATACGCGTCGACCCGCTCCGGCACCCCTTGCCCGGCCAGCTCACTGCCGCCGCCGCCTTCGAACTCCAGGCTCACATCGGATAGCGTGACGTCTTCCACCATGCCGCCGGGTACCCCCGTGATGGAGCAGCCGGTTGGTCCCGTCCCGGCCGCGATGATGTTGGCGATGCGGACATTCCGGAAGGATCCGATCGGGGGCCGGGGTGCCTGCGGGACAAAGGGCCGGCCGCGGTCCCCCAGTCGGAGGAACAACGCCACATTCACTCCTGTGATCGAGATGTTCGTGACCACCACATTCTCGAGTGGCCCGCCGTCCACGGATTCCAGCGCGATCCCGGCGAGCCCGCGCTGGCTGCCGTAAATCGATCTTGAGAACCGTGGCGACTGGATCACGGAATTGCTAAAGGTGATGCGCCTGAATCCGCCCGTCGATTCGGTGCCAAGCTTGAACGCATTGCAGTGGCTGCTGAGCAGGCAATTGGTGACCGTCACGTTCTCGCAGGCCCGCTCCAGGGTGCTCTTGAGCACGATGGCATCGTCATCCGAGTCGATGACGCAATCGCTCACCGTCACATCATGGCACGCATCCAGATCGATCCCGTCGTTGTTGTAGCCGGAATGATTGAATACGCGGAGCCCGTGGAGGCGCACGCGATCACACGCGAGATAATGCTGCATCCACATCGGGGAATCGCGGAGGGTCAGCCCTTCGACGGTGACGTCCCGGCACCGCACCAGCCGGATGACGTACGGACGATTCTGGTATTCCTTCCACCGAAAAGCGGTCCCGTGCCCGTCGATCGTGCCTGCTCCACGCAGCGCGACATGCTCGAGATTTTCGCCGGCAAGGAGCGCCTGCCGGACATACTTGTCGGTGTACGACGGCAGCACCGAGGCCCGCTCGGGGTAGTCCCGCGGATTCGGGCTGCCCCGGAGCGTTGCGCCGGCGTCGAGGTGCAGGGTGACGTGGCTGCGCAAGACCAGTGTCCCCGAAAGATAGGTGCCCGCGGGGAAGTGGACGGTGCCGCCTCCCTGTTCCGCGCAGCGATCGATTGCCCGCTGCAGCGCCGCCGTGCAGAGTGTCGTGCCATCCGCGGCCGCGCCTTCTTCGCGGACATCGTACACGACCTTGCCCTCCAGAATGGTGGCGAGGCAAACGAGAGAGAACAGCATGAGCGCCTGGCGCGGGGAGTAGGGAGGCTTCATTGATCCCGACCCTGCGAGAAGCTCATGATCATCCGGGTCGCCAGATAAAGGCGCGGTTCGATCGAACTGATGTGCACATACTCGCTGTCGGTCGTGTGGGCGCCGAAACCATGGAGCCCGAAACGCTCGATGACCGGACCCCTGGCCGTCAGGGCGGCGAAGGCGGCATCGGTGCCGCCGCCTTCCGCCACATCGGTGACGATCAACTCCCGACCGAGCTCCCGGTAGATTTCCTGCGCGTGCCGGGCCAGCGCGCGGGACGCGGGCGTGGCCTCGAGCGGCGGCCGGCGGCGCTCGAACAGCAGGTGCACTTTCGCCTCCGGCAACAGCTGGTTCCGGATCCGTTCGCGCAGCGTGCGCTCGATCCGATCATAGTCGGACACCCTCAGCACCCGCACGTCGGCCGTCGCCGTCGCCTCGGGTGGAATCATGTTCCGGGTGAACCCGGCCTGGGCCAGCGTCCAGTTCATCTTGAGCCCATTCGCGGGCTCGGACAAATCGCGGGTCTGCAGGACTTGGTGCGCGAGTTCGTAAAGCGCGTTGATCCCGCGTTCCGGCGAACCGCCGGCATGCGAGCCCCGGCCCTGGACTCTCAGCGTGACAGTGGCGATCCCGCTCGTCGCCAGCGCGAGTCCATCGGCGTTTGCCCGAGAACCTTCGAACGAGAACACGGCATCGTGTTCGCTGCCCAGCCGGGTCAGCACGTTCCGGCTGCCGGGCGAACTGATCTCCTCGTCGCCATTGATCAGAACCGTGAGCGTGCCGTACTCGCGAAAGCCGAGCTGCTTCAGGATCGCGAGGGTGTGCAGGATCACGGCAACCCCATGCTTGTCATCCGCGATGCCGGCGCCGTAGGCCCGATCGCCATCAATCCGGAACGGCTGTTTGGCCAGCATGCCGCGCGGATACACGGTGTCCATGTGCGCGATGAGGAGGATGCTGCGCCGCCCGGTGCCGGTGAACGTTGCCCGGACCGCCTTCCCGATCTGGGCGGGCGTGTCCTCCATCCGGTAGGCATCGTCGCCGGGCGTGATGAGTTCCACCCGGCCGCCGAGTGCGGTGAGCCGGCCGGCGATGTGAGCCGCAATCCGATCGAGCCCCTCGAGATCGCGGCTGCCGGACTCGATGTTGACAAGTTCCTCGAGCGTCTCGAGCAGGGGAGCCTGCTCGCTGCGAACGAGCTTGAGAACGGAGTCGACCGCCGCGCCGGACGCGGTGGATGCCATGGCGGCGACGAGGACGAGGCCTGCAAACCGGAGACAGGACCGGAGTGGGGGATTCATGGTTTAGGGCAGCGTGACCGTGTCGAAGATTTCGCCATTTTCGTCGATGGCGGTGAACTTCAAGGGCGGGATCCCCCGTTCGCTGACGCGGGGAACCTCGACCAGGATGAAATTGTACCGGCTCGCATACCGGGCGAGGTAGGTTTCGTCGAGCCCGAGCTTTTCGAGTTCGGCCGGATCCTCGAGTCGTTTCCCCTGGTCGCACGGGCGCGGTTCGACCCCCATGCATCCGTCGCCGATATACAGCGTCCCTGCGGGATCCGGCCGGTTGTGCTTCATGCGTTTGGTCCGTTTGTAAACGTGATCGTGGTTTTCGAATCCGGCCGTCAGCCCGTAGGCATCGAATAGCGGCAGCCAGCGCTGCCGTTTGGTCGCATTGCCGGCCGCCGCATAGTCGCGATGCGCAGGGTAGAGCGGCACATGATAGATGGCGAATTTGTAGCGGACATCCTTGTGCTGCTCGAACTGCGCTTTCATCCAGGCCAGTTGTTCGCCGTCCGATGGCGCCATGTGATCGCTGTCGAGGGCAAGGATCAGCGTGTTGGCGCCGGCGGTCCGCGCGAAGTAGGACTTTGACGTCCCATCGGCATAGCGTCCCTCCTGCGCGAGATAGCCGTAATAGTAGGGCGCCTGCTTCGCCCGGTTCAGGTCGTGATTTCCAATGGCGTGAATCATCGGGATCATCCGGCCATCGGGTGCCACGAGGTACTTCTCCCAGGCATTCAGGCAGGCCTCCCAGTTCATCCAGCTCGTCAGCTTTCCGTCGGCATAGGCGATGTCGCCGCCGAACAGCATGAACATCGGGTCGAGCGCGGCGGCGTGCTGGAGGAGCCGGAAGGTATATGGATTTGCCTCCAAGTCGCCGCCGGTCACGAAACGGATCGGCAGGTTGCCTTCCGGAACCGTTCGAAACGATCGTTCCTTCGTGAACCCCGTGACCGGATCGCCCGCGATGAAGTAATACGTCTGGCCAGGAACGAGCCCCGTGAGTTCGACGACATGAATTCGGCGGACCGTATAGGGTTCCAGAACGTCGATCTGGTGCGAGGCGCCGCCCATGCGTTGGGCATAATCAGCCACGACCCCGTGCCGGGGAACCGTGTCGTAGTACACCCAGCTCTGCTCCGCCGCCGCCCGGGTGTGGTAATTGACGGTCATCGAGGTCGAAAGATTCCCCTGCCACGTAAGGTAACAATGAAAGGGATCCGCGGGCGTTGGCAGCGGCTCGTCATGGAGCGTCAGCCGCGGGTTCAGGGTCATGTCGTCACCGCCGATGTTCCAGCACGCCAGGGCGAGGACGTTCTTGCCGGGGACCAGGAGCGGGACGAATTTCGTCAGGTCCATGGGGACGCCCATGAATCCGGATTCGTGCGTATCCACCTTCGCATTCCAGCGCGGCTCGATGCCGGCCATGTTCGGGCTGCGCGCGATTTCCACGCCATTCAGCCAGGCCACGTAGCCGTCGTCGTAGTCGACGTCGAGCGTCATGCCCCGGATCGCCGCCGGATCGTCGAGCTCAAATTCGCTGCGGGTGTAGACCGAGGGGATGCCGCCCTTGGGTTCCAGCAGCGTCACGTCGTCGCCGTCGCCAAAACCGAGGCCATGGCTGCCCCATTGCCAGCCACCGGAGCCGTTGCCGTGGAGGGTGTCCCCCTTGCCGGCATCCGCGGCGAGGGCGTAGTCACGGGCGGTCCAGCCCATGGGATTGGAGGCATCCGGCAGATCCTGGAGCGGTTCAATGTAACGGGTGGGAAAGCCTCCATCCACGACGATGTGCCCGGCGGCGCGGGCCGGTGGCGGGGCGATGGCAAGAGCAACGGCCAGGCTGAAAATCGCGAGGGTCGGCCGTGCGGCGGCAGGGGTGTTTTTCATCGTGATGCTGAACTGACGAGGGGTCGTTCGCGAAAGGGGGCGTGTTGCAGAAAGCTGGAGATCCCGAAGTTCCCCCTGCAGTAGAACAGGGATGCCTGCGGAGAGGGAAGCGGATCCGGCGCCGTACAGCCACGATTTTAACTTTTGCGCTTTGCGGACAATTTTGCGGCAAATCCCCGGATGTCCGAACTCGTCCCGCCTGCCCTGCCGCATGTCGTGCGGCTCCATGCCTACACCCCCGGCCTCCAGCCGGCGGAGCCCGGCTGGGTGAAATTGAACACGAACGAGTGCCCGTATCCGCCCAGCCCGCGGGTCGTGGAGGCGATCCGGCGCGAGGTGGGGGAGGACGGGGCCTCGCTCCGGCTTTATCCGAATCCAACGAGCGCGCGCCTGCGGGCCGCCGTGGCGGAGTTGCACGGCGAAGGGCTCCAGGCCGGGAATGTCTGCATTGGCAATGGTTCGGACGACATCCTGAACCTGCTGGTGCGTGCATTCGTCGGCCCGGCCGCAGCGGATCCGGAACCGGGCGGGGGGCGGCCAGCCGCAGGCGCGGCCGCTGCGGCCGGGTTCACGCTGCCGAGCTATTCGCTGTATCCGGTGCTGGTTGAAATCCAACAGGGCCGCTGCCAGACGATTCCCTTTGAACGATCGATGCGGCTGCCGGTCGACCGGATCGCCCGGTCCGATGCGCGCGCATTTTTCCTGACTTCGCCCAATGCGCCGACCGGCGTCGCCTTCAGCAATGCCGAGCTCGAACGGGTGCTCGCCGGGTTCCGCGGGCTGCTCGTGGTCGACGAGGCCTATGCGCCGTTCGCCAACGAACACGCCATACCCCTGCTCGCCCGCCACCCGAACCTTGTTGTCGTGCGAACCTTTTCCAAGGCCTATGCCCTGGCCGGCATCCGGGTCGGCTATGCGCTCGCGAATCCCGCGATCATCGATCTGCTCGATCGCGTCCGGGACAGCTACAATGTGAACCGGCTTTCGCAGGCCGCGGCGCTCGCCGCCTTGTCCGATCAATCCTACTACGACGCGATCATCTCGCGGGTGAAAGCCACCCGCGATCGCTTCGTCGCCGACTGCACCCAGCGTCGCGGCTGGTTCACGTATCCGTCGGCGGCGAATTTCATCTTCACTGAACCGCGGGACAGCCGCGGGAACACGGGGCCCGCGGTGGCGCTATCCGCGTTCGAGTTCCTCCGGGCCCGCAAGGTGCTTGTCCGGCACTTCCCCAGCCACGCCTTGACCGCTCCTTTCCTGCGCCTCAGCGTCGGCACCGACGCCGAAATGCGCGTCCTCAGCGAATCCCTCGACGCATGGCAATCCGCTCCAGTTCCCGACGTGTAACCTCCGCCGCCGCCCCGCGGACGGCCACCGTGACGCGCAAGACCGCGGAGACCGCGATCACGCTCTCGCTCACGCTCGACGGTTCCGGCCACGCCCAGATCGAGACCGGGGTGCCGTTCTTCGATCACATGCTGACCCTCTTTGCGAAGCACGGGCTGTTTGATCTTTCGATCAAGGCCCGGGGCGACACGGACGTGGATTATCATCACACGGTCGAGGATGTCGGGCTCGTCTTGGGCCAGGCCTGCAAGGAGGCGCTGGGCGGGATGCTCGGCGTCAGGCGCTACGGTTTTTTCATCCTGCCGATGGACGAGTCGCTCGCGCGGGTGGTCATCGACGTGGGAGGGCGTCCGCACCTCGTTTATGAGGCCAGTGCGCCGACGATGTTCGTGCGGGACTTCAATCTGGTCCTGGTGAAGGAATTCTGCCGGGCGTTCAGCAACGCGCTCGGGGCCAACCTGCACGTGAAGCTGCTCTACGGGGAGGAGCCGCACCATGTGGCGGAGGCGGTCTTCAAATGCCTCGCCCGGGCGCTCGACATGGCGACGCAGATCGACCCGAGGGCAGCCGGGCTCCTGCCGAGCACGAAGGGAAAGATCTGACCAGTAGGTCAGGCCTCCGCCAGTAGGTCAGGTTTCCGATCTGACCCGGGAGTTTGGCCAATTTCGAACGGTCGTGACGGGAGGGCCAAAGGCCCGCTTCATTTCAGGCTGGGCCAGCGGCCCAGGATTCCTGCCTTCAGAATCTCAGGGCTGAAGGCCCGATTCATTATGATGTCTCCGACCTGCCCTACCAGGATGCAGTAACTCACTGGCCGGTTGGGACACGGGTTTGGAAATTTGCATTTGGAGTTTGGACCGATTCCAGCACCGTTTCGCTGGCGCCCGCGTTGCGCCGACATGAACTCCCAATCAGAAACACCAACTTCCGAATCCGCCCCGCCTCGCGTGGCGGTCATCGATACCGGCATCTGCAACCTGCGCAGCGTGACGAAGGCCCTCGAGGCGGTCGGCGCGGCCATTCAGGTTGTGCGCTCTCCAGCCGAATTCGAGGCCAGTGGCGCGCGGGGGCTGGTGCTGCCGGGGGTGGGGGCGCTGCGCGACTGCGTCGCCTCGCTGCGGGCATCGAAGCTGGATGCGACGGTGCAGGAATGGATTGCCGCCGACCGTCCGTTCCTCGGCGTGTGTCTCGGCATGCAGGCGCTCTTCGAGCACTCGGAGGAGGGCGACATCCAGGGACTCGGAGTATTTGCCGGCGAGGTTGTCCGATTCCGGCTTCCGCCCGAGTTCAAGATTCCGCACATGGGCTGGAACACGATCCGGTTCCGGCAACCGCACGCGCTGCTGGCGGCCCGGCTGGCGGCGGAGGGCGAGGCGTTCTATTTCGTCCACAGTTTCCATTGTGTTCCGCGCGATCCGACGCTCGTCCTGGCCGAGAGCGATTATGGCGGGGCGTTTTGCGCCGCGATCGGTCGGGGGCGGTGCTTTGCGACGCAGTTTCACCCGGAGAAGAGCCAGGCGAAGGGGCTGCAAATCTATCGAAATTTCGCTGCAATTGCCGCAGCGGCCTGAGCCCGCGGCCATGGCCCGGGAGGCTTGTCCGGCTACAAAATTGGCTAACCGGACCCGCGCGCGGTCCTTCATTCGGCCAGGAAGCAAAGGTCACGGGAAACTTTCCTTTGCCAGAGCCGGGGATTTGGGTTCCCTCGTCCAAATTATGCCAAAAACCGCCCTGCTGAAACTGGATGAAAAAGAATACCCCCTTCCAGTGCTGGAAGGCACCGAGGGGGAGAAGGCCATTGACACGCGCACGCTTCGCGCCGCGAGCGGTTACATCGCTTACGACCAAGGCTACGGCAACACGGGATCGTGCGAGAGCAACATCACCTATCTGGATGGTGAAAATGGCGTCCTGCGCCACCGCGGCTATCCCATCGAACAGCTCGCCCATTACAGCGACTTCGTGGAGACGGCCTATCTGATCATCTACGGGGAGCTGCCAAACCCCGCGCAGCGGAAGGAGTTTGGGCAGCGCCTGCGTCGCAATTCGCCAGTCGAGATGCAGATGCAGAAGATCCTGGAGGGATTTCCGACGGCGGCATCCCCGATGGCGATGTTGTCGGCGATGATGAGCGCACTGCCCGCCTATTACCCGGAACTGGCGACCAACAATTTCGAGAAGGACCTGCGGAACTTCGACATGGCGGCGGCAATCGCGATTTCGAAGATCCGCACGATGGTGGCGATGATTTATCGGTACACGCACGGGCTGCCCTTCGTGTTTCCGAAACGCGACCTGCCGTTCTGCGATAACTTCCTGCACATGATGTTCTCGGATCCTTACCAGGATTACGAGCCCGTCGCGGAGGTCTCGAAGGCACTGAATCTCGTGTTGTTGCTCCACGCCGACCACGAGCAGAACTGTTCAACCTCGACCGTCCGGATGGTTGGATCGAGCGCAGCGAACCTGTTTGCATCCATCTCCGCCGGGATCTCCGCCCTGTCGGGTCCGCTCCATGGCGGCGCCAACGTGGCCGTCATGCAGATGCTGCAGTCGATCCACGACGAAGGGGACGACGGCACGCGGTTCATCGCCGCGGCCAAGTCGGGGAGCAAGAGCAAGCGGCTGATGGGCTTCGGCCATGCCGTCTACAAGAACTTCGATCCGCGTGCCCGGATCATTGGCGAAGCCTGCGACACGCTCCTGAAGCGGTTGGGGATTGATGATCCGCTGCTGCACATCGCCAAGAAGCTCGAGGAGGCGGCGCTCAAGGACGAGTACTTCATCACGCGCAAGCTGTACCCGAACGTCGATTTCTACTCCGGAATCATCATGCGCGCGATTGGCGTCCCGATGAACATGTTCACGACGCTGTTCGCGATCGGCCGTTCCCCTGGCTACATCGCCAACTGGCGCGAGGTTGCCTCGAACCCGAAAGGGAGGATTTATCGGCCGCGCCAGATTTACATGGGCGCCACGCAGCGGGATTACGTGCCGCTGAACCAGCGGACCTGAGCCGACGCAGCGTCGGCTCAGGCCTTCTTCGCGTTCCGGAAAATATCGTCGAGCGGCAACCCGGTGAGCTGGGTGAGCCCGTTCATCAGCCGCCAGAAGACGAACATCGTGACAATCATGCTGGGCACCATGATGACGGGCAGGCTGAGTCCGTTCATCCGGCCCAGTTCGACGGCGAATTCCGGGGTGCCGGCGGGGCTTTTCAGCAGGTAGCGCGCGAGCGAGAAATTGAGGATCGCACTGAGCAGGAAGGAGAGCGCGAGTCCAATGCTGGCCTGCTTCAGCAGCCGGTCGAATTCATGGCGGAGCCCGCGTTCCTCGAGTGCGGCATCGACCCTTTGCACGTCAATCACCTGCTCGTTCCAGAGCAACTGCCGGACGAGCGGCCGCCTGGTGCCGGCCGAAATCAGCACGGCCGCGCCAAAGCAGAGCGGAATCGCGGCCTCCTTCACCGCGAACCAGATTCCATCGACCTTCAGGAGTCCCAGGCCGCCGGTGAGCAGGACACTGCAGAGCCCGACGATTGAGAAGAAATTCGCCTTCTTGCGGACTGCATAATCGTAGATCCCGTAGCCCAGCGGGAAGGAGAGCGCGAGGATCAGCGACCACACGGGGCCGAGCCGATCCTCGTGGCTGAGCTTCATCAACACGAAGGTCGGCACGGCGATGTTGCAGGCCAGGTTGAGGAGGAGGCTTTCTTGCTTGGGCGCGGGGGAACTCACGGCGGCGAAGGAATCCAGAACCCAATGGCGGCGCCAACCAGCAGCGTCTAACCTTATTTTCCTGTTTTCCTGCGTGCCGAAATTCTGTCACGGCTGTCCGCCGGATGATTCTTCTCGGGGTAAACATCGATCATTGCGCAACCTTGCGTCAGGCGCGCTATCGCGATGCCGGCGGGAGCACCGGCGGGGCGATCGAGCCTGATCCTGTCGCCCTGGCCCTGCTGGCAGAGCGCGCCGGTGCCGATGGCATCACGGTCCACCTGCGCGAGGACCGCCGGCACATCCAGGAGCGCGACGTGCGCCGGCTGCGCGAATGCATCGCGACCCGGCTGAATCTCGAGATGGCCTGCACGCCGGAAATGACGCAGTACGCGCTCGAGTTGAAGCCCGACTCCGTTTGCCTCGTGCCGGAGAACCGCCAGGAAGTCACCACCGAAGGCGGACTCGATATTGTGGGCAATCGGGACCGCGTCCTCGCATGCATCGAGGCCATGAATGCCGCCGGCATTGCCACCAGCCTCTTCATCGATCCGGATCCAGCGCAGATCGCGCTAAGTGCGAAGCTGCGCGCACCTTGGGTGGAACTGCACACCGGTGCCTACGCCAATGCCGGCCGCACCGCCCGCCGCCAGGACGAGTTTGAACGGCTGCGCCGCGGCGCCCGGCAGGCCCACGAGCTGGGCTTGGTCGTCAACGCCGGCCACGGAATCAATTACGTCAATATCGCCGAAGTTCGGACGCTCCCGCATGTGCACGAGTTGAACATCGGCCACAGCATCGTGAGCCGCGCGCTGTATTCCGGGCTGGAGGAGGCCGTCCGCGAGATGAAGGCGCGGATGAACGGCCGAACAGTAGCGAGTAGTGAGTAGCGGGTAGTGAGCATTTTGGAGCCTGTTCACTGCTCGCCATCCGCTACTCACCCCGTTCGTCATGACCTTCTCCCTTCCGCCCGGCGGCATCCTGATTGGACTGGGCGCCGACCTGATCGAGGTCGAGCGGATCCGCGGCGTGATTGCCCGGCATGGCGATCGTTTCCTGGACCGGATTCTGACCGCGGAGGAGAAGGCTTACTGCGCCAGCATGGGCGCCCCGTACAAGCACATCGCCGCGCGCTTTGCCGCGAAGGAGGCGGTTTCGAAATGCTTCACGACGGGAATCGGCGCCGAATTTTCCTGGAAATCAGTCTCGGTCTACCACGGATCCCGGCACGAACCGCTGGCGCGATTGGACGCGCAAGGCCAGGCGCTGCTCCAAAAAGTGGGGGCGACGCATGTGCATCTCACCCTTTCCCATACGGAGACTCATGCCCTGGCGGTCGCGGCCCTGGTCCGGGCCGCCACGGAGACGCCCCGGTGAGGAGCGATTTTTCACGCGGCATCGTTTGCAATCCTGCGGGGCGGGAGGAACGACTGCCAACCGGGCCGCTTTCTCCCATTGCTAGGCCGGTTCCAAACGGTTGAATTGAGCGGCTCGGACCCAGACGCATGGACGACGACGACGACATCAAACGCCATCCCCTCCCGGCTTCGAAGATGTCGAAGACCCCCTCGTGGGTGATGCTGGGTTTCGTGCTCGGTGCCGCGTTCGTGCTGGCCCTGCCCGATTGGCAGAAGGACGAGTCGCCGCCGCCCCAGCCGGTGCCGGCCCGGGCCGCAGAGCCGGAACCGCCCGCCCCGCCACGGACACCGCCCCCGCTCTCGCGAGTCGAAGCGGTATTCGAGGACTGGGGGCGCTACGCCGTCTGGAGTGACGAGACCACCGAGATTGCCCTGTGGGATCCGGCGGAGGAGCGTTTCTCGGATTTTTACGAGGTGCGGCGGATCGAGGGCGTGCTGTACTTCCGTTCCATTCCGCGGCTGACGCGCCGGGTGATCAAGCCGGGCCGGCAGCTGGCCGGTTCGCCGCTGCTTTTCACGGAGACCGAGGAACAGTTCCGCGCGTGGGATGAACGCGATCGGGCGCAAAGGCCACTGGAACGGATGTGGGAGCCGGCCGCGCCGGCTCCCGCGCCGGTGCCCGCGCCGCCAAAAGCCGGCGGGCAGAAGATCACCCCCGAACTTGCGGCGCCAAAGCCGGGAACGATGGATGCCGGGAAGGAGCCATGACGGCACTCGCGGGCAGTGATCCGATTCTCAGCTGCGCGGAAGCGGCCGCGGTCGAGCAACGGCTGTTCGGGGCGGATGAAGGAAGGGAGTGGGCGGCGATGCAGCGCGCCGGCCTCGCCATCGCGGCGGCGGTGCGGCGCGACTTTGGGGAGATCGGCGGGTTTCCAGCGGCCGGACGAATCCTGATCCTCGCCGGCAAAGGGCACAATGGCGGCGATGCCATGATTGCCGCCCAGGCCATCCTCCAGGAGTCTCCGAACGCGTCGGCCGAGGTGATCTTTGCCTTTGGGGTGCGGGCGCTTCGTCCGCTGGCCATGCGGGCATGGCAGAACCTGAACCACTCCGCCGGCCGGAGGGTCAACCTGCGCACGGTGAGAGAGGCGACTGCCGGCACGGGCGCCGCCCCGGGTTGGGATCTGTGCCTGGATGGCGTATTCGGGTTTCAATTTCGTGCTCCGGCCAGCGGAGCCGTGGCCGCGCTGCTGAGGCGCGTGAATGCGTGGCCGGTGCGTTTCCGGGCCGCGGTCGATTTGCCCAGCGCCGGCTTGTTTCGCGCCGACTTCACCTATGCCACCGGCAGCGTGAAGGCGCCGCTGCTCGGAGCACCCGAAGCCGGCCGGGTGCGCTACCTGGACCTCGGTTTTTTCCAGGGCGGCGAAGACGGTCGCGAACGGGTCCTCACCGCCGCCGTGCTCGCCCCGCTGGGAGCCTGGAGGGATCCACAATCGGACAAGCGCGCGCACGGCCACGTCATGCTCCTCGGCGGCTCCCGCAGCTATCCCGGCGCCATCCTGATGGCGGTGCTGGCCGCCCTGCGCAGCGGGGCCGGACTGGTCACGGCATTCGTGCCGGAATCCCTGGCGCCGGGATTCGCGGCCCGGGCGCCCGAGGCGATGTGGGTGGGCTGGCCGGAAACGCCGGCCGGTGGACTCGCCCTGGAGGGCAGGCACCTGCTGCACGAGCGGATCGAACGCGCCTCCGCGCTCGTGATGGGCCCGGGGATGGCCCGCGAGCCCGAGACGCTGGCACTCGCCGCTGAAGTCGCGGCCGAGGTGGCCGCTCCGCTCGTGCTCGACGCCGACGCATTGCAACCGGAGATCGTCCGCAGCGGCCGCGCGGCGCGGATCATCACGCCCCATGCCGGCGAATTTGCCCGGCTCTCGGCGGGTGCCGAACCGGCGCTCTACGCGGCCGAATCCGGCGTGACGCTTGTCCTCAAGGGCCCCGTCACGCGCATATTCGACGGAGCCGAGGGAGCCGCCTATCACTCGTTTTTTGGCGGCCCCGTCCTCGCTCGCGGCGGCAGTGGCGACCTGCTCGCCGGGCTGATCGGCGGGCTGCTGGCCCAGCCGCCCACCGCGGCGCTAGCGGCTGCGGCACGCGGCGTCGTCTGGCACGGACTCGCGGCCGATGCGCTGGCGCGGGCCCACGGAGCCGTCCCGGTCTCGATCACGCAGTTGCTCGACTTTTTGCCGGCGGCCTTGCGAGAGTCCGCGGCATGTCCAGCGAGCTGACTGAGCGCCAGGCGTTCATCGTCCTGAACGCGCTGCCGAACCTGGGTCCGATCACGCTCAACCGGCTGCTGGGCGAACTGGGCGGGGACCCGCGGGCCGTGCTCGCGGCCGATCGCCGCCGGCTCGCAGCCGTGAAGGGCGTCGGCCCGGTGATCTGCGAGACCATCGCGGGATGGCGCGAAACGTTCGATGTCGGCCGCGAGGAGGAGAAGATGGCGGCCAGCGGCGCGGATTTCATCACCACCCGCACGCCGGGATACCCGCGGCTGCTGAAGGAAATCCATGACCCGCCGATTGGGCTGTACCGGAAAGGGAGCTACGATTTTGGGGGCGCCTGCGTGGCGATCGTGGGATCGCGCCGGACCACGCTCTACGGGCAGGCCGTCGCCAAGCGGTTTGGCGCCGAGCTGGCGCGGATGGGATTCTGCATCGTGAGCGGGCTGGCCCGGGGAATCGACACGGCGGCGCATGACGGCGCGTTGTCGGTCGGTGGCCGGACCGCCGCGGTGCTCGGGACCGGGATCGACATCATCTATCCGCCGGAGAACCTGGACTTGTACCGCCGGATTGCAGCCACGGGGGCGGTGCTCTCCGAATTTCCCTTCGGTCGCCGGGCGGATCGGCAGTCCTTCGCCATGCGCAACCGGATTGTGGCCGGCATCTGCGACGCCACGATCGTGGTGGAAAGCGATGTGGATGGAGGCGCCATGATCACGGCCCGGTTTGCCGGCGAGCATGGCCGGTTGATTTTTGCCGTGCCGGGCCGGATCGACCAGAATACCAGCGCCGGCTGCCACCAGTTGATCCGCGATGGCGCCACGCTGATGACCAGCGTGGACGACCTGGTTTCCGAACTGAGCTATCTTGACGGGTTGCGCCCGGCGCCGATTGGGGAAAAGGCGGCTGACGTTGCTGCGGGCCGGCCGGCGAACCTTTCGGCGGATGAACTGCGGGTGTTCGAGTGTTTTCGCGGCGGGGCGATCCTGACACCCGACGCGCTGGCGGCGGAAACCGGGTTCCCGGCCGCCGTGCTCTCCGCCACATTGATGATGCTCGAACTGAAGCACCTCATCGCCAAGCGGGCCGATGGCGCGTTCGAGGCGCGGGGATGAACCAAGCTCAAATCTCAAATCTCAGATTTGAAATTTGAAATCCCAATACTCACCCTGGCGGCCACGACATCTGCCGCTGGCCGAGCAGGTGGATGTGCAAATGGGGCACGGATTCGCATGCGTGCGGACCATGGTTGATGACCAGCCGGAAACCCTGCCGGAGTTCGAGTTTCCGCGCCACCATGCCGGCGATCAGCAGCAGGTGTCCCAGGAGCGCCTGGTCCGCCGGAGTGGCGTCGCCGACGCGCGGGACGACCTTCTTCGGGACAATCAACAGGTGCACGGGCGCCTGCGGCTGGATGTCATGAACCACGAGACAGTGCTCATCCTCATGCTCGATCTTCGCGGGAATCTCACGGTCGGCGATTTTTTGAAAAATGGTCTTGGACATGGCGAGGGAGTGTTTCCGCTAGTCACGCGAATCCACGCGATTGGTTCAAAAGCATTCTTTGCTCCGGAGCTTGATTCGTTTCGTTCCCACTTGCGACGACTTCACTGCGGGACACCTACCGGCTGGGCGGCACGTCCCTGTGCCGCAGAGGAGCAATCGGGAGCGATCCAGAAAGGCAGGAATCGACAGTGCGTAACCGGGCAGCGACGATTTCGATGGAGCCGCGCGTCGCGCGCAGAGGACACCATCATGCTCGCTACTCGATGCTCGCTACTGGCCTACAGGAACAGCAGCTGCAGATTGGAGCCCCGGACTGTCCGCGCCGCGGCGAGTTCGCGGATGAACGCGAGTGCCTCCTCGTAGTCGCGCTTGCGGCGCGCCGTCGCCCGGCCGCTGGGCGGAACCAGCGCCGGACGGAGATTGGTGACCAGCAGCGTGGAGTCGCGGTAGGGCGCCAGTTGCTTCAGCCCCTGCATGATTTCCGCGCGGGTGAACAGCGGGGTGGGCGAGGCCAGGGTGAGCGAGGCATCCCAGTGGTAGAAGCCGTGGTGGGGCTGGCCGGCGAAGACCCTGGCGAGCAGCATGGTGGCGGCCGCGTTGAACATCGCATCGTAGGTCTTGAGCGATCCCGGGTGTGCCGCGATCTTCTCCTGCAGTTCCGCCAGGCTGAACGCAATCGCCTCCTTGATCTGTTCGGCGAGATAGAGGTCCTGGCCAGTGGCGTGGGCGAACAGCGCATTGATGAAATGCAGCCGGCGCAGGTCGTCGCGGGAGCGTGGGGAGTCAGGCATGGCCAGGCCCGATCGGCGCCGCCGGTCAGCCGCGCGGCGGCTTCGGCTTCGCGAGTGTGCTGATTTCCTCCACGAATTCGGAAACGTCGCGAAATTCCTTGTACACGCTGGCAAACCTCACGTAGGCGACCTGATCGACCGAGCGCAGCCGCTGCATGACCCCCTCGCCGATCGCCTGCGAGGGGATTTCCTTCTCGAACTGCGCCTCGAGCGCATCGAGCAAGTCCTCGATCAGCATGGCGATCTGCTCGGCATCCACCGGCCGCTTGTGGCACGCGGCGCGAACGGATCGCACCAGCTTCTCGCGATCGAAATCCTCCCGCCGCCCGTCGCGCTTGAGGACGACAATCCCGTCGCGAATGAGCGTTTCCGTCGTGCTGTAGCGGTAGCCGCACTCCAGGCATTCGCGGCGTCGCCGGATGGTCGATCCCTCCTTGCTGATCCGGGAGTCGATCACCTTGTCTTCAATCGAGGTGCATTTGGGACAGCGCATGCGGGCGGGGGACTTGGTTGGAAGGTTCAGCCCAGTTCCAGGAAGTTTTTCAGGATGGTCATGCCCCCTTCGGTCGCGATCGACTCGGGATGGAACTGCACGCCCCAGATCGGCAGCGTCCGATGGCGGAGGCCCATCACCTCGCCCTCCGCGGTCTCGGCCGTGATTTCGAGCGCCGGTGGAAACGTGGCCCGTTCGACCAGCAGCGAATGGTAGCGGGTGGCGGCAAATCCCGACGGCATCCCGCGAAACACGTCGCTGCCGCGGTGCAGGATCGGCGAGGTCTTGCCATGCATCAGCCGATCCGCGCGCACCACCCGGCCGCCGAAATACTGGCCGATCGACTGGTGGCCAAGGCAGACTCCCAGCATCGGTTTGTGTCCGGCGAAGGCCCGGATGATCTCGAGCGTCACCCCCGCCTCATGCGGTGAGCACGGTCCCGGCGAAAGCAGCACGCGGTCCGGATTCATCGCGACCGCCTGCTCCGGCGTGATCTCGTTGTTCCGAAACACGCGCTGCTCCACCCCCAGTTGGCCGAAGTACTGGACGAGGTTGAAGGTGAACGAATCGAAGTTGTCGATGACCAGCAGCACGGAGCTTGCGCGGGGAGATCCCGGAGTTTGCGGTGTAAGGTGTAAGCGGCGGAGCGTAAGTCCAATGTGATTTCCCGCGGGAAATGCAATTATGTCCTTACTCTTTAATCGATATGCCTTACACCCGCAGCCGCGATGCCGAGCCACTTTGAACTCATCCGCACGGATCCCTTGACCGCGGCGCGCCGCGGCCGGCTGCGCACCCCGCATGGTGAGATTGAGACGCCGATTTTCATGCCCGTCGGGACCCAGGGCACCGTCAAGGCGATCACGCCGGCGCATTTGCATGAAATCGGCGCCCAAATCATCCTCGGCAACACGTACCACCTGAACCTGCGGCCGGGCAGCGAACTCGTGCGGGAGCTCGGCGGATTGCACCGGTTCATGGGCTGGGATGGTCCCATCCTCACCGACAGCGGCGGCTTCCAGGTCTTCTCCCTCGCACGGCTGCGCGACATCCGCGACGAGGGGGTTGCATTCGCGTCGCATCTCGACGGCACCAAGCTCTTCCTCGGCCCGCGCGAGGTCATGACCATCCAGCAAAATCTCGGCAGCGACATCGCCATGGTCCTGGACGAGTGCCCGCCCTGGCCCGCCGAGCGGGAGGCGGTCGCAAAGGCGGTGGCACGGAGCCGACGCTGGGCGGAGCAATGCCGGCAGATTGCCACGGACAGCGGCTTCCTCGCCAGCGGCCGGCACGTGTTCGCGATCGTGCAGGGCTCGACCTTCGAGGATCTGCGGCGTGAGGCGGCGGAAGCGCTCACCGCGCTCGACTTCCCCGGCTACGCCATCGGCGGCGTGAGCGTCGGCGAGCCCGAGCCCGAAATGCTGCAACAGGTCGGCATCACCGCCCGGTTCCTGCCGGCCGACAAGCCGCGCTACACGATGGGACTGGGCACGCCGCCGCAGCTCCTGAAGATGATCGCGCTGGGCGTGGACATGTTCGATTGCGTGCTGCCGACGCGGGTGGCGCGGAACGGGCTGGTGTTCACGCCCGACGGGCCGATGAACTTGCGCAACGAGCAGTACCGGCGGGATCCCCGGCCGATCATCGAGGGCGGCACGCCCAATTACACGAGCCGGTTTTCGCGCGCCTACCTGCGGCACCTGACCATGGCCGGCGAGATGTTGAGCGGCACCCTGCTGACGATTCACAACCTGCATTTCTTCCTCGACCTGATGGCGCAGGCCCGCGCGCAGATCGAATCGGGCAACTTCGGCCCGTGGCACCGAGGTTGGATCGAGCGCTACGAGGCCGGCGCGGCGGCGAGACTGGGGGCCGCGGGCTGAATCGCCGCAGGGTCGGAGGGAACGAAGTTTCCACATGTCCACCCGGAACAGTGGGATCATTGCCGCAGCGGCTCGATGATTGCGGCCATGTCCTGATCGCCGCGACCGGCCGCGATCGCCTGCTCGAATACCGCCAGGGCAGCGCGGGCCGTGCGCAAGTCGAGCGAATGGGCGCTGGCCGTCTTCAGCACATAGGAAAGATCCTTGGCCATCAACCGCAGCAGGAAATTCGGCGTGTAGTCGGGAGCCGTCATCCGCGCGGAAAGCGTTTTCACAATCGGGCTGCCGCCTGCTCCACCGGTGAGGACCTCGACCGCCTTGCCGCGATCGATGCCGGTGCGCTCAATCATCGCGATGGCCTCGGCCAGTGCCGCGGCCTGCACACCGCAGAGGAAGTTGTTGGCGAGCTTGACCAAGGCTCCGCTGCCGACCGGACCCAGCAGCGTGATCGTCCGACTCATCGCGGCCAGCAAGGGACGGACCTGCTCGAGGAGGTCCGGTGCGCCACCGACCAGAAAATTGAGCTCGCCCGCCGCCGCCTGGGGCCGGCTGCCCGTCACCGGGGCCTCCAGGAATCGGCACCGGCGTGCGTGCGCTGCGGCGAAAAGCTCCTTGATCCAGCCGGGGGTGACGGTGCTCGACTCGATGCAAATGGCGCCCGGCTCGGCGGCGTCCAGCGCGCCCTCCGCACCGAGCCAGACGGCGCGCGCCGCCTCATCATCGGCGACCATGCTGAGAATCACGTCAGCCCCGGCGGCAGCTTCGCGGGGTGAACCGGCCACCCGGGCCCCGGCGGCCGCCAGCGGTTCGGCCCTGGCGGGACTGCGGTTGTAGACCGTGACCGCGTAGCCGGCGCCAAGGAGCCGCCGCGCCATGCCGGAGCCCATGATGCCGAGGCCCAATACCGCCACTGCTTCCCGGGAGTGAAGTGCGCTCATGAATCAAAGTGGGCGGACGGTTACCGGAGCATTCCCGGTGGGATCGACCAAGACCGGGTTGCGCAACGGCCGGCCGAAGCCTTCGAAGGCAATCGCCATCACATCGCCTCCGGTGAGCGTGATGCCCGCGCCGAAACTGAGACTGCAGGCGCCGAAATAATGCACGTGAACGTCACCCGGCCGGCGATGGGCGGCGAACTTGAAATGGTGGTGCTCGATGTTGGCCAGGCTGTGACACATCTCCGCTTCGCCCGTGGCGATCGGCTGGGTCCAGAGGACGCGGCCACCGCGCTCGATGGTTACCGTTCCCGGCACCGAAGCGAAGTCAGGGGCGACGACCAGCTCCGGACCCAGCGAGCACGTCCGGAGCTTGGAGCCGGCCAGGTTGAGGTAGTTTCGACGCTCGAACTTGTGATCGGAGAATTCATTGCCGGCCGCCATGCCGATTCGGAGCGGATTTCCGTCATCATCGATCAAATACAACCCGGCGATTTCGGCTTCCTCGCCGCCGTCCTCCGCATGGGCCGGCACCTCGAGCGGAGCCAGGTGCGGTCGCAGGATCGTGCCATTGCCCTTGTAGAACCATTCGGGTGCGACACCGGTGGCGCCGGGCGGGGGTTTGCCACCTTCGACACCCCAGCGAAACATCCTCATGCTGTCCGTCTCGGACTCGGTGGCGGCATGCATCGTCTGCCGGTTCCGGGCGCTGCCAAGGTGCGTCAGTCCGGTGCCGGTGACCAGGCATCGCGCGTGTTCATCGGGATGATCGACCGGCGGAAGGAGCCGCCACTCTGAATCGCCGGCATAGATGGGATCATAATCGAGCCGCCGGCCAGTTGCGCAGCGCGCCGCCAGGTTGGCCAGCGGCACGCCGCTCGAGGCGGCTTCCATGGCCAGATCGTAGACCGTGGCGAAATTCTCGAGCAACCGGAGCCCCGGCTCCTCGACGCAGCCCACAAACCGATCCGCGCCATGCTGCAGCTGGACCAGACGGGTCTTCATCGTGGCAATGGGGAGGGGGCCCGGCCCCTGGCGAGGACACACGCAACGCGGGAGCCGCAACCGAATCGTTCTCGTTGCTCGTTCACGGTTGCAGGGCCGCCGCGGACATCCGTGTGTCCCCTTCCGGAAGCGTGCGCCCGACCTTTCGGGCAAGCTCCTTCACCTTGGCTATCACGGCGTCCTGGGCCTCGGGGGCAAACCAGCCTTCGCCGCCGCTGAGCCCGCGGTTCTCATAGCCTCCCTCCGCCTGCAGTCGCGCGGTGTTCAGGTATCCGAAACCGTCATTCGCATACCCGGCCACCCAGAGGTTGAGCGGGCCGAGCGCCTGCTGGACGAAAGAGACATAGTCGACCACCACTTCACCCGACAGCGCGACCAGCGTGAGATCATTCCCGAACTGCCAGACGGCGATCGGTGCGCTGTAATGCGTCGGCAGCCGCTCGCCGCGCTCCAGCATCGCCAGCATCCGTTGTGCGCTGCCAATCCGCCAGCTCTCCGATTTCAACGCGAGCGGGGCGAGCATTTCCTTGGTCACCGCCTGCAGCGGGAGCTCCGCCTTGCCGAAGGCGAGTTTCAGCGGGCCGCCAATCGGCCTCAGCCTGGTCTCGAGCACGCGCGCGACCTCACGGCCGAGTTCCTGGCCGTGGGTCCGGGTGATTTCCAGGTCACCCCGGGGATACGGATTGGTGTCGCCAGCGCAGCCGAGCATGAACAGCGCGGGCACGCCGGGGAATTTCTCCTCGAGGTACTGCTGGGCAAACCCCGCGTAGTCGCCGCACAAGTCGAAATTCTTGGCCGGCAGCGTCGTGTTGTGGGCGGCGACCGCGAAGAGGATCGCGCGCAGCCGGCCGTCGGGCGAGTCGATCCGCAGCACGGGCGCGCTGCGGTCGGCGGGCCCCTGTGGGTTCACGCCGAGGATGACGCCTTCCGGCGTGAACTCGCGCCGGTTCATCACGAACTTCGCCACTCCCCGGCCATGCGAGAGGGTCACCGGCTCGAGCTTCGCCGCCGCCTGCACCACCAGGTCGAGCAGTCGCGTCTGCAACCAACGGGTATAAGTTACGCGATTCCGCGCATCCGCCAGCGCGACCCCGGGGCCCGGGCGTTCCTCACGCGCGCGCGCCGGGCCGGCGTGGTTGTGTGCCCACGTGAACATGATCTGCTCGCGGCTGAGACCGGTCTTTTCCCGGATCTGCTCCGCCAGCGGCTCGGCAAACCAGCTGGGCATCCCGATGAGATCGGAAGTGACGATCACGGCCCGCTGGCCCTCGCGATCCTCGAGCACGATGGCCTTGGCGTGGATGTCCAGGGCGACCCGTTCGAAGGGCTTTATCCGGTTCGCATAGCCGGCCATCATCACCGGCATTTCGGGCGTGATTTTGACCGTGGCGATGCCCGCCTTCCATTCGACGTCCGCAGCCATTGCCGGGGCAATGGCGCAGGCAAGCAGTGCCGCGCCGGCGGCGAGCCGTGAGCGCAGCGAGGTCCCGAGGTGCAGCAGGGTGGTGCGTTTCATGGGGTGAGGAGTTTGAGGCTGGTTTCAGTCAAGGCCAGTGCGGGCGACCTGTCGAGAATCGGCGCGAGCCCCGTGGCGTCCACAACCGTCGGATCCAGGATTCCCATTTCCCGGTCGGAATGACCGTCATGGAGGGACGCCCTCCGTGGCGTCCTCAGATCCGATGGGAAACGCATCCCTTCGGAGGTTTTGCTCGAAAAACCGGGCGCGAATCCCCACGTTTCGCCCCCATGCGGATTCTCGTCACGGGCGGCGCCGGCTTTCTCGGTTCCCATTTGTGCGATCGACTGATCAGGGATGATCACGAGGTCGTCTGCGTCGACAATCTGTTCACCGGCCAGAAGTCCAACATTGCGCACCTGCTGGCGCATCCGCGGTTCGAATTCGTCCGGCACGACATCGTCGATCCGTTCAAGTTCGAGGTGGACCAAATCTACAACCTCGCCTGCCCGGCTTCGCCGGTGCACTACCAGTTCAACCCAATCAAGACCGTCAAGACCTCGGTCATGGGCGCGATCAACTGCCTGGGGCTGGCCAAGCGGGTGAAGGCGCGGGTCTTCCAGGCCAGCACCAGCGAGGTCTACGGCGATCCCGCGGTTCATCCCCAGCCGGAGAGCTACTGGGGCAACGTCAACCCGATTGGCCGGCGCTCCTGTTATGATGAAGGCAAGCGCTGCGCGGAGACGCTCTTCTTCGACTACCACCGCGAGAACAAGGTCGATATCCGCGTCGTGCGGATCTTCAACACCTACGGGCCCCGGATGCACCCCAACGACGGCCGGGTGGTCTCCAACTTCATTGTCCAGGCACTGCGGGGCGAGGATCTGACAATTTATGGCGACGGCACGCAGACCCGCTCGTTCTGCTATGTCGACGACTTGATCGAGGGCTTCGTCCGCTTCATGGCGCAGCAGGAATCCGTCGGTCCGCTGAACCTCGGCAATCCGGGCGAATTCACGATGCTCGAACTGGCCGAGCTCACGCTCCGGCTGGCCGGAGGGAAGTCGCGGATTGTCCACAAACCGCTGCCGGCGGACGATCCGCGCCAGCGGCAGCCTGACATCTCGCTCGCCCGGCGAATCCTGAAATGGGAGCCGGCCGTTCCGCTCGAGGAAGGGCTGGCCAGGACCATCGCCTATTTCCGGGAGCGAGTGTGAGGCTGCCGCTCACCTTGGGGTTGGCGACAGCGGGGCGGCGGAACCAGTCGGGTCGGCCAAGCGAACGGCTTCACCTTCTGCTACGGTGATTTCATGCCGGCCGAACCGATGGGAACCACTCATATGCCATGATCATGTTACATGAGTGGCTTTAGGGGGTCGGGTGCAGCTTGGGCCGCGGGTAAGCCGGGGCGGCAGCGGATCGCGCCCCGGGGGCTGGGAAGTGCACCGCCGCGCAGGAGCACAGTCGGTTCCGACCCTGTCCCGGTTGGTACCCATGGTTCCCTCTCTCCCCTTGACAATCTACAGGAGCAGTGCTTCCTGTAGTGAGTCTACAAGAAGCCATGGCGGAAGCGCAGAGCGAACTCCTGCAGGGCACGCTGGATCTGCTCATCCTGCGCGTGTTGTCCGCGGGTGCGATGCACGGGTGGGGGATTGCGCGACGGATCCAGCAGACTTCGCGCGACGTCCTGGTCGTCAACCAGGGCTCCCTCTACCCCGCGCTGCACCGGCTCGAGAAACAGGGCCTGATCCAGGCGGATTGGGGCGTGTCGGAAAACAACCGGCAGGCGCGGTTCTACGCGCTCACCCGCTCGGGACGCCGGCACCTTGAGCGCGAGGTCGCGTATTGGGACCGGTTCTCGGCGGCCGTGGGTCTCGTGCTCAAGGAAGGCTGAGCGTCAATCTGCCATGGGTGCAGCTCGTCACTTCCGCTGGTTTTCGCGACTGCTTCGGCGCGGTGAGGCCGAGCGGGAACTGAACGAAGAGCTGCAGTCGCATCTCGACATGGAAACGGCCGCGAACATCCGCGCCGGCCTGCCGCCGGACGAGGCGCGCTTCGCCGCGCTGCGGACATTTGGCGGTGTTGCCCAGGTCCAGGATCGCTGCCGCGATGCGTGGGGCGTGCGCTTCGCCGACCGTTGGCAGCAGGACCTCGGCTACGCGTGGCGCGGGCTGCTGCGGAATCCCGGGTACACCGCCACGGCGCTGGCAACGCTCGTGATCGGGATCGCCGCCAGCACGACGATCTTCAGCGTGGTGAACGCGGTCATGCTCAAGCCGCTTCCCTTTCACCAGCCGGACCGGTTGGTCACGGTCTGGTCGAGCCTTCCGCGGCTCGGGTTGAATCAGCTGCCCACCGGTTATGGCAACATCGCCGACTGGCGCGCCCGCAGCCGGACGCTCTCCGGGCTGGCCGCATTTGACGGGACCCATGCGTTTGTGACGATCGCAGATCGCGCGCCGCGGCGGACCCATGCGGTGATGGTTTCACCGAATCTGCTCGAGGTGCTTGGGGTCAGGACAATCCTGGGCACCGGATTCGAGGGCGCCGGAACGGCCGACAGCACCCTTCGCGCGCTGATCAGCCACGCCGCGTGGATTGAGCATTATGGCGCGAGCGCCGACGTCATCGGCATGCCGATCACAGTGAATGGCCGGCCCCTGACGATAGGTGGCGTGATGCCGCCGGGCTTTTATTTTCCGGAGAAGGATGTCGAGCTGTGGCTGCCCGAGTCGTTCGCCCGAGCGTGGGATCGGATGCGGCTGGAACGCGGTTCGGAGACCTGGCGCGTGGTGGCGCGGCTTGCGGAGGGAAGGTCGCTTTCGGAAGCCCGCACCGAGATGGCGGGAATCGCGAGCGCGTTGGAGCACGAATTTCCCGGTGCCAACGCCGGCCTCGGATCCAGCATCGTCCCGCTGGCGGCGCACCTCACCGGCCGGAGCGTTCGCACCGGGTTGCTCGTGCTCGCTGGCGCCGTGACGGCGGTGCTGCTGATCGCCTGCAGCAACGTTGCGAATCTCCTGCTGGCCCGCGGCGCCTCGCGGCAGCGGGAGTTCGCGGTTCGCGAGGCGCTTGGCGCGACCCGCGCGCGTGTGGTCTGGCAGCTGCTCGCCGAGAGTGCGCTGCTGGCTTTCATTGCCGCCGGCCTCGGCGCGTTGCTCACGCATTTTGCGCTTCGCGCCGTGCGCGGATTCGGCCCCGCGTCGATCCCGCGGCTCGACGAGATTTCGCTCGACGCCGGCGCGCTGGCGTTTGCCGCGGGGGCGGCCATTCTGTGCACGGTGATCTTCGGGCTGGCGCCGGCGCTCAAGTCGACCCGGAGCAGCGTGACCGGAATGCTGCGCAATGCCGACCGCGGGTTTTCAGAGAGCGGCCGTTCAAAGCGAATCCGTTCGGGATTGATCGTCGCGGAGTTTGCGCTGGCGATTGCACTCGTCACCATCGCCGGCCTGCTCGTCCGCAGCCTTGCGCGACTGAATGCCGTCGAATCGGGTTTCCAGTCCGATCCGGTCCTGCTCACCGGAATCGTGATCGAACCGGGCCGCAACGGCGCCGATGCGACGGAGTTCCTGCGGCAGCTCCTCGAGCGCGTGCGCACGCTGCCGGGCGTGACTGCCGCGGGCGCCTGCGAACAGGTGATGCTGAGCAACACGGAGGTGCGCGATCGGGAAATCGTGGTGGAGGGCGGTAGCGTCGACGCGGAAGCCGTCGCGCGCATGCCCGTCCGGGTGGATTCAGCCGGTCCGGACTTTTTTCGCGCGGTGGGAATTCAGCTCAGGCGCGGCCGCGAGTTCTCCGATGCGGATCGCGCGGATTCCCCGCCGGTCGCCATCGTCAACGAAACCGTTGCCCACCGGCTCTGGCCCGGCGCGGATCCGATCGGCCGCCGGTTCAAGACCGGAGGAATCAATTCTGAAAACCCGTGGTTGACGGTGGTCGGAGTGGTCGCCGACGTGCGGCGGCAGGGCCTGGATCGCGAGCCGCCTCCCCAGTTCTTCATGCCGTTCACGCAAAATCCCTCGCAGGGAGCGGTCATCGCGGTCCGGACCAGCGTCGAGCCTTCCACGCTCGCCCCCGCCGTGCGTGCAGCTGCCCGTGAGATCGATCGGACCGTGCTCGTCTCGACCGGCACCACGTTGCGGGAGACGCTCACCGGTTCGCTCAGCACGCGGGAGTTCAACCTGGGACTGGTCGGAACGTTTGCCGCGATTGCCCTGGTCCTCTCGGGCGTCGGCATCTTCGGAGTCATGAGCTACTCGGTCGCATGCCGGACCCGCGAGGTCGGGATCCGGATGGCGCTGGGGGCGGCTCCGGGTGCGATTGTCCGGCAGCTGCTCGGAGAGGGTCTGGGGCTTGCGGTCAGGGGAATCCTTGCCGGCGTTGCGGTCGCGGCCGTTGCGATTCGTGGGCTGACCAGCCTGCTTTTCGATGTCAGCCCGTTCGATCCGGTTTCGTTCCTCGGCGCAATGGTCCTCTTGACGATCGTGGCACTCCTCGCGTGTCTCGTGCCGGCGCTTCGCGCCATCCGGATCGACCCGGTGTCGGCGCTGAGGGCGGAGTAGCTACTCCCGTGCTTGGCACATTCGTATCATCCTTCAATCCCGCGCTACCATCGATCGGGATCGTTCAGGTTTGCGACGATTTCGGGGGGGGGGGGGGGGGGGGGGGGGGGGGGGGGGGGGGGGGGGGGGGGGGGGGGGGGGGGGGGGGGGGGGGGGGGGGGGGGGGGGGGGGGGGGGGGGGGGGGGGGGGGGGGGG
>WYBX01000096.1 GCA_011525695.1 Verrucomicrobiia bacterium
CCCTGAGTCAGCTTTGTCTTGATTCCAAATCCGGGGGGGGCGTGATCCAGTCGCGCAACGTTATCGCCGACGAGCTTGCTTTGTCTTGATTCCAAATCCGGGGGGGGCGTGATCATACCGAACGCGTCCCCTGTAGCAGCGTCAGCTTTGTCTTGATTCCAAATCCGGGGGGGGCGTGATCTTCTTAGCCGTAGACGACAAGTAGTAGGAAGCTTTGTCTTGATTCCAAATCCGGGGGGGGCGTGATCGCTGACGCGTCGGGTGCTGCCGGTGGCGGCGCTTTGTCTTGATTCCAAATCCGGGGGGGGCGTGATCCGCCCCCCGGATTAGCTTTTTTATAAATGACTTACCTCTCACCAGAGCTGGATTTGCTCAGGCATTTCCTCAGCTGGCACCTCCTTCGCAGGCGAACCATAAATCACGAATGCCCGCTCCCATTGCGCACGAGTGACAAAAAAGGCCCGCACTTTCCCTTCCGGAGGGATGCCTAGCTTGATTCGAGCGAGATGCGTCTCCTGCCGCGCAAAGCTCACGCAGGGCCGCACGTACACGCTGAATTGGATCATCTGGAAACCGTCATCGAGCAGAAACTGGCGAAATGCGGTCGCTGCCTTCCGCTGCGGCTTCGTCACGACCGGCAAGTCGAACGCCACAACTAACCAGCCCATTTTGAACTTTTCCAGGTCCATGGCCGATAGTGGCGGGCACTGCCGGTGAGCACAGCTTGCCGAAAACCGCGCACCACGCCTTCGATGCATCCGCGGATGTCGAGATCGAGCCCGAAATAATCGACCCTTTCCAGTGAGAAACCGGTAATCCAGCGGCGGAACTCGCCGGACACATTGAACGCCTCCGCGTGCGGTCTATCTCTCACCCACTGGTAGACCCGCCAGTCGACGCATGGGCGAAACGGTTCCATCAAATCATAGGCAAGCGGCGCGCTGCGTTCGCGGATCGCGTGCGAGATCCCGACCATCGGATCGAGTCCAAAGCCGTAGAGCTTTTGCAGCACTGACGAAAGCAGGACGGCGTAACCGTAGTTCAGCAGATCGTTAAGTCCGCCGAGCTTTCGGCCGCGGGAGAATCCCTCGATGCTCAATCCTTCCGAGACCACGTCCCAGAACAGCTTCGCGCAGCCGCCTTCCTTCCGCGCGCTGCGGGCCTGCGCCGCCATCAGCAATTGCGCCGTCGCGGCACTTGCCGGGGCAATCCGATGCGCGATCGTCGCCTGGTTCGCACACTTGGCGTCGATCGTCTTCTCCCATAGGCGAACGCGGGTCGCGCCGGCTAGGGTGAGGTGACGGCGCGTCAGAAGCGTGTCAGCTGACCGGCAGGCAGGCAGGAGCAGGGAGATCGGCTGAAACTTCTCGCAAATGACCATCGCCACACCATGGCGTGCCGCTTCTAGAAACAAGTGACTATGAATGCGGGCGGAGAAGCTCGTGATGATGATCGAGGCGATGTCTTCGAGCGGGAGCCTCTTTGCCCCGGCATCAGTCGTGCAGACAAGTTGTCCATCCCGGCACGTCAGATCCGCTTGTGGGGCGTCGATGCTGACGATGTGGTAGGACATGGCGGCTACCCACTCAGCTAGCCGGCCAGATTTCCTTGCACGAGTGATGCACCATCACGCAGGAGACTCGCCAGGAGAACATTATTCCAGCTGGCCGAGACCGCATCGGGTCGGCCGAGGTCCAGCGCGAGGCCACGTGCATTGTTCTTGATTGAAAACACACGCCAGTGACCCAGTCGCGCCGGCGCCCCGCGCTTCAATGCGATCATCTGGCCGTTGCGGATAATTTGCGGCGGTTTTCCGCCGTTGAGTCGCCGGAGTTCAGGCAGCCGTTTCCACACGCGGTGATGCGGAATAATGACGAAACGGTCGCGCCGCGGTCCTCCGGGCTCTTCGAGCACCGCCACGCCAAAATTGTCCGTAATCACACGAACGCCCTTAAGCGCTGCCAGTTTCCCATCGCTCACACCAAATAGCTTCACGACCGCTTCTTTCGTTTGCTTCGGCGGGGGACGCGAGCCGTCGCCATTACGGGCGGCACGCTGTTGGAGTAGCGCACGACCTTCATCGATTTGGAGCACGCGTCGGGTATTTGCCTCAACGCGCAGGCCACCCATATCCGCTGGCACGTGCTGGACAACTCGCCGCTCCGCGAGCCGGCGTCGAATCTGATCTTTTAGATCGTTTGGCAGATCGACAAGTCGCCACGAACCTTCGCCATTGAATTCGAACAAGCCGTTGGCGCGCGCGCTCCGCTGTTGCTCCGGCGTCATTCGCCGCTCTCGCATCGCTAGCCACAGGTCGTTGCGGTCCGGTAGCAGTGTTCCCGCAAATGCGAGTACGCAGGCATCGAGGGCGTGGTGCAGGTGCGTGATTTCGCGGATCTCCGCCTTTGGCAATGGATCGCCCGTCTTGGGATCGAGCACGTCGACATTAGCCGCAGCGAGGCATCCGGTCACGCGCCACGCACGGCGCACTGCGGCGGTCACCTGCCCCCGCATGAAGACGATATCGGCGTCGCGGACGTGCGGCAATTCGCGCTGGACAACGAGGCGGCCCAGTTTGTTTAGCTGAGACGTCTGCGTGAGCTGCCCGGGCAGGAATTCCCGCTGTTCGTCTTCGTAGCGCTCGAGGAGCAAGAACTCCCTCCTCCGCCGCTTACGATTTTGATCGTCGCGGTGTCCCTTAGTGTCGAGTGACTCGACGAATTCGCGGTACCGTTGCGGCGTCATGATACTAAGGCGGCCCAATGCCGGAACGGACTGTCCGCCGCACTCCTGTATGAACGCGAGCGCTGTTCGTGATCCCTTCCACTTGTTTACCTCGGCAAATGTGAGGACCAGCGAATCGAGCCCGTCGGAGGGTCGCTGGGAGCGAGGGATGACATGATCGAGATCGACCCGCCGATCGAGAAGGTCCTGCGGCTCGAATGACTCCCCTGTGTATGGGCACGTCCACTTGAGATCCTGCGCAACCCGCGCCTTTCGGATGAGGCGCGCGACTTCGAGTCTTGAGGTGCCGGTCGGGAGCCGTGCTTCCAGCAGCTTGACGACGGCAGTGTGGTCCTTCGTGCGTTCGCGCAACTCGGCATCAATCTCCTTCACGTTCTTTCCCGCCCATTCGCGCAACTCCCGCGCGACCTCTAGGACTACTGTTTCGACCCTACTAGCTTCGCCATTGGCATAATCCGGGTGGGCAACGAGGTCGCGAATCAGCCGGCCGAAGATCAGAAGCCGATGCCGCACCAGATGGTTATTAGTCTGGCGATCAAGTGGCCGTGAGTCGCGAAGTTTCCGCACGTCCGGCGTTTCCTCCAGAATCTGGCCTTTCGCCTTCGGATCAGCGCCTTCGTTGACGACGATCTCGAACGCACGTTGGAGGAGCGGGCGTGCGTACGGAGCACGGCCGGTGAGACCAGAGAGATTTGCCCGGTGCTTCTCACCGAGAATTTCCTCGCGCGAGACAGCTGCACCTTTGAATCGCTTCATTCTTGGCCGGGTTATGACCCTTTCGAACGCGGCATCGAAATCGGTGGGATTTCCGCCCAAGGCAACTAGCTGCTCACGAATCTCCACTAGGGAAACGCCACATTCGTTCGCCGCGGGACGCCACCACCGATTGCGTAATCGGGATTGAAGCATTGAGGGGAGGGTCGGCCATATGGCCGCAAGGCTCGACCTTTCCTGTGTGACGAGGGCCTGCACCGGATCGAGCACGAGTTCCTTCTCGGCGTCCGGATGCACGAGCACCTGATCCAGATTATCACGTGCAACACCCGGCAGGGCTCGAACCGCCTGCTTGAAGGCCCCCTTGGTGAACCGCCCGCGGGCACTCATCTCTTGGTGCAGCGCCTGCCGCTGCTCGAGCGACAAAGGACGGAGCGGGACTCGCGCATCAATCGAGGGTGCCACTTGAATTCGCACCAGCATCATGGCCCAGCGGTAGCGCAGGAACTCGGGTGACCGTTTCGCCGGCAGTTTCGAGAGCTTTTCCGCCTTTGCCCGCGCAGCCTCGGCGGTCATGCCCTCGGCGATGAATATCTTCTCCAGCGCCAACTGCTGGAACGCGCAGCGGCCAATGATGCGGTTATCGTAGCGCATCGCCAGCCGACCGAAGAGCAGTCCGCGCTGGTAACGTTTCGCAAGACACACACCGGGAATGCGGAGCGCCCTCGCGTCATGCAGCAATGCGCGGATGAAGCCTTCGTCGAGACCAGGAAGGTGACCGCGATGGGCATGCAGGATCCGCTCGACCTCGGAAAGGACGACCTCGCGTGGAAAAGCGAAATTCGCCTGCAGATAGTTCTTTACGTGGGCGTCGGCGATTCGATGCGGTCCGAGAGGGTCCTGCCCAAGATGGCGGCAGATCGTTTCGGCCATAGATCCTGCCCCCAGCTCACCCATCGCATCACGAGCATTCTGAACTTTCTCGTGATTCTCATCGGCATCCGGATCGTCCGCCGCTCGGCCCATCGATTCGTAGCCACGGTTGTGTGCATACCAGCGGAGCACGTGCCAGAGTTCCGGCCAAGAGAGGACTCGCACACCGTCGCTGGCCAGCACGCGCGCAGCGAGCAGCCAGGGAGCAGCGTCGCCGGCGCCGGGTTGGTGAGCGGCGGCGATTGCCGCGGATGTGAGGGCACCACGCTGCTCGAGGAGCTTCTCTATCCGTTGAATGCGACGGCGCGTTGCCCGCACGTGGCGCCGTTGGGAGCGGTTCCGCCGGCGTTCGATCGCGAGTGCTGAGTTCTTCTCGAATAGCACGGTGCCGCAGCCGAGAAGCTCGGGCATAACGGTGGGTTCCTGGCGGAGCACGGCCCATCCGATGGAACTGTGGCCAAGGTCGAAGGCTAGCGTGAGGCTCATGATGGATTTCGGTCTTGAAGACTGTGAGGACGCGGATCAGCTTCGCGGCGGAATCAAGCAAAGTAGTTAGCGCACCCCGTTCTTTCTGCCGTCAGGGCACACCGTGGGATAAACAGCGCTTTCTTTGGAGCGGCATCGAAAGGTGCCGCTCTGCTTTTTTGGAGATACGGCGAAGCCCTGGAAGGTACGATTCATGGCTGGATCGCCTGTCCAGGTTGGGCAGGCGGATTGATTGGGACTGGGTAACCCTGGCGGTCGCCGCGTTCTTACAACGCGGAGTACAGCAGTATCCGCTATTTGGATCAATCGCAGTTTTCGATGAATTGCGGCGGGGATTCCTTGATGAATCCCCGCCTAGGCGGGTGCAAACCGACGTCGGTATCAAGAGTTTGCGTGGATTCGCGTCGATTCCGGCGACCACCTCCCCGGATTCGCGGTTGTCGGCTCTGCGCGCCGCTCGATTCCTCGCGGCCTTCGCGGTTCGCTACGCCGCCGCCTTCTTCCGCTTCTCCACCAACGTGAGCAGCAGATCACTCTTCGCCAGGCTGCCGCGGAGCGTCCCATCCGACTCGACCACCGGCAGCCGCTCCGCCTGCACGCCCATGAAACCGGCCAGTGCATCCGTCAGCAACTGCTCCGGCCCGACCCGCGGAAAATCCTCGCGCAGGATGTCCCGCGCGATCACCAGCTCCGCCAGATCCGGTTCGCCCAGGTACGGCTTGATGTCATGCAGCGAGACCACCCCCTGGAATTTCCCGGCATCATCCACCACGTAGAGATTGTTGACGCGCACATTCAGGAACATCCGCGCAATCTCGGCAAAATGCGCCGTGGCCGGGACCACCGGCGGATTCGCGCGCATCATGTCGGCCACCCGTCCCTCGGTCAGCGACGGATCCGGCGCCGATGCCGCCTTCCGGCGCAGCGCCTCACTGTAGAGCGACGACCCCTCCAGGCTCTTGGCCGTGTAATACGCGATCACGCTGCAAAGCATCAGCGGCAGGATGATGTCGTAGCTCAGCGTCATTTCGAAAAGCATGATCACCGACATCACCGGCGCATGGCTGGCGGCGGACAGGAAGGCGCCCATCCCGACCAGCGCGAAAGCGGTGGGGTCGCGGGCGGCGGCCGGAAACACCGCGTTCACCGCCGTGCCAAAGAGCAGCCCAGCGCCCGCACCCATGAACAGCGACGGCGTGAACACGCCACCCGGCGCCCCCGAGCCAAACGAGGCCATCGTCGCGAGCCACTTGCAGGCCACCAGCCCCAGGATGGTCATCCAGAAAACCTTCCCGTTGATCATCTCGACCACGACGGAATACCCGTTGCCCGCGACCTGCGGCACGTTGATCGCGATCGCGCCCACCGCGAGTCCGCCCAGCGCCAGTCGGGCGACAATCGGCAGCCGCAGCGAGATGAAGAATTCCTCCGCGTGCTTGAGCGAGCGGAGAAACAGCGGCGCCAGCCCGCCGGCCAGGAAACCGAGCAGGATGTAGGGACCGAATTCCGCCACCGACACCTCCTCGAACGGCGGCACGCGATACAGCACGTGCGAAGAGGTCAGCACATGCATCGTGAGCGTCGCCACCACCGCGGAGACGACCAGCGGGCCGAGACTCTCCATCGCGATCGTGCCGAGAATGATCTCCGCCACGAAGAACGACCCGGCAATCGGCGCATTGTACGCCGACGCGATGCCCGCGGAGGCACCGCAAGCGACCAACAGCCGCAGCTGCGGCGGGGAAAACTTCCGCCAGCGGCCGACCGCCGAGGCCAGCACCGCCGCCAGCTGGACCATCGGGCCCTCCCGGCCGATGGAACCGCCGGAGCCGATGGAGAAAAGCGCCGCCGCCGATTTCACCAGGCTCGCCCGCACCGGCACGTGCCCGTTGCCGATGACAATCGCCTCCATGTAGTCCGTCGAACTCTGCGCGCGCGTCAGCCTCTGGCCAAAAATCAGCACGAGCCCGGCGCACGCCCCACCCGCCGTCGGGACCAGCAGGCAGCCCCACCAGGGTAGTCGCTGCATCGATTCCACCACGCCGAGCCCGGAAGTGCCAAACCACGTGTGGACATTTTCCGTCAACGTCAGGAACACAATCGAGGCAAGGGCGCCCAGAAAGCCGGCGAGCGCGGCCCACAGCAGCGTGATCTGCCATTCCGTCGGCTGCAGCTTTTCCTGAATCCAGACGCGCCACCGCAGGAGGCGCAAGAGCCGGCGCATCAGCACGCCGCCTGGACCCGGAAAGGCCTTCATCGCCTTGCCCGCGCGTCAGCCGCCGGAGATTTCAGCCCGTCCATGATTGCGTTGGTAATGGCCCTCCGCCGCCCATGCAATGCTCGAACTAACCCGGATACATCAGCATCCGGATTAGAACGTGTGGATCGCCAGCCCCGATCGCAGCTTCGGCTCAAACCAGGTGCTCTTCGGCGGCATGATCTGTCCGGCATCGGCGATCGCCATCAATTGCCCGAGGCTCACCGGATACATCGAGAAGGCCACCCCGCCCTCCGCATCGACCCGCCGCTCGAGTTCCGCCGTGCCCCGAATCCCGCCCACGAAGTCGATCCGCTTGCTCGTCCGCACATCCTCGATCCCAAGCACGGGTGCGAGCAACTTGTCCTGGAGCACGCTCACATCCAACTGCGCAACCGGATCCGCCGCGGGATCGACCGCCAGCCGCAGCCCGTGCCATTTCCCGCCGAGGTACATGCTCACCCGGCCGCTGGTTTCGGGCGTGGGTGACGCTCCGGCCTCCACCGGGAAAATCGAATTCACTCGTTCCAGGAATTTCGCCGGCGAAAGCCCGTGCAGATCGCTCACGATCCGGTTGTAGGGCAGAATTTTCAATTCACTCGCCGGAAAAAGAACGCACAGGAACCAGTTGTAGTCCTCCACGCCCGTATGCCGCGCAGCACGCTCCCGTCGCAGCCGCGCGACCCGCGCTGCGCTGGCGGCACGGTGGTGGCCATCGGCGATATAGGCCGCAGGAACCGCGGCGAACGCATCGAGCCATTCCTGTCCGCCCGGAATCCGCCACACCGTATGCCGGATCCCATCCGGCGCGGTGAAATCGTGCAACGGCACCTCCCGAGTCTTCGCGTCGACCAGTGCCTTCACCCGGGGATGATCGCGATAAGTGAGAAAGACCGGCCCGGTGTTCGCGCCAATCGTGTCGATCAGTCGCGTGCGATCGTCCTCCTTGTCCTTGCGGGTTCGCTCGTGCTTCTTGATCAACCCCGCGTCGTAATCCTCCACGTGGCAACCGGCCACCAGCCCCCGCTGGACATGCGAACCCATCTGCTGCTGGTAAATGTACACACAGGGCTCACTCTCCCTCACCAGTACGCCGGCCCGCTGCAGCCCGTGGAAATTATCCCGCGCCCGCTCGTACACCGCGTCGCTGTGCGGGTCCGTGCCCGCAGGCAGATCGATCTCCGCCCGATCCACGTGCAACAGGCTGTGCGGCCGGTCCGCCGCCAGTGCGGCCGCTTCCGCGGTGTTGACGACATCGTATGGGACGCAGGCGACTTCGGGAGCGTATGCCGGCGGGGGAACCAGGCCTTGGAAGGGATGAATGCGCATGACGAGTGGGAAAACGCCGAGGATGGGACAGGGATCCGCGGAAACACACGGAAAAAGTTTGGGCTGGCCAGGCCGATCGTGGGTCGCGCGCAGGTTCAGCCGGCTCACGGAACCAGCCCAAAAAAAGCCCCCCGTCTCCGGAGGGCAAAAACAACCTGGTGACGACTCGAACGGCGCTTACTTCTTCGGCGCCGTGCCGCGCTTGAATTTCGTCGTGAACTTCTCGACCCGTCCGGCAGTGTCGACCAACCGCTTTTCGCCGGTGTAGGCGGGATGCGAATCCATCGTCACGTCGCGGAGCACGACGAAGTAGTCCTTGCCGTCAATCTGCTCCTTGCGGGCCGACTTCAGCGTGGACTTGGTGAGGAAACGCCTGCCGGTCGCGACATCGATGAAGCAGACGTTGTTGAGAGTGGGATGGCCTTCGGCTTTCACGGCGGGAAATTTTGGAATGTTCAGCCCTGACGCGCCTTGTAACGCGGCTCGACCTTGTTGATCACGTAAATCTTGCCCTTGCGGCGCACGACCTGGCAGGCCGGGTGACGCTTCTTGGCCGATTTGATGGAGGAGACAACTTTCATAAAAGTGGTGAAAGCATAGGCGGCCGCGGGGCCTGTCAACTGAATTGTCCCCTTGGCAGCCCGTCGGACTTGCAGTCGAGCGCAGCCAGCATCAATGCCATTTTTTTTCGGCAACCTGGCGGGCCTTGCTGACGGGCTGCCAGGCTCCGCGCGGGCGCGCGCCTTGGGGAAGAGGGTTCGCTGCGTTTCCGCGCGGGCGCTATGCCTGCGATACCGCGGCAACACTCAGTTCTGCTCGGGGTGCTCGGGCTCGCCGGCCAGCAGCCGCCATTCCGCACCCTCCCGGCCCAGGACCGTCCGCCACAAGGTGTCATCCTGCGGATGGGTCAGCAAATCCTCCGGCACATCCGCCACGATCCACGTGCGCACCTTCATCTCATTCTCCAGCTGCCCGGCCGACCAGCCCGAATAGCCCAGGAACCCGCGGACATGGGTTCCCTCCTCCGCCAGCAATTGCAGCGCCTTGTCCGGCTCGATTCCGAAGTGCAGCCGGAAGCCGTCCGACCGGGTCTGCCAGGCCGCCAGGACAAGCTGATCATTCTGAACCGGCCCACCAATAAACAGCGGCACGCCGGCCAGCGGCCCGAGCGCGAAGTCGCCGCTCAACTCGCCCAGCCGCTTGTGCATCGGGCGGTTGAGCACGACGCCCATCGCGCCCTCGGCATTGTGCGCCGACATCAGGATGACGCTGCGCCGGAAATTCGGGTCGCGCATCGAGGGGTGCGCCAGCAGCAGGGAGCCCGCCAGCGTATCCCGGGTGATCTTGCGGCGCTCACGCATGGCAGTGGGACGGACCGGACCTCATGGTCAAAGTTTCAGCACCGTGACACCGGCGTCCGCCAGGAGCGGGGCCACCAGCGGGTCGTTGGCGTAGTCAGCGCGATAACGAATCTGCGCGATGCCCGCCGCCGCCAGGATCTTGGCGCAGTTGATACAGGGATAATGGGTGACGTAGGCCACGCACCCCTCCACGGAACTTCCGCGCCGGGCCGCATCCGCAATCGCATTCTGTTCCGCATGGACCGTCGCCTGCTCGTGGCCGTCCCGCAGTCGCGAGACGTGGGGAGTGCCAGGGAGAAACCCGTTGTAGCCGGCGGCCACAATCCGGTTCTTCCGCTCGCCGCCCGTGACAATCACGCAGCCGACATGGAGTCGTTCGCAGTTCGATCGCGAGGCCATCAGCACTGCCGTGGCCATGAAGTACTCGTCCCACGACGGCCGGTGCGGAAAATTGGCCGCCGCCTCCGCAATGAGGTCGACCGGCAGCACGGGCACGGGTGGAACGGCGGGACTGTCGGGCGTGGAATTGGTGGGCAGCGTGGGCAGGCTCATTGAATCTGCCTGCGACTCTGGACAGCTGATGGTGGCCGGGCAACCTTCGACTGACGCACGCCCACCCCCTCGATGCAACGCACGCTGCAGCCGGAACTCCTCGACTCGCTTCCCCCCGATCATCCCGATGCGTTGCATAACCGGCGCGACCTGCGGCTGATCAACACGATTGTGGGTAATTACCGCTGGTTTTCCCGAATTTTGCCCCGGCTGCTGGAACCCTCCGAGATCTGCCTGGAAATTGGCGCCGGCACCGGCGAACTCGTCGCTTTCCTGGAAAAATCCGGGATTCGCACCGATGGGCTCGACCTCTGGGATCGGCCCGCCGATTGGCCGGCTGATCGGCAGTGGCACACCGCGGACCTGAGGCGGTTCCCCGGTTACGCCGATTACCCCGTGATTCTCGCCAATCTCATCCTGCACCAGTTCACGGACGAAGAACTCGGCGCGCTTGGTGCACAATGGACAAAGACCGCGCGGGTGATCGTGGCCGCAGAGCCCGCTCGACGCCGCGGCTCCCAGGTGCTGTTCCGCGGAGTCGCGCCACTGTTCGGCGCAAGTCATGTCAGCCTGCATGACGCGCACGTGAGCATTGCGGCCGGGTTCCGCGATGACGAACTTCCGCGGCTGCTCGGACTCGAGCCGAGCCGATGGCGGATCCGCCGCCAGATCACCTGGCTGGGCATCTACCGGCTGGTCGCCGTGCGCGCACCATGACGCGCGCGGCTCCCATTGAAATCATTGGCGGCGGGCTGGCCGGTCTGTCGCTCGGTCTCGCGCTCCGCCGCGAGGCGGTGCCGGTCACGATTATCGAGGCTGGTGAATATCCCCGGCACCGCGTGTGTGGCGAATTCATCACCGGGCTCGGATCCGGAACCGTTGCCCGGCTCGGGCTGGCTCCCTTCCTGGACGATGCGCGGCGGCACCGATCGGTCGGATGGTTCGCCGGTGAAAAGCCCGTCCAGATCCAGCAGATTCCCGAGCCCGCGCTCGGGCTGAGCCGCTATGCACTCGATGCACGAATCGCCCGCGCCTTTGTCGCCGCCGGCGGCGAACTCCGCTGCCGCACCCGGCTGGCCCGACCCGACGACGCCCCCGGCCGTGTCATTGCCACCGGTCGCCGGCGCGGCCGTTCGCCATGGCTCGGGCTGAAGATCCATGTTGAAGCTCTCGAGCTGGCAGAGGATCTCGAGCTGCACCTGGGCGACCATGCCTATGTCGGGCTCGCCGGGATCGAGGATGGCCGGGTCAATGTGTGTGGATTGTTCCGCCGGCGGGCCGCCGACGGGCAGGGCCCCGCCCTGCTGCTGGGTTACCTGCGCGCGGCCGGGTTGGATGCACTCGCCACGCGGATCGCGGCCGGCAAACTCTGCCCGGAGTCATTCAGCGCGGTAGCCGCGCTGGAATTTTCCCAACGGATCGTGCCGACCGACCGGCTCGAGATCGGCGATGCCGGCGGGATGATCCCGCCCTTCACCGGGAACGGAATGAGCATGGCATTTCAAAGCGCGGAAGTCGCACTGGACCCTCTGCTCGGTTATGCCCACGGCCGGATCGGCTGGGCCGATGCCCGGCAGGCGATCCACACCGCGCTGCACCGGCATTTCCGGCTGCGGCTTGCTTCTGCCGGCGCACTGCATCCGTTCCTGCTGCGACCCTCGCGGCAGCGTTTCGTCGCCGCGCTCGGCCGGGCGCGGCTGCTGCCGTTCAAATCGCTTTACGCGACCCTGCACTGAATCCCCGCCGGACCTCAATCCTCTGTCCTCCGCCCACCGCCCTCCGTCCCATCCACAGTCGTCTGTCATCCGCCGTCCGTCGTCTGTCGTCTGTCGTCAGTCCTCCGTCCTCCGTCCTCCGTCCTCTGGAATGTACCTTCACGCCCTCGCCACCGCCGTGCCCGACGCCAGCTACACGCAGGCGGAATGCTGGGACATTGCCCGGCAGTCGGGCGTCCGCGACCGGTTGAAGAAGCGATCGATGCTGATCCTGCAGTCGATTCTCCGGGGGGAGCATGGCATCGAGCGGCGCCATTTCGCGCTGCCCAATATCGCCGGCGTCTTTGATCTCACCTCGGACGAGCTGAACGCCGCGTTTCGCCAGGCGGCCCCCCGACTCGCCGGCCGGGCGCTAACCCGCGCGCTCGAGCAGGCCGGGCTGCGCGCCTCCGAACTCGATGCGCTCCTCGTCTGCACCTGCACCGGCTACCTCTGCCCGGGCGTAAGCAGTTACGTGGCGGAATCGCTGGGCCTGCGGGCCAACGCCCATCTGCAGGATCTCGTCGGGCTCGGCTGCGGGGCCGCCATTCCCATGCTCCGCGCCGCCAGCCATATTCTCGCCGCCGAGCCGGACGCGCGCGTGGCGTGCATCGCGGTCGAGGTGTGCTCCGCCGCCTTCTACCTCGACGACGATCCCGGCGTGATCATCAGCGCCTGCCTGTTCGGTGACGGCGCCGCTGCGAGCATCTGGCGCGGTTCTCCCCACGGGCTGCCGCTCCGGGCGTTCGATTTTCAGACCACGCACGTCCCGGAACACCGCGACAAGCTGCGGTTCGAGCAGCGCGACGGGAAGCTCCGGAACCTTCTCCACCGCACCGTGCCGGAACTCGCCGCCGAGGCGGTGGGCCGCCTTTGGCGCGAACGCGGACCGCGGCCGGTCGCACGCGTCGTCAGCCACGCCGGTGGCCGCGACGTGCTCGAGGCGCTCGCCCCCGTGGTCGCGCCGCACTCGCTCGATGCCAGCGCCCGGGTGCTCCGCGACCAGGGCAACATGAGCAGCCCGTCCGTCCTCTTCGCACTGGAGGAGACGCTGAAGGCCGAATCGCCCAACGGCACCGGCGACTTCTGGCTGGTCACCTTCGGCGCCGGCTTCAGTGCGCACAGCTGCCGGTTTGGCACCGGTTGAAATCGATTCAACGGCTTCGTTTTCCATCGGCGCTTCGCGCGTATTCGCGTGATTAGCGGGAGGCCATCTGCATCATTGCGAATCAGAACCCAGCCAGCGAAAGCCTCATCATGTCCGCCCAACTCGACGATCTCGTCCGCTATTGTGACGCGCGCACCCGCCGCGCCGCCTTCAAGGACGCTCCCGGTGCCTGCAACGGCCTCCAGGTGGCCAACCATGGCCGGGTGACGAAGATTGGCGCCGCCGTCGACGCCGGCGCGGAGCCGTTTCGCCGCGCGGTCGCAGCCGGTGTCGACTTCCTGATCGTCCATCATGGGATGTACTGGGACATGCCCCGCCCGCTGACAGGCCCGGTTTACGAGCGTGTCGCCACCCTCGTCCGCGGCAATTGTGCGCTGTATTCCAGCCACCTGCCACTCGATGGGCATCCCGAGATCGGCAACAACGCGCTGCTCGCCCGGCAGCTCGGACTCAAGCCCTCCCGGCCATTCCTGGTCCGCGACGGCGAGGCCATCGGCCGGATTGCCCGGACGGGCATGACCCGGGCTGCGCTGCGCACGAAACTCGAGGCGCTTTATCCACGGGTCGTCGCGATCGAATGCGGCGCCGCGAAGCCGGGCTCAGTCGCCTTCTGCAGCGGCTCGGGCAACAGCGCGGTGCCCGAACTGGCGTCAGCCGGAGTGGATACACTGGTCACCGGGGAACTCCGGGAGGAGTGGTTCAACCGGGCGCAGGAGGAGAAGCTGAACCTCTATCTTTGCGGCCATTACGCGACCGAGGTCCACGGGGTGAAGGCGCTCGCGGCCGAATTGGCGCGAAAATTCCGGCTGCCCTGGGAGTTCATCGCCACCGAAAATCCGCTGTGACGCCGGCCGCACGCCGGGGGTGGGCCGCGAATGATTCCTTGGCAACCGCCGGCAATTCGCGTGCAGTCGCGGCCGACGTCCCGATGAAGAAAATCGCCATCCTGAATGGGCCCAACCTCGACCGGCTGGGCCGCCGCGAGCCGGAAATCTACGGCCGCGCAACGCTGGCCGACCTGGAGCAGGCCCTGCGGGCGGAATTCGGCGCCGTGGCGCAGCTCGAATTCTTCCAATCCAACCACGAAGGCGCGCTGATCGACAAGGTGGCCGCCCTCGCGGACGCGAAGTTCGACGGCCTCGTGCTCAATGGCGGCGCGCTCACCCATACCAGCGTCGCGCTGCGCGACGCCCTGCTCGGCGCGCATCTGCCGACAGTGGAGGTCCACATCTCGAACCTGTACCAGCGCGAACATTTCCGGCACACCTCGCTGACGGCTCCCGCCTGCCGCGCGGTCATTACCGGGCTCGGGCTCGAGGGCTATCACGCCGCCGTGCGTTTTCTCCTGAAGCTTTGAGCATGGCCGACTCCTACTGGCTGGTCTGTCACACCAAGCCCCGGTGTGAAAAAAAATTCGCCGCCCTGATGGCAGCCGAGAAGTTCGAGCACTACCTGCCGCTGATCGACAGCATCCGCCGCTATGGCCAGCAGACGAAGAGCTTCACCAAGCCGCTGTTCCCCGGCTACGTCTTTGCCCAGGTGCCGGTCGAGAAGAAGACCCGCATCTACCAGCAGGACCTGCTCGCCCGGGCCATCGTCGTGGAGGACGTGCCGGGATTCCTCCGCCAGCTCGAGGACGTGCGCAGGATCGTCGCCTCCGGGCTCGAGATGAGCGTGATGCCCTTCCTCACCAAGGGCCGGCGCGTCAAAATCGTCGGCGGCCCGCTGCATGGGGTCGAGGGCTTCGTCGACAACCCATCCAACCCGCGGGGCGTCATCATTTCCGTCGATGTCCTGCAGCAGGGCCTGCTCGTCAAGCTGCCCGCCGCCAACCTGCAGGCGCTGCCCTGAAACCGACCGCGGCTGGAGGCTCGCCAAACGCCGCCGGCCGCGTTGATTGGCACCACCGCGATCCGCCATGCCTGCTTCCGAACCGCACCGCTTCAGCAAGATCGCCGAGCGGCTGATCGCGGACTTCCGCCAGGTGGGCGATGACGATCCGCCCCGCGCCCGCCGCCGGCCGACGCGGGAGCTGGCGGAGCTGATTGAGGAGTTGCTGCAGAAGAACCAGATTGGCCGGACCTCTCCCGAGCAGGCGATCCGCGACCGATGGACGGAAATCGTGGGGGCGGCGAACGCCTCCTATTCCCATCCGGCCCGGATCGAGCGGAACCAGCTGATCGTGCTGGCCGCCCATTCGGTGGTCCGCAGCGAGCTCTTTCATCACCGCGCCGAGATCGTGGAGCGGGTGCGGAAGCTGCCCGGCTGCGGGAATGTCAAGTCGCTGAACCTTCGGGCGGGATAGCGGCCCTTATGAACCCCGTCATGATGAGCAACCGGCGCTGAGGCCTGCGGCATCGAGGGGGATCCGGCGCCCCACCGCGTCGTGTGAGACCTCCTCACGTTGGCCCAGGCTGGGATGAAACGGGCCTTTGGCCCTCCGGCCCTCCATTCTGCGGTCCGGGAGCGCTTCGATTCCAATTCCCCTATTGGGACCGACACGTCGCAGAAATATTGCATTTTGGGATTGAATCGAACGCTCGACTGCCCATTCCCGTTCGAACCCCAGTTTGGCTTCGAATCCCGCAATCGATCTTCCCCTTCCCCTGCCGGCTTTTTTGCGGCCTCTTGGCATCAAAAAATTCGCTTGCGCGGTGCTCCGCGTTTCCGGAATCTGCCACCTTGCGTTAGTGGAATCCCGTCGGTTGCGGGGTCCCGCCATGACTGGCCCCGATCGGTATCGGGGTTGGAACGGTAACGCCGGCCAGGCCCGATTTCCAGTCGGGCGGGGCGGGCGTCACGGAGTCCACCCGGGCTCCCGTCAGTCGTGAAATCATCCACCAAACCAATGTCCACCACAGTCGTTAAACCCGAAATCATCAACGAATACAGAACTCACGACAAAGATACCGGCTCGTCCGAAGTCCAAGTCGCGCTGCTGACCGCCCGGATCAATCATTTGACCGAGCACCTGCGCACCCATCGGAAGGATTTCCACTCGCGCCGCGGGCTTCTGCAGATGGCTTCCCGCCGCCGCAAGCTCCTCGACTACCTCAAACGGCATAACCTGCCAAAGTACAACGAGCTGCTACAAAAGCTGAATCTTCGCAAATAACGCTTTGAACATACGGGCGACCCGATCCGCGGGTCGCCCGTTGTCTTGAACGACTCTCGTCCCAGGCCGGGACATTTCCGTTTGGTTCCCAGGAGCCCCCTCCCTCCGGAACCGGGCGCCAAACGGAAATCTCTCGGGTCTGACCGAGTTGAACAAAGCGGGTCACGATACCCAACCCGCGCGTGGCAGCCCCCGCTGCCATCGCCGCTCCCGAACCAACACGCGGTTTTTCTCCGCTGCTTTGCCTGGCGCATTCCGCGCCGCCGGCGCTGACAGCCCTGCGACCGTACGTTGGCCGGAGCCCAACAAGCCCCTACCCGCCGCGTGCCGCGGGATGGCTTGTCCTATCCGTCGTCACGCATCCGTCCGAATCGAAAGCAAATGAAACAGAAACATAACGTCACGGTGCCCGGTCTCGGGCTCACCTTCTCCACCGGCACCTACGCCAGCCTCGCCGGAGGCGCGGTCAATGTCAGCGTCGGCGAAACCAACGTCTTCGTCACCGCCTGCGCCGCCACCACGATGCGGCCCGGCCAGGATTTCTTCCCCCTCACGGTCGACTATCGCGACAAGTATTCCGCCGCCGGCCGGTTCCCCGGCGGTTACTTCAAGCGCGAAGGCCGGCCGACCGAACGCGAGATTCTCATCTCCCGGCTCTGCGACCGCCCCTGCCGCCCGCTCTTCCCTGAGGGTTTCCTCAACGAGGTCCAGATCATCGGCCAGCTCATGTCGGCGGACCAGATCCACGAATCCGACATTTCCATGGTGAATGGCGCCAGCGCCGCCCTGGCCATCTCCGACATCCCCTGGAACGGACCCATCGCCGCCGTCCGGGTCGCGCTCATCGATGGCCAATTCGTCGCCAACCCGACGATCGAGCAGATGTTCGCCTCGTCACTCGATCTGATCTATGTCGGCAGCCGGCAGAACATGCTGATGATTGAAGGCAGCGCCGATCAGCTGCCCGAGGAGGAGTTCATCAAGGCGCTCGAATTCGGCCAGAACGCGATCCAGCCGATCATCACCGCGATCGAGGAACTCGTGAAACTCGCCGGCAAGCCGAAGAAGACGTTCGCGCTCGTCGGTGCCACGCCCGAGGCCCGCGCCATCATCGAGCGGATCGTGCCCACCGAGCGGCTGATCGAAGCGATCTTCGGCAAGGAAAAGGCCGAGCGCTCCAATGCCGTGAAACTGCTCAAGGACGAGGCCAAGGCCGCGCTCACCGCCGAACTCGGCGAAGGCAAGTTCACGGATGTCGACCTGAACGTCGTGTTCGAGGACCTGCAGTACAAGGCCTACCGCAAGAACGTCCTCGAGAAGGGCGTCCGGGCCGACGGCCGCGACGCGAAGACGCTGCGCGCGCTTCACTCCGAGGTCGGCGTCCTGCCCCGCGTTCACGGCAGCGCCACCTTCCAGCGGGGCGACACCCAGAACATCGCCATCGTCACCCTCGGCCCCACGAAGGAGGCCCAGGACATGGACGGGCTCACCGGCGGCGCCACGAGCAAGAGCTTCATCCTCCATTATAACTTCCCGCCATTCTCGGTCGGCGAGACCGGCCGGTTCACCGGGCCCGGCCGCCGCGAGGTTGGCCACGGCGCCCTCGCCGAGCGCTCGCTCGTCCCCGTGCTGCCGCCCGAGGATGTCTTCCCCTACTCCATCCGGGTTGTATCCGAAATCATGGCCTCGAATGGCTCGACCTCGATGGCCTCGATCTGTGGCGGCTGCCTCGCGCTGATGGACGCCGGCGTTCCCATCATCGCCCCCGTCGCCGGCATCAGCTGCGGGCTGATGACGGAAAATGGCCCGGATGGCGCCATCACGAAGTGGGTCACGATCACCGACATTCTCGGCGAGGAGGATCACTTCGGCGACATGGACTTCAAGCTCGCCGGCACCACGAAGGGCATCACCGGGTTCCAGCTCGATCTGAAGATCAACGGGCTGCCCTTCGACATCGCGAAGACCGCGGTGATGCAGGCCCGCGACGCCCGGATCGAAATCCTCAAGACGATGCTCGCCGCGCTCCCCGCGCCCCGCGCCGATCTCAGCACCTACGCCCCGCGGATCCAGACGATCCAAATCGATCCCGAGAAGATCGGGCTGCTCATCGGACCCGGTGGCAAGACCATCCGCCGCATCGTCGAGACGACGGGCGCGCAGATCGACATCGCCGACGACGATTCCGGCAAGGTGTTCATCTATTCGAACAACTCCGATGCGATGAACCGCGCCGTGCAGGAAATCGACGCCCTCTGCGGCGGCGGCGGCGGCGCCCCGATCGAGACGGGCAAGCTGTACCACGGCCGCGTCACCGGCATCAAGGACTTCGGCTGCTTCGTCGAATGCACCCCGGGCAAGGAAGGCCTCGTCCACATCAGCGAGCTGGCCGACTTCCGCGTCCGCCGGACCGAGGATGTCGTCAAGATGGGCGAGATGATCTGGGTCAAGTGCGTCGGCATCGACGAGCGGTCCGGCAAAGTCCGGCTCTCGCGCAAGGCCGCGATGAAGGAGATGGACGAGCAGAAGGCCGTCGCGTCCCCCGCCACCACCGGCACGCCCTGACCGGCGCTGTCCGGCTCCGGCATCGGCTTCGCGTCGATCCAAAAATCAAACCGCGGCACGGGCCGCGGTTTTTTTGTCACACTACCGTCCGGATGGTCCGGCTCGCGGCGTTGTAGAACGTCTGCTTGCCCGTCTCGTGCGAGACGACGGCCATGAGCACGGCCACGGCATGCAGGTAGCCCGCATCGATGGAGGCCTGGGGAGTCTCACCCGAGCGCATGCATTGCAGCCAGTTCATGTAGTGATCCGGCCGCTCCACGCTGGGAACCGCGACCTTGCCGCGAATGCTGCCGTCGCGCTCGATTCCCCCCTCAGCGCTGTAGCTGGCATCGTCGAGGTTCAGCGTCCCCTTGCTGCCGTAGAACAGCTTCCGGCTGCCCATGCTGTTCCCCAGATTGTTCGAACTGCAGAGCATGTATCCCTCGGGGTAAAGCCATGTCGCCGACACGCAATCCGGCGCGGTGAACCGGTGTTCATCCTTCCAGGTGACGACTGCTCCGGTGCACATGCACGAAACGGGGAAGCTCGCATCCATGATGAAGTGAGCCGTGTCGAGGAAGTGTGCGCCCCATTGCGCCACCGGACCCTGCGAGAACTCCCAATAACCATACCAGGCCTCGTACTGGGAGGGGTTGAACGGCCGCATCGGCCGGTCGCCGAGGAATTCCTTCCAGTCGACATCCTCCTCCCTGACCCCGCGTCCAAGATACTGGTACCAGTAGGGCTTGGTCCGGTTCCGATGCTCCTCGATTTTCGAGATCTTCCCGAGCACGCCGCTGCGCATCACTTCGCGCATGCCGACAATCTCCGGTTCGCTGCGCAACTGGGTCCCGACCTGGACGACGGTGCCAGCCCGCTTCACCGCATCCACGGCACGCACGAGCCGATCCATCTCCGTGGCCAGCGGCTTCTCGACATAGATGTGCTTTCCGGCATTGGCGGCCGCCTCGAGATGGGTCGTGTGCAGGTGATCCGGACTCGAGATCATCACCGCATCGATACCGTCCATCGCCAGCAGATCCCGGTAGGAAACGAACTGCCGGGGCTCACGCCCAAACCACTGCTTCGCCATCGCCGCGGCCTGCTCGCGGTGGAGCCGCCAGGGATCGCACACCGCCACGATTTCAAAATTGGTTTCCGCCACGTGTTTGTAGATGCCCTCCATGTGGGCCGTGCGTCCCCGGCTGCCACAGCCAATGATTCCAATCCGAATCCGGTCATTGGCCCCTACCGAGCGGCTGCGCTCGGCCGCCGAAGCGGACGCGGGTAGGCGGGTGGCAATCGCGGCACCACCCAGCAGGGAGGCGGATGCTTTCAGGAAATCACGGCGGCGAACGGAGGCGGAAGCGGGGGACGATGCATTCATGATCGATGGTACAATTGGTGCGCTGCGGGTGGCCGGGCGCCGCCGGATGGCGGCACGACGGGATTACCCTCCAGCCTAGGTTTGCACCGCCCCCACGCGAGACCCAAGTAACCCGCGCCTCTTCGCTCCGGCGTAATCTTCGCGTCATCACGTTCACGCTATCCTGCCGCGCAATCCCGGGGGAACTCCTTCCCCCGTGACTTCACCCCCACATGAAAAAGAACATCACTCTTGGCGTCATCGCCTTCTTCCTCGTGCTGCAGTTGCTGCGCCCGTCGCACAACCAGTCGGACATCCCCTCGCCCAACCACATTGCGGCCGCGTTTGGCGTGCCTGAATCTGTCGCCGTGGTCTTGCAGCGTTCGTGCTACGACTGCCACAGCAACAATAGCAGCTATCCCTGGTATTCACTCGTACAGCCCGTTGGCTGGTGGATTCAGACCCACATCGACGAGGGAAGGAGCGAACTGAACTTTGACGAGTTTCTCCGTTATCCGCCGAAGCAGCAGCACCACCTGCTGAGCGAATGCATCGAGGAAATCGAGGGGGACAAGATGCCGCTGCCGAGCTACACCTGGGTGCATCGGAAGGCTGCGCTCTCCCCCGAGGAGAAACAGGAGTTCACGGTGTGGGCCCGACGGGTCATGGATCAGATTACCCCGCAGATCGGCCCCGCGACCGCACCCCCGGCCGTCGGGCCGGGTTCGATGTGAAACGGGAAAAGTGGCGGCGCAATCCCGCGCAGGGAGCTCAACCCACCAGGCGGCGGCTCACCATTCGGCGAGCGGCACCACCGGCTCCAGCCTTCCTGAGGCGGACTGCGGCACCAGTTCCACCACGATCCGCTGCGCGTGGCTGCCGGGGACTGCGATCTCGAAACCGAGCAGCCGCGTGCCCTCGTTGCTGGCATCCGTCGCCGCGGGAGGCGGGTCCGTCGGATAGATCCTCAGCTGCGCGTCCGACGGTTCGAGGACCCGGAAGCTGAGCCGCTTCCCCCCCTGCCGGAGCGTCGCCCGCCCGGGTTCGTCGACCTTCACCTCGGCAAAGGTCAACATCGCCCAGCGAACGCTGATCGGATGCCCCGGCGCGGTGAATTCGTCCTGCACCCGCACGCTGCCGCCGGGTTGCAGGCCGGCCCCCCGGCGCGCGTCGGCCAGCTGCCCGCGATAAACTGCCGACGTGTCGATCACGGTGCGTCCCTTCTTTGCCAATACGATCGGGGCCATCCCGTCGACCCGCTGCTGCTGGCCATCCACCATCAGGACGTTGTGCGCCGAGGTCCCTAGCCGGAAGACCTTCCAGCGATCGCTCTCCTGCGCCCGGTCCCAGAGGTTGATGCCTTTCGACTCGAGCGAATTGTAGCTCTGGCTGCCCAGATCATCCGCCCAGCGCACCCCATCCGCATCCATCACGAAGGTACCAACGTCCATGTGCGCGTGATTGCCCGAGGGGGAGCCGCCCTTGATCCCGACAAAACTCGCCGCGGCATCCCATCCGCTCCGGTGCAGCGCGACCGGCGTGTGCCCCCGCCCGGTCCATGAGAGTGCGGAAGGCTTCACGGGCTTCACGGGTGCTGAGGACATCCACACGAGCATGAGCGGAAAGGTACGGTCCGGGCTCGTCCGCCCCTCCGCCCCCGCCAGTTCGCGCAGTTTGGGCAATACCCGCCAGAGCAGGTACGGATCGCGTCGCTGGCTCGCGAACCAGAACATCGCCGGGGCCAGGCTCTGCCCGGCGCGTCCACAGTCGGAGTAATTGAAGTAATATCCCGACGGGCCGGCCACGTGCAGGAAATAGTCAGCCGATGCCAGGAACCCCGGCCGTTCGATCAGCCCGAAATCCGTGTCCAGCACCGATTGCAGTGCGGTGATCATGATCACGTTGAACGTGGTTCCGTAGTTCCAGTATCCCGGGCCCTCGGGGTACGCGCCGTCCGGTTCATATTCGGCCATCGAAATCGGCACGGTGTTGATCGCCCGGGCGATGATCCGCGCCGCCAGTTCGGGCTCGCTCTCGGCGACGGCCAGTGCGCCGACTGTCATCCCGCCATTGCAGACCTGATTCCAGTTGTTGGTCTTTCGCGTCCAGGCATCGAACTCCAGGCTCGGCTTCAGGCCCTTCTCCACGATCGCCGTCCGCAGCAGGTTCCGCATCGCATCGTCCCACTCGGGATAAAGCCAGTCGTAGCCAATCGCCACGGCAGTGGTCATTTCCGCCACATCGAGGAAGTGCCGGGGGTTCCAGTCCGAGAACTGGGCGACGGCGGTCAGCTCCGCGCGCGCGCGTTCCAGGTATTTGCGGTCGGTGGTGAGCCGCCACGCGAGCCCGAGGTGCAGCACGCGGGAGAGGCAGGTGCGCGACTTGTCGAGCAGCCGGCGGCCGGCGAGCACCCGCTCCACCGGCACTGTTGCGAGCACCCGGTCCGCTTCGCGAACCAGGGCGGTGCGGGCCATCGCGAGCGCCGGGTCGGCCATGATCCGCGACCGCAACGCCTCCTCGCCGCCCGCGGGCAGGAACAGCCGCGGATGCGTGACGGGCACCGCCTGCAACCGTCGCGCGATCTCCGCAGGTTCGATCGCGACGGCGGCGGACGCCGTGGTTGCGGTGAACAGGACCACCTTCAGCCAGGGGATTGAGGGCATAGTCTTCGGGAGGACACGACGCACCAAGCACGATGGCGCGCGGCCGCTTGCCATACATCCGAACTCAGGGTCCCGCCGCAATCGGGATCTGCACCGGAGCCGAACATTGCAGAGTCTGCCGCGCTCCCAGCAGGCCAGCTTAAGTAACCGCCGAGCCAGCGTTGTGTGTCGATCGGCACATGACGCTGGCTCGGACGAATCGGGGCAAATGGCTTCCTCCGTCGCCTCCGGACGGCTGATTCACTACATGCTGGTGCCGGGATTGCATTCGCCGTCATTTCGGGAAACATCGGCCGGCCGCGTTGCGGCTCGAATCCTCCAACTTCCATGACCACCACCGCGCTGCCCCGGAAATCCATGGCGGCAATCATCGTCGGATACTTCAAGGATTTCGGCGTTCTCAGGGAGACACGCACCGAATACTGGGGTATCCAGATCATCAACTTCCTCGACTGCACGGCCTACTTCAGCCTGCTGACGATCGCCGCGGTGTTCCTTTCCGAGGATCTCGGGATGAGCGACCGCTCGGCCGGCTACACCATCACCGCCTTCACGTCCGCGACCTCGCTGCTACTGCTCTTTTCCGGGATGGCCACCGACTGGCTCGGCATCCGGCGCTCGCTGAACCTGGCACTCGGCGGGCATCTGCTGCTGCGGGTCGCGATGGTCTGGGTCGGGCTTACACCCGGGCTGCCGCACCGCGGGCTGATTGCAGCCGTGCTGTTCTTCCTGATGGCGCCGTTCATGGCCGCACTCCAGACCATCTTCCAGGCCGCCACCAATCGGTTCACGACCCGCCGCTCCCGCAGCGCCGGTTTCAATCTCTGGTATCTCTTCATGAACATCGGTGCGGCCGCCGCAGGGTTCTCGATCGACATCGTCCGCAAGCTGCTCGATTTGCCCAATGTTCACATCTTCACGCTGGGCGTCATCACTGCCGTGCTCTGCCTCGTCGTCACGAAGGCGACAATCCGGGACGAAACCCAGCTGGTCAGTCCCGACGAGCCTCCCGATGCCCAGGCACAGGAGAAGGAAGTCGCGCGCAAGAATCCGCTCAGCCTGCAGGTCTGGCGTGAAATGGCGCGGGAGCCCGCCCTGCGGCGGCTGCTCGTGCTCGTCCTGCTGATCGTCGGCGTCCGCGCCGTCTATGCCTATCTCTATCTCCTGATGCCAAAGTACTGGCTGCGCACGATCGGGCCGGATGCCGCCATCGGCACGCTCAACGCGATCAATCCGATTGGCATAGTCCTCGGGCTGATCCTGTTCATCCCGCTCGCGAACAAGTTCAGCGTATTCAAAATGCTGGTCTACGGCGCCATGATCTCCTCGGTCGCCCTCTTCCCGCTCGCCGTGCCCTGGACCGCCTATGGCCTGAGCATCGGTGACGCCCACTATTTGATGGCGCTCCTCTGCATGGTCCTGGTCACCATCGGCGAGGTTGTCTGGTCGCCCAAGCTTTACGAATACACCGCCGCCATCGCCCCGAAGGGCCAGGAGGGCGCCTATCTCGGCTTGTCGCTGATCCCCTGGTTCGTCGCGAAGACCCTGGTCAGCGCGTTTTCCGGCCACCTTCTTGAACGCTGGTCGCCGGAGACCGTCACCGTCGGCGGCACGACCATGCCGCTGCAACAGGCAATGGTCACACACCAGCTCGATTACTGGCAGCGGCCGGAAGCGATGTGGCTGCTGCTCGGGGCCTATGCGCTGCTGGGCTGCATCATCGCCGCGTTCCTGGAGAAATGGCTGACCAAGGGCGTGCGGGACGACCGTCCCCAGCCCACTGCGCCGGCCTGACCCTGGGGCAACAACTCCGCCTGGGAATTAATCCTCTCCTCCCCCGCAGCGGCATTTGAAGCGCCAACGGCGCGACCACATCCCAGCCTGGGCTGGCGGCTGCCGCCGGCCCAGAAACATGGTCGAACGTCATCCAAGGCTGAAAGCCCGATCCATCCGACTGCTCGGAGCGATGAACCGGGCCTTCAGCCCTGAGATTCTTTCGGCACGGACGCCTCCCAACTGCACGCCCAACTTGCCTCCCGGCAACTTTCGGTGAATTGGATGCCAGGCACCCCCGCAAACAACTTGGCGCATGCCAGGCCACGCGGCAGGATTCCGCTCCAAAATCAAACACCGTGAAAATCTCCCCGGTCCCCCTCCTCCTGCTCTGCCTTCCCTCCCTGTTCGCAGCCCCCACCAGCGCACCGGCCGTGTCGGCTGACTCGTCCGGTTCCCACGGCTTCGAGTTCGTCCGGAACATCGGCGGCATCGTCGAATACCGGCTGCCGGTGAACGACCTCAACGTGCTGCTGATCGAGGACCATTCCGCACCTGTGCTCACGTTCATGGTCACCTACCGGGTGGGTTCGCGCAACGAGGTGACCGGCACCACCGGCGCCACCCACCTGCTCGAGCACCTCATGTTCAAGGGTTCGAAGAATTTCCATGCCGGAATCGGCAAGGGCTTCGACACGCTCATGGACCGGGTCGGCGGCATCAACAACGCCACCACCTGGCTCGATCGCACCAACTATTACGAGATCCTCTCCAGCAATCACCTCGAACTGGCCGTCCAACTCGAGGCGGATCGGATGCGCAACCTTCTCCTGCGCGAGGAGGATCGGCAGCCCGAGATGACCGTCGTTCGCAATGAATTCGAGCGCGGCGAGAACGATCCCCTGGAATCGCTCGACAAGGAAATCACCGCCGCCGCCTTCATCGCCCACCCGTACCACCACTCCACCATTGGCTGGCGCTCCGACATCGAGAAGGTCTCGATCGAAAAGCTGCGCGAATTCTACGACACCTTTTACTGGCCGAACAACGCCACCATCTCGGTCATCGGCGACTTCCAGCCGAACGTCGCCCTCGATCTCATCGGCCGGCACTTCGGCGCGATTCCGCGAGCGCCCCACCCGATCCCCCAGGTCTACACCGAGGAGCCACCACAAACCGGCCCGCGCCGCGTCGTCGTCCGGCGGCCGGGCGAAGTTGGCGTCGTCCAAGTCGCGTTCAAGGTGCCGCACGCCCGCCACACCGATCACGCCCCGCTCGACGTCCTCGCAGCGGTCCTCAGCACCGGGAAGACCAGCCGGTTCTATCGCGCCATGATTGACACGAACCTGGCCATCAGCGCGAACGCCGGAAAGGGCTTCTTCCATGACGACACGCTTTTCACGGTGAACGCCATGCTCGCCCCCGGCACAACGCACCAGAAGGCCGAACAGACGCTGCTCGCCGAAATCGCGCAGGTTCAGGACTCCGGCGTGACGCCGGCCGAAGTCGGCCGCGCAATCAACAAGCTCCTCGCCGGGATCGCCTACGGCCGGGATGGTTCCTTTGCCATCGCCGGCCAGATCAACGAGGCCATTGCGGTCGGCGACTGGACGCTTTACCTGACCCTGCTCGACAAGATCAAGGCGGTGACGCCCGCCGACGTCCAGCGCGTCGCCAAGGCATACCTGGTCGAGGACCAGGGAACCACCGGCTGGTTTATCCCGCAGCCGGAGCCGGCGGCGGAGCCCACCAGGGTCGGTGGTGGCGACGAATGCTTCGGAACCGGAGCCCTCGCCCGCAGTGATCAGCGGCAGATGCCGCCGGGTTCGAGCCGCGGCCCGCATTATTATCGCGATCCGGCGGAACCGGTGTCCGCTCGATCGACCAGTCGGCTGGCCGCGAACCTGCCGCGGCAGCCCTCTGGCCCGCCAGCGCCGGCAGGTGGCGGAACGCTTGTGGCCCCGAAGGTCCAACGCCGCACCGTGGCGGGAGTCGACGTGCTCACGTTGAAAACCTCGATCGAGGATGTCGTCACGATTCGCGGCGTGGTCGGCGCCGGCGATGTATTCAATCCACCGGGTCAATCGGCGATCGCGGATCTCACGGCCGGGATGCTGGACAAGGGCACCGCCGGACGGGACAAGTTTGCGCTGGCCGAGGTGCTGGAACAGGTGGGCGCCACGCTGAATTTCGGCACGGGCTCGCACACGCTGAACTTCACCGCGAAATGCCTCCGGCAGGATCTGCCGCTGGTACTGGCGCTGCTGGCCGAACAGCTGCGCTCCCCGCGTTTTGATCCCGTCGAATTCGACAAGCTCAAGCAGCAGTTCATCGGCCGGCACAAACGCCAGATGGAGGATACCGGCTACCGGGCGGAGACCGCCTTCCTGCGCGCCATCTTTCCCGATGGTCACCCCAACCGGCCACCGGCGGATGACCAATACCTGGCGGACATCCAGCGCGCGACTCTCGACGAAGTGAAGGCGTTCCACGCAGCCAATTATGGACCGGCCGCAGCCCGGCTCGTGGCCGTCGGTGATCTCGACGACGCCGCCATCGACAACGCGGTGCGGGAGGCATTCACCGGCTGGCGGGGCGGACGTCCGATTCCGCCGGCGCCCAAGGCTGCCGGAGCTGCCATCGCCCGACTGGAACGCGTGATGATGCCAGGGAAGACCAGCGTGTCCTATGTCGTGGGACAGCCCTCCGGACTCCGCTACGCCGACCCTGAGTACCAGGCCTTGAACTTCGGAACCGCCGTGCTCGGGAGCGGCTTCTTCTCCGCCCGGCTCCTCGACATCATCCGCAACCGCGAGGGACTCACCTATGGCATCGGCGCCACACTCAGTGCCGACACGTACACGGACGGCGCCTGGTATATCGAGGGCACGTTCTCACCGGAATTGCTTCCCCAGGGAGTCGCCTCGGTCCAGCGCGAGCTCCAGCGCTTCCACGACGAGGGGTTGAGCGCGGAGGAACTCGCCAATTTCAAAGTCACGCTGACCGGCACCTACAAGGTGGCGCTGTCCACGACCGGGGGACTGGCCAATGCCCTGCTGAATGCCCTGCAGCGCGGATACGGTCCCGAATGGATCGACGACTATCCACAGAAAATCGAGGCGCTGACGCTCGCGCAGGTGAATGAAGCCATCAGGAAATTCCTGAAACCGGATGCCATGGTGCGGGTGATGGCTGGAACGCTGCCGGCCGAAATGGCCGTGGGACCCTGAGTTGGCGTACGGGCAGGACTGCGACCGGCTGCGCATCTGAATTGTCGCGAAGGCGCAGGCAAGACTGCGCCCCTACGAATCCAGGTTTGATTCCACGGCGCTGGACACCGGTGGCCAAGTGGCCACGGCGTCCGCAGCGGCGATCCGTTCTGAAACGTCTTCCAGCTCCCAAGACCAACTCCCACTATTGCAAATTGCAGCCGATACGAATGTAGGAGACACCCCATGGGTTAGCTTTGACCCCAACCCGGCAACGGTTCACATGCTCAGTTGCGCCTGATGAACGTCGATCTCAGTCCAGTCTGGAAGGCAATTGAACCGTTGTGGAGGACTGTCCAGCAGCTCTTCGGTGAACACCACTTCATCACGATCGTCTGCGCCTTCTTCGTGCTGATGATGACATTGAGCTGCTACCGGTTCCTGCGCAGCATCAGCCCCGCACTCGTCGCAGTCATCTGCCTGCTGGTCGTCGGCATCCTCCTCATGCACTGGACGGCGACCCGGACGGAACCGGCAATCCTGACCCCCTTCATCGACTGGCTGGCTCCGTTCTTCCCCGTCGCTCCCCCGCCGGCACCCTCACGCTGAGGAACCTCGCGCCGGATTCGCTGACCGTGGCCGGAACTCGATGTTGTTCCGCGCCGCCTTCACCCTTGGCTCGATCGCCCTGGCGGCCACGGCCGCCGCCGCCCCCTCGTGGCATCTGAACGTCCAGACCTACAGTTTTCACGAGCATACGACCGAAACAGAACTGCACAACACCACGCCCGGGCTCGGGCTGATCCGGCGCCAGGCGAACTGGCTCGCCGGTGCAGGCGTCTTCCGGAACAGTGTCGGCCGCTGGGCGGGCTACGGCTATGGCGGTTATCAGTTTCCCATCGCCCAATTGCCGGCTGGGGCGCTCCGTCTCGGCGGCATCGCCGGGGTGACGCACCATTATGAATTCAATGACGGCGGGCCCGTGCCGCTCGGCGCGGCGGTCCTCACGGTTCCCATCATGCGCCGGCTTTCAATCGATCTGGTCGGAATTCCACGAATCGAAGGTGCGACCTACAACACGCTGAACCTCTCGCTGTCGTGGCAATTCTGGTGATGATTGCATGGGGCGCAATGGCAGCTCCCAGGAAGCGGCGGACGCTTAGGCTGCAATCGACTGACGAAAGAACTGACCGCAGCGAATCCGTTGCGCCGAAATAGTCAACGACCCGCTTAGCCTACGCGTCGCGCAGACCGGGATGATGCCGGATCCATGCCTGCAGCACCCAGCCAATCGCCATCCCGACCAGGTAGCCGTACGGCAGGGCGACGGCACACAAGCCGGTGACAAAAACAATCATCCATTCGCTGCGCTCCAGCCCCGCATCGCGCACGCGGCGCAGCAGCGCGAGACCTTCGAAGAACAGCAGCACGCCGAGCACCGCCTTCGGGAAGAGCTGCACGACCCGGTCGAAGCTCCCGCTGAGAAACAGTCCCACGCCGAGAAAACACGCACCGTAGATCACGACGGATCCCCCGGTTCGCGCGCCGAACGCATAGTGGCCCGCCATGCCACCACTGCCATGGCACACGGGCACGCCGCCGAAGAATGGCGCGACGAGGTTCATCACCGCATACGTCAGCCCGAGCTTGCGCACTCCCGGTGCGCGCTCGGGAAAATAGTCCGCGGCCAGCCGTTCGGTCGCCAGCAGCGAATTGCCGAGCGACAAGGGCAGTTGCGGCAGGGCGAGCAGCAGCAGACCCGCCCAGACCTCCGCCCACTGCGGAACCCGCGGTTCCGGAAGACGCCACCCTGCGCCGCTGACCAGCCCGCCGGCGTCGAGATCGAAGACCGCCGCGTAAAGCAGGCCGAGCCCGATGACCAGCAGCCCCGCGGGCCAGCGCCGGTGCCCCCAGAAGCCAAGCACGATGGCAAAAGCAGCCGCGGCGAGCACGTATCCGGCCAGCCCCTCCGCGGCGATGAAGTTCCTCCCCGCCAGGAGCGCGAGTTGCAGGCCGAGCCCAAACTGCACGCCTCGCACCACTGCGTGGGGAATCACCCGCGCCAGCCAGCCGAGCAGGCCGGTCAGCGCCAGCACCAGCACGAGCGCCCCAATCGCCAGGCCGCCGCCGAAGAGCGTGGCCGCATCGGCCTGCTGGGCGATGACGAGTGCCGCCATTGCCTTGAGCGGCTGCACGGGCATCGGCATCCGGTAAGCGAGCCCGGTGGCGATTTGCAGCGCACCAAACACGATCAGCACGCTGGCGGCATCGAGCCGCGCCGCGACAATCATCGCCGCGATCAACGGCAAATCGGTCCCGAGATCTCCGCAACAGCCGGCAAGCTCGTGACGATCAAACCGGATCCGGGCGGACGAGGTTTTCATTCGGCAGGGCCCGCAGGTAAGCGGCCGGCGGGCGGGCGAACGAGTTCAAAATCCGCCGGTCGCCGCACTCCGCTCATTCATATTCCCATTTGTGCACCCAGGGATCGCGCGTCGCGACCTGGAAGGCTTTCAGCTTCGCGATCAGCTCGCGCTTGATCCCGGCGTGCGCCGGATCGTCCGCGAGGTTCCGCACCTCGTGCGGATCAGCCGCGAGATCGTAGAGTTCGAATTCCGGCCGGTGCAGAAACGCCTCGACCCGCCGGTGGCCATACACCTCCCGGCCCGCCCGCTGCACGCTGATCCAGGTGGGCGACTGGATCAGGTCGCGTGCAAATGGATACGTGAGCCCGGCGGCCAGGTTGTGGATCAGCTTGAACTGCCGCCCACGCACGACGCGCATCGGGTAGTACATCGTCACCTCGTGGAGCGTGTGCGAGGCGTAGATCTCGTCCCAGCCCTCGAGCGGCGCCCCTTCCAGCCCGGCGCGGAACGAGCGCCCGTCAAACGGCCCGTCCGCCGGCAGCGCCCCGGCCGCATCGAGCAGCGTGGGTGTCAGATCCGCCCAGGTCACCATGGCCGACTGCACTGAGCCCGGCCGGCGATGCCCGGGAGCGCGGACAATGCAGGGCAGTCGCATCCCGGGTTCGTAGAGCGTTGTCTTGGCGCCCGGAAAGGCCGCGCCGTTGTCCGAGATGTAAACCACCAGGGTCTTTTCCGCCAACTTCGTCTCATCGAGAATCTGCAGCAGCCGGCCCACTCCCTGGTCGAGCCGCGAAACCGATTGATAATACTCCGCGAGTTCGGCGCGGGTTTCCGGCGTGTCGGGCAGGTATTCTGGAACCTGCACCTCGTCCAGCCGGTAGACCACGGGGGTGATTTCAGGATACCCCGCCGGCCGGTTGCCGAACGAGTTTGGCTTCGGGTAGGTCTCGAACGTCGGCCGGCCATTGGGCAGCACGGCGTTCGCGCGGTGCGGGTCGTCGGTCGCGTAATAGAGGAAGAAGGGCCGCGAATCCCGGGCGCTCAGGAAATCGCGCGTGCGCTCCGCCATCTCGACGGGACTCCGGCCGAGGCTCGCGGGATCGTTCGCGGCCCCGCCCGAAAGGATGGTCTGGAACGCATAGGCCGACTCCGGGCCCACGTGGAACTTCCCCACCCGCGCCGTCCGGTACCCGGCGTCCGCCAGGTACATCGGCAGGCTCTTCGTGCCGGCGAACGACTGGAAATGATGCACGTCGTGCTGCAGCCCGTACATGCCATTCCGATGGTTCTGCTGCCCGGTCAGGATGACCGAACGCGACGGGCTGCAACTTGCCGTCGTGCAGAACGCGTGGGTGAATCGCGTGCCCTCCGCCGCCAGCCGATCCAGGTTCGGCGTCCTGATCACCCGGTTGCCGTAACAGCCCAGCGCATCCGTGCCGTGATCGTCGGAGACGATCAGGACGATGTTTGGCCGCGTCGTCGCCGCCGGGCCCGGCGCCGCGGACGCGGATAAGCCCCCCAGCCAGACCGGTGCCAGCAGCGCGAGCGCGAGCCAGGCTGGGATGCCGGCCGCGGTTGCTTCCTTCGACTGCCTCATTCGAAAATTGCCCATGAGCTTCATTCCCGCCGATGGTGCGACCTGCGGCGGTCGAGGCGAGTTTTCCTTGAGCGGTTCGTTGAACCGCCATTGATGGGGAATGCGGCATCCCCGGCCACCACAATTCGGATTGCCGGCCCACCTCATGGGGGATGCAGCGCCCCCGCCGCGTGGCGATGATTGAAGTACGGCGCTGGCTAGCGACGATCACGCCCCGAAGCGCCAACGGCGCGACCTCATCGCAGCCTGGGCCAGCGGCCCAGGAATGTCGTTGGACGTCGTGGAGGGCTGAAAGCCCGATCCATCGGCACCGAGGTCCGAATCAATTAATCGGGCCTTCAGCCCTGAGATTCTTCGGAACGAGATTGCGCAGGGAACGAATCCCCGTGTCCTCAGTCGGACGCCGGTTCCGATCCCTGCGTCTCCACCCACCTCACCGCATGCCGAACCAGGGCGGTCGCATCCTTCAGCCCGAGCTTCTCCTTGATGTTCGCCCGGTGCACGTCGACCGTCTTCGGGCTCAGCCCGAGCTGCTGCGCGATGTCGCGCGTGCTCTTCCCGTTGCCGACCAGCTGGAAGATTTCAAATTCCCGATCGCTCAGCTTCTCGATGGGTGAACTCGAACCGCGCGGCTTCCGCCCCGACATGCTGTCCAGGATCCGGGCCGACACGCTGGGGCTGACATAGGCCTGGCCGCTGAGGACCTGCCGGATGGCCGCCAGCAGATTTTCCCCGCCGGCCTCCTTCATGATGTACCCGCGGGCCCCGGCCCGCAGCACGCGTTCGGCATAAATGGCCTCGTCGTGCATCGACACGACCAGCATTGGCAGCCCGGCGTGAATCGCCTGCACATCCTTGATGAACTCAATTCCGCTCCGCCCGGGCATCGTGATGTCGGTCAGGATCAGGTCGGTGGGGACTTTCGCCAGAATCCGCAATGCCTCGCCGGGGTCCCCCGCCTCGCCACAGACCTGGATGTCCGGCTGCTTGTCGATCAGCTGGGCCAGCCCGGCGCGCATGAACGGATGATCGTCCACGATCAGGATCCGCTTGCGCGCCGCCGTCGCCGGCGGGACGGGCTGGGTCGCCGGCACGGCGCTGCGGGCAACAGGGACTTGGGGCTTCGGTTTCATGGGTTCCGCCGCAACGTGCAGATGACAGCCACGCCCTTGCCGCGTTTTGACTCCACCGTCAACTCCGCGCCAATGCTGTTCGCGCGGTGACGCATCACCTGGAGCCCAATCCCCGAGGTGCGCGGCTGCTTTCCTCCCGCGGGCAGCCCCTTCCCGTCGTCCGCGACCCGCAGCGTGACCACACCCCCGCCGCGGGTGAGGCTGATGCTAATCTGCGTCGCCTCCGCGTGCTTGAGCGCGTTGCTGACCGCCTCCTGCGCAATCCGATAGAAGTGGCCGGCCGTCTCGTTTTCCTGCAGCACGAGTCCTTCGGTCCCCACGAATCGACACTGCACGCGACCGATGCTCGAGGTGCGCTCCGCCAGCTCCGCCAGCGCCGCCTGGAGCCCGGCAGCATCCAGCATGAAGGCGGTCAGACCGTGCGCCAGCGCCCGGGTCTGCGTCACCGCCTCGCGCAGGAACCGGCCCATCAACGAGACCTGGTCGAGCAGTTCGGGATTCGATTGCACGAGGTCGGCCTTCAGCGACTGGCACATGAATTCGATTGCGGTCAACTGCTGTCCCAGCCCGTCGTGCAAATCCTGGCCGATCCGCCGCTGCTCGCGATCACTGATGCTCAGGATCTCCTTTTCGAGCTGCTTGCGCTCCGTGATGTCGGAATTCGCGCCCGTCATCCGCTGTGGCGCGCCGGCGGCATCGCGGACGAGCAGCGCGCGGGAAAGGATCCAGCGATACGAACCGTCCTTGTGGCGCAGCCGGTATTCGATGCTGAAAACCGTGTCCTTGCCGGAAAAGAACGACTGGAAGGCATTCTCGAGCCGCGCGGCATCCTCCGGGTGCACCCGTTCGCGCCACTCCTCGACGCGGTCGGCAATCTCGTCCGGCTGGAAGCCGAGAATCGCCTTCCATCGCGCGGAGAAATAGACTCGTTGCGTGGGGACTTCCCATTCCCAGACGCCATCGTTGGTGGCCCGGACGGCGGCGGCGAATCGCGCCTCGCTCTCCCGCAGGCTCTGCTGGGTGATCGCCAGCGCCCGTTCCCGCTCGATCGCCTCGATCGCCCGCCGCACGACGCCGGGCAGCAGATCCAGGAGCCCGGTGTCCTTCATCACATAGTCCAGCGCCCCCTGCTTCATCACCTGGATGGCGACCTTCTCGTCACCCTGCCCGGTCACGACCAGGAACGGCACCGGCGCGTGCTCCTCCTTCAGCCGCTGGACGAGCGCACTGCCGCCGACCTCCTGCATCTTCAGGTCGAGCAGCATCAGGTCCGGCGTGTTCCGCTGCAGCCAGCCAAGCGCCGCCGCCCCGGACGACGCCGTGGCCACCTCGTAACCCTCCGTCTCCAGGGCCTCCGCCATCAGGAGCAGCAATCCCTCATCGTCGTCGACGATGAGAATCTTCGCCGGCTTCGCAGCCCGCATCAGGAACGGGACTCGGACATGGCGGGCAGCAGCAGGAGGGTGACGAACATCCCGAGGCGACGGATCGCCTCGGCAAACTTTTCGTAGTCCACCGGCTTCTGCACATACACGCTGCACCCGAGCTGGTGGCAGCGTTCCACCTCCCGCTGGTCGTCGGTCGTCGTGAGCATGATGACCGGGATCTTGCGCAGTTCCGAATCCGCCTTCAGCCGGCGCAACACTTCGATGCCATCGACTTTCGGCATCCGGATATCCAGCAGGATCAGGTACACCTCGCCCGGATGCCGAAGCCGGGATCCGTCTCGCTCGAAGAAAAAGTCGAGCACCGCCTGCCCGTCGCGGAAATGCTGGATCCGGTTGTTCAAACCCGCCGATTCGAGATTTTCCCGGACGAGGATGGCGTGGCCTTCGTCGTCATCGACAATCAGGATGATGGGCGCCTGCTTCTTCATGGGGACGATCCAGCCTGCGAAACCCACGCCGGCAGGGAAACAAAAAAGGTCGAGCCCACGCCTTCGGCGCTCTCGACCCAGATCCTCCCCTTCTGGCGCTCCAGCACCCGCTGGGCGATGGTCAGCCCAAGTCCTTCGCCGGCAGTGCTGTCGGGGTTCAGCCGGTGAAAAATCTCGAATGCCTTGGCCTGATGATGCCGCGCCATCCCGATGCCATTGTCGGCCACTGCGAATATGGCGTCGCCGTGCTCCACCCGTCCGGAGATGTGTACCCGCAGCGGGCGTTCGGGTGAGCGGTATTTCAGCGCGTTGTCCAAAAGGTTCGCAAACACCTGGTTCGTCTGGGCGCTGTCGCCGATGCAACCCGGCAGCGCCGCCACCTGGACGTCGGCATGCGCCTCCTGGATCTGGAACTTCATCGCCGCCACGATTTCCGCAAGCAGCGCATTCATGTCCAGCGGCCGCAGGTTCAGCGCGATCCGGCCCAGTCGCGAATACCGCAACAGTCCGGACAGCAGCATCTCCATCTTGTTGACGCCCGCATGGATGAACCGCAGTGCCTGCGGGATGGTGGTCTCGAGCGGTTGTTTCAACTCCGCCACCGCCACGCGGCCGTCCGCCGTTCCCCGCGCCGCCGCCTGGATCTTGTCGCACGCCCGGGCCAGCTGCTTGCTGAATCCCTCGACGTTCACCAGCGGCGATCGCAGGTCATGTGATACCGAATAAACAATCGTCTCCAGCTCCTTGTTCTTCTCCTCCAGTTCGCGCGCGAACTGCTTCAGGTTCTCCTCGTCCGCCTTCCGCTTGGTGATGTCCGTCCGGATCGCCACGAACTGCACCGGGACGCCCGCCTCGCTCAGCCGCGGATATATCGTCGTCTCCACCCAGTAGTAGGACCCATCCTTCGCGCGGTTCCGGATCTGCCCGTGCCATACCCTCCCGCCGCGAATCGTCGCCCACAACTCCCGGAAGAATTCCTTGGGATGGTGGCCGGAATTGATGATCCGATGATCCTTTCCGAGCAATTCCTCCCGGGCATACTGGGAAATGGCGCAGAACTTGTCGTTAACGTAAGTGATCCGCCCCGCGCCGTCCGTGATCGCGACAATCGAATGCTCGTCCAGCGCCGCCTTGATGTCGCGCAGTTCGCTCAGGGTGGCGTGAAATTGCTGCTCGGAATAGCGCTGGGCGGAGAGGTCCCGCGCAATCTTCGAGACTCCCACCACCTTCCCCTCGGGATCGTAGATGGGTGTCATGGTCACGGATACGTCCAGCAGCGTGCCATCCTTCCGGCGCCGCACCGTCTCGAAATGCTCGATGTGCTCGCCGCGCGCCGCCCGCGACAGGTACTGCTCCTCCTCCCCCTGCCTTTCCGGCGGAATCAGGATCCGGCCGGGCTGTCCCAGTGCCTCCGCCGCCGGGTAGCCGAACATTTCCTCCGCGCCTCGGTTCCAGCCGGTGATCCTCCCCTTCAAATCCTTGCCAATGATCGCATCCCGGGAGACCCGCAGGATCGCATCCCACTGGCCCGGGTTCCCGCCCGTGGTTGGCTGATGCGCGATCGGCTGGGGCGGAGCGGAAGCCTGCTCCATGGCACGTGGGGATGGCTGGGGATCTGGCACGTCGCGGACAGGTATCATGCCTCCGGCGCGGCGCAAGGGCGGAGAAACCCGTGGAAGCGGCAACTTGCCGGGTATCCCCTGGCAAGCGGCGGGACGCCGCTTCCACCACCGTGGGACCCCGCTTCCACGAGCGCCAACGGTGCGGCATCATTCCAGCCTGGGCCAACGGCCCAGGAACTTGGTCAAATTGCACTCAGGGCTGAAAGCCCGAGCCATTCCACCCAGGCTGGACGATCGGCGTCACTTTGGCCACCGTCGGCTTCCATGCGCCCCCTCCTGCTTGCCGGCTGCGTGCTGGGTTTCGTCGGTGTTTCGCCGATGCCGGCGGCGGATCTCGATCCGCTGAACGCTGCCGCGGCCACTACCACCGAAAGCAGTGCCGAATCGCGAACGCGCGCGGCCCTCGCCCGGATCGCCGAACTCAATCCCCGGCTCAATGCCGTGATCGCCGTCGACCCGACCGCGCTCGATCAGGCCCGCACGCTGGATCGGCTCCGGGAAAACCTTCCCCCGCTGTTCGGCATGCCGATCCTGATCAAGGACAACATCGAAACCGACGGCCCGTTGCCCACCACTGCCGGAAGCCTTGCCCTCCTCCGAAATGTCACCCATCGCAATGCTCCGGTTGTCGCCCGGCTGCGGGCCGCCGGCGCCGTCATCCTCGGCAAGACGAACCTTTCCGAATGGGCCAACATGCGCTCGCGCGACTCGATTTCGGGCTGGAGCGCCGTGGGCGGCCAGACCCGGAATCCGCATGCGCTGAATCGCAATCCCTGCGGTTCGAGTTCCGGCAGCGCGGTCGCCGTGGCCGCAGGAATGGTGCCAGCCGCGCTCGGCACTGAAACCAATGGCTCGATCACCTGCCCGGCCTCGATCAACGGCATCGTCGGGTTCAAGCCTACGGTCGGGCTCGTCAGCCGCACGCATGTGGTCCCAATCAGCCACAGCCAGGACACGCCGGGGCCGATGACGCTGACGGTGCGCGATGCGGCCCGCGTGCTGAATGCCATCGCCGGAACCGATCCCGCCGACCCCGCCACCGCGGAGGCCGATGCCCGACGCGAGGATTACACGGCCCGCTTGTCGACCGGCGCACTGCGCGGCGTGAGGCTTGGCGTGATGCGATTCGCTTCCGGTTTCGGCACGGACGAGGTGTTCGCCGAGGCCCTGGCCGCGCTGCGTGCGCAGGGCGCCGAACTCGTTGAGATTTCCACCTTCGAGGGGCGCCAGGAGATGAGCCGCAACGAATTTGCCGTGCTGCTCGCCGAGTTGAAGCATGACCTCAATCTCTACCTCGCCAGCACGCCTTCCACGGTCACTGCGCGCACGCTCGCGGACCTGATCGTCTTCAACCGTGAGCATGCCGCCGCCGAGTTGGGACTCTTTGGCCAGGATCTATTCGAACGGGCCCAGGCCACGCCAGGGCTGGACGCGGATTACCTGCGGGCGCGCGAAACCTCATTGCGGATGGCCGGGGCTGATGGAATCGACCGGCTCCTGCGCGAGCATGGCGTCGTGGCACTGGTCGGACCGACGCGCTCCGCGGCCTGGCTGATTGATGCGGTCCACGGCGACCAGAGCCCGGGCGGTGGCGGTGGAGGGCTCGCAGCCGTCGCCGGCTATCCGCACCTGACGGTCCCGATGGGCCAGATTCGCGGACTGCCGGTGGGATTGAGCTTTATCGGCCCGAAGTGGTCCGATGCGTTTGTGCTTTCGCTCGGCTATGCTTACGAACAGGCCTCGCAGCGGCGCATTGAGCCGGCGCTGCTCGAATCTATCGAGGAGAGCGAGGCGGTGGCGCCACTTTTGCGCGGCGCGGCGCGGTAGCCCGGATTACGCGCGAAGCCGAGCCAGGCCAGCCCGAGTTGACCACGGTCACAGTGTCATCCGGTCCCGGCGACCTATACAATCCGCAAGCGATTCTTGTCGGCGCACGGCTCCGATGTCCGCCCGAGCCATTGGCCACAAAAAACACAAGAGGGCCCGGGGCGGTCCGCACATCTCTCGAGCGGCTATAGCCGCCCCGGGGCTCGTGGCGCGACAACTGATTCTTGTGTTTATTGCGGCCATGGTTTGGAGCCACGGATTACCCGAAGAATACGGATCAGGAACGCGCGCGGCATCCGTGTGATCAGTGTCATCAGTGGCCAGAAAACCCCGGAGCAACCGCGAATCCACGCCAATGGCCGCGAAGGTTTGGAGACCTGAAACCTGCTCACCCCGCCGCCAGGTCAGCCCGGACCGCCGCGGCCAGCCGGGCTATAGCCTCGTCAACGACCGCCTCCGTCGGCCCCTCCACCAACAGCCGCAGCTTCGGCTCCGTGCCCGAGTACCGCACCATCACCCTCCCCTTCCCACCCAGCTCCGACTCCAATCCGCGGATGGCCGACGTCAGCGACGGCAGCATCTCCAGCGGCTTCTTCTCGATCACCGGCAGCGCCGCGGTCCGCTGCGGAAATTTTTGCATCACCCGTCGCAGCTCCGACAGCGGCCGGCCCGTGGCCAGCATCACCTCGACCACCTTGATCGCCGCCACCAGACCGTCGCCCGTCGGCGACACCTCGGAACAAATGATATGCCCAGAGGACTCGCCCCCGAGCGTCGCGCCCTCGGCCTGCATCCGCTCGATCACGTAACGATCACCGACATTGCTGCGCAGCACCCGGCCGCCGGCCGCGTTGACCGCGGCATCGACCCCGAGATTGCTCTGCATCGTCACGACCAGCGTCTTTTTCTCCAGCCGGCCTTCCGCCAACGCATGCGTTGCCAGGATCGTCAGCAACTCGTCCCCGTCCAACACCGCGCCGGTTTCGTCGCACAGCACACAGCGATCGCCATCGCCATCGTGCGCCACCCCCAGCCTCGCGCCGGTGGCACGAACCCGCGCAGCCAGCACTTCGGGATGCTCGCTGCCCACGCCGGCGTTGATGTTGCTGCCATCGGGCTCATCGCCCAGTCCAATCACCTCGGCGCCGAGCCTCCGGAAAACCACGGGACTCGTCGCACAGGTCGCCCCATGCGCCGTGTCAATGACGACGCGCCAGCCGGCCAGCGAGCCGGGCGGCAGCAGCGCCTGCGCGGCCGAGATGTAGTCAGCCATCGCGCTGCCCATGACCGCGAGTGGCTGATCGGGTGTGTTCAGCGGCGCACCCAGGTGACCTTCGATCCGGGCCTCGTCCTCATCGGTGAGCTTCCTGCCACCGGGTCCGAAGAGTTTGATGCCGTTGTCGGCAGCCGGATTGTGCGAGGCGGTGATCACCACGCCGAGCCGGGCGCCGCCGATCCGCACCGCCCGGGCCACAGCGGGAGTCGGCAGGATGCCGAGCGACACCGGCTCCGCGCCTGCGGCCCGGAGCCCCCGGGCAATGGCCGCCTCCAGTGCGGCACCGGAGGCGCGGGTGTCCCGGCCGATCAGCACGCGCAGCCCGTTGGGTGCGTCCGTCGACGGGCCTCCGGTCCTAGCCGGCACCGCAGCCGCCGCGCGCAGCCAGCTCACCGTCGCAAACCCGAGCCGGGCCGCAAACGCTTCGTTCATGACGGGCCCACCATAAACGCCACGCACGCCGTCAGTGCCAAAGAATTTCCGGTTCATGAACGATAATATTCGCGCGTTGCCGCAATCCTGGCCCGCACGGCGCCGCCGAGCAGGAGTTCCCTCGCCGGTCCCAGCCCTTCGCGGACGGATCCCACCCGGCCAACAATCCAAAGTGCGATCGCCGCATTGAGCACGATCGAGTCCACCAGCCCGGAGGGAGCGCGCCCATCGAGAAGCGCATCGACGATCGCGAGATTTTCCGTCACGTCGCCACCCGCCAGGTGCTGGAACGGGCACCGCTCGAGTCCGAAATCGGCCGCCTGCCACTCGGCGTTCAGATCGCGCAGCCGGCCAAACCCGCGCACGACATTCGCCGTCGCCGTCGTGACTTCGTCGATCCCGCGGTCGCGGTCGATCACGCCATGCGCGGCGAGCCCCGCCTGCGCGCCGAGCGCCTCGAATGCCCCGGCCAGCTTCGGCACCCAGCCGGCGGAGAAGGTGCCGAGGAGCACGTGGGCAGGCCGCCCGGGATTGATCAAGGGTCCCAGCAGGTTGAAAACCGTCCGCTGCCCGCGGGCCGCCAGTGCCTTCCGGACGGGCGCGATGTGCTTGAAGGCGGGATGGTAGGCCGGGGCGAAGAAGAAGACGAAACCCAGCTCGTCCAGCGCCGAGCGCAGCTTCGCCGGAGAGGCCTCGAGGTCCACGCCCAGCGCCGCCAGCAGGTCGGCGCTTCCGCATTTCGAGGTAATGCCGCGATTCCCGTGCTTCATCACCGTCACCCCGGCGCTGGCCAGGATGAGAACGACCATGCTGGAAATATTGAAACCGCCGGCGTGATCGCCGCCGGTTCCGACGATGTCGATCGCGCGGCCGGCCCATGCCTGCATCCCGGGATTCACGGCGCGATCGCGAAACGCGGCCGCGAATGCCGCGATTTCGGCCGCCGTCTCGCCGCGGCGGGAAAGCGCGGTGAGAAACGCACCCTTTTCCGTGGCATCGACATCGATCGCGGCGAGCGCCGACGCCGCTACCTCCACCTCTGCAAAGGTGAGTTCCTGGCCCGCATCGAGCGAGGCGGTGAGTTCGGCAAGCGTGGGCATGAAGTGGACGAATCGCGCGGAGCAGGCACTCCACGCAGGTGCGGTAAGCCGACGGCCTGCGGCCGGTGTTTCAATCCGAAAATCACGTGTTGCGCCGCGGATCCAAACCTGAAACCAACGTCCGCCGTGCCAAGAATCCCCCTCCTGATCCTGCTGCTGGCTCCTCTCGCCGCCGCAGAGCCGCGACCGGAGCAACCGCCGGCAGCGGTTCAGCCTGCCGGGCCGCTCGCGGAACTCAGCACGACCGACGCGATCGTCCTCGGCGTGGTTGAAGGCGTCACGGAGTTCCTGCCGGTTTCGTCCACGGGCCACCTGATCATTGCCACGCGGCTGCTGGGGCTGGATTCCAACGCGCCGCTCGCCGGGCCGGACGGGAATCCGCTGTGGTTCCGGCCACCCTCCGAAGAGGATCCCGATGGTCACCCGCTCACCCTGAAACTGGCCGCCAACACCTTCACGATCGTCGTGCAGTTCGGAGCCATCGCCGCGGTCGCGTTCCTCTACTGGTCGCAGCTGATCGCGATGCTCAGGGGGCTGTTCGGTCGCGACCCCGCCGGCCTGAAGCTCCTCATCCACGTCATGGTCGCCTTCCTGCCCGCAGCCGTGATTGGGCTGATGGCCGATGACTGGATTGATGCGCATCTGATGTCCGAGGCCACAGTGATCCTGGCACTCCTGGTTGGCGCAGGCCTGATGCTGTACGTGGAGCGCTGGCGCCGGAAGCGAGCCGTGAAGCCCGGCGCGGTGGAACAGTCAATCAGCGATTTGACGCCGTTGGCGGCGTTGAAGATCGGGTTCTGGCAGTGCCTGGCCATGTGGCCGGGGATGAGCCGTTCGATGACCACGATCGTCGGGGGGTACTTCGTGGGGCTGGAACCCCGGCGTGCGGCCGAGTTCAGCTTCCTGCTCGGCTTTGTGACGCTCAGTGCCGCCTCGATCTACAAGGCACTCAAGAGCGGCACGGCGATGATCCAGGTGTTTGGCTGGTCCAATGTCACGCTGGGCGCGGTGGTTGCGGCAGTGACGGCCGCAGTCTGCGTGCGATTTCTGGTGCACTGGCTGACCCGCCACGGGCTGGCCGTGTTTGCCTGGTACCGGATCGTGGTCGCGATCGTCCTGGCGGCGGTGTTTTACCTCTGAAAAGAGCGGGCAAGGATGGCGCTTGACGCGTCCAAATGCCGCCGCTTAATCCGACCCCTTCATTCATTCCGCACCGCCTCCATTGACGGTAGGTGCGCATCACCAGCACCTCTCCCATGGCCAATCCGAAACGCAAACAGTCCAAACGTCGCAGCGCCAACCGCCGCGCCGCCAATGCCTTCAAGGCGCCCGAATTCGCCAAGGATCCGACCGATGGCAGCGCGTTTCGGCCTCACCGCGTCAACCCCAAGAACGGGATGTATCGCGGTCGCCAGGTGCTGAACGTCGAGGTTTAAGCCTCAGCAGTTTACGCCATCCCCGCGATGGTTACCACGTCCGGCTCAACGGGTCGCATCGCAGTTGACGCCATGGGCGGAGACTTGGGTCCCGCCGAGGTCGTCGCCGCGGTCAAGCTGGCCTTTGCCGAGCGCCCGGCGTTGAAGCCGGTCACGCTGGTGGGCGACCAGAATGTCCTGATTCCGCTCCTGAAGTCGGCGGGATTGCCGCAGGACGCCCGGCTTTCGCTGCGGCACGCCTCCGAGGTCATCACGATGGAGGACAAGCCGCTGAACGCACTCAAGCGGAAGAAGGACTCCTCGATGGTGCGGGCAATCGAGTTGGTGAAAAACCATGAGGCCAGCGTGGTTGTCAGTTGCGGCAACACGGGCGCACTCATGGCCGGTGGCACGCTCAAGCTCCGGACCATGGAAGGGATCGCCCGGCCGGCGCTCGGTGCGATTTGCCCGCGGGAAGGCGGCCATTTTGTCCTGATCGACGCCGGCGCCAATCCCGACGCCAAGCCCGAACACCTCGTCCACAATGCCATCCTCGGCAGCCATTACTGCCGCGTGATGCTGGGCACGAAATTGCCGCGCGTCGGCCTGATCACGATCGGCACCGAGGAAGGCAAGGGCAACGCCCTCAGCACCGAGGCCAACGAGTTGCTCAAGCGGGTCGGCCCGCTGATCAACTACGCCGGGGTCATCGAGGGCTTCCAGGTCTTCGCCGAACACGTCGACGTAGTCGTCTGCGACGGTTTTGTCGGCAACATCATGCTCAAGAGCTGGGAGTCGCTGGTGAAGTTCTTTTCCTCGATGCTGCGGGAGGAACTGAAGGCCAACCCGCTCCGCGCCACCGGCGCGTTGCTTTCGCAGGGCGCCTTCAACGCGCTCAAGCAGCGGATCAATCCCGACAAGTATGGCGGCGCCCCGCTGCTGGGGTTGAACGGCCACATCCTGAAGGCCCACGGTTCATCGAACCGGCGCGCCATCCAAAGCGCGATCTATGCCGCCAACGAAATGATCAAGGGGCATCTGAACCAGCATATCGAAGCGGACATTGCCCGCGCCAACGAGCTGCTCGCGCAGCCAGCCTACAGCTGAACGCCCCGCTGTCCGGCTGATTTCCGTTCCTCGCCCCAGCACCCGAATGTCCACCATCGCAATCCTCGGCACCGGCTCCTACGCCCCCGAGCGTGTCCTGACCAACAATGACCTGGCCCACATGGTCGAGACTTCCGATGAGTGGATTCGCAGCCGCAGCGGAATCCGCGAGCGGCGGATCGCGGGCGACGGCGAACAAACCTCGGACATGGGCGTGCAGGCGGCCCGGCGGGCGCTGGACGATGCCGGGCTGAAGCCCACCGACATCGACCTGCTGGTCGTTGCGACCCTGACGCCGGATATGCCGATGCCGGCCGCGGCCTGCCTGATCCAGCAGAAGCTGGGCATGCGGACCGACGTCGCCTGCTTCGATGTCAACGCCGCCTGTTCGGGCTTCCTTTATGCGCTCGATACGGCGTGGGCCATGGTCCAGTCGGGCCGGTACCGGAAGGCGCTGGTGATCGGAGTCGAAAAGCTTTCCGCCATCGTCGACTGGCAGGATCGGACGACCTGCGTCCTCTTTGGCGACGGCGCCGGCGCCGCCGTGCTCGGGCCGGGCGACGATTCGAACCGGGGGCTGATTGGCCTGCGACTCGGCACCTACGGCGATGGGGTCGACCTGCTCTGCATCCCGCGTGGCGGCAGCGCCGCGCCGGCGACCGCGGAATCGATCGCCGCCCGCGATCATTGCATGCGCATGAAGGGCAAGGAGGTGTTCAAGCTGGCGGTGCGGATGATGGATGAGGCGGCCCGCGATATCCTGGAACATTACCAGCTGCGCGCGGATCAGATTTCGCTCGTCATCCCGCACCAGGCGAACCTCCGCATCATTGAAGCCATCTCGCAATATCTCGAGCTCCCGATGGACCGGTTCTTTGTGAACGTCGATCGCTACGGCAACACCTCCGCGGCCTCGATCCCGATCGCGCTCGACGAGGCCCGGCGCAGCGGCCGAATCCGCGCCGGCGACGTCACGCTGCTCGTGGCATTTGGGGCGGGCTTGACCTACGGGAGTGCATTGATTCGCTGGTAACTTCCCTCACCCGATGCGTCTTTTTCTCGCCCGCGCGCTGACCGTCCTGTCCCTGGTTTCCCTCCTGAGTTTCCTCGCAGCGAGCGCGCGCGCGGATCTGGTCTGGACCCGGGGCAGCGGCTGGCGGGTGGAGGGCGGTGCCCTCGCCGGGCTGTCGGGAAACGAGGCCCGCAATGCGCTGGATCTGATGAACCGGGCGCGCGATGCCGAGGAACAGGGCGGCGCCCGCTCCGCCATCCGGGCCTACAATGCGGTCGCGAAACGGTACCCGAATTCCATCTATGGACCCGAGGCGCTGTACCGCGCCGCCCGGCTTTATCTCTCGCGCAAGTACTACGACAAGGCCTTCGAGACCTTCCAGCAGCTGCTGGTCCGCTATCCCAACACGAAGCGGTTCGACGAAATCATCGGCGAACAATACCGGATCGCCAGTGCGATGCTCGACGGCGCCCGGGGCCGGATGCTGTGGGGTCTGCTGCCCGGGTTCACCCAGCGGGAAAAGGCCATCGGATATTTCGAGAACATCCTGGTGAATGCGCCGTACAGCGACTACGCGCCGCTATCCCTGATGAACATCGCCCGCGGGCACCAGCGGCTCGATCACATCCCCGACGCCATCGATGCACTCGACCGGATGATCAACAATTACCCGCAGAGCCTGCTCGCACCCGATGCCTACCTGAAACTGGCGCAAACCCATGCCTCGCTCGTCGACGGCCCCTATTACGACCAGGCTTCGACCAAGGAATCCATCACGTATTTCACCGACTTCATGCTGTTGTTCCCGGGCGACAACAATATCGCCGCGGCCGAAAGCGGGCTCGACGAGATGAAAACCATGCTTGCGGAAAGCAAGATGAAGATCGCCGACTTCTATTTCAGGAAGCGCGGGAATGTCCGGGCGGCGCGGGTGTTCTACAACGAGGCGATCACGGCGTATCCGGATTCCGCCATCGCCAACCTGGCCAAGGAACGGCTGGTCGAGGTCGAGGCACTGGCGGCCTCGCGGCAACCGGTCGCCGCACCGGCGGCTGACGGCTCCGAGCCCCCCGCGGCACCCGTGGTCGTGCCACGCAAGAAGTGGCTGGGCATTTTCTAGCCCGCGGGGTGGAGCGGTGGCTCTCACCAGACAAGCCTGGCGCGGCCCATTGGCGCATCCAACGCTCACCTGAGCAAGATGCCGTGAATAACGCTCAAATGCGCCGGAGATTCCACAATCCCCCTCGCGCCTCATGCGCATGCTTGCGGCCGTCAGGAACTTCGCGGCCAACCGGCCGGCGCTGCATGACCGCCACCCGCATTGCCCTTGTGCTCCTGCTGGGCCTGCTCGCCGGCGGGTGCAGCCATTACCAGCTCGGCACGGGCGCCACGCCCAGTTTTCGCACCCTTTACCTCGAACCCGTCACGAACCGGACCCTGCTCGCGCAGTCGCAGCCGATCCTCACGAGCCAGCTCCGGCAGGCCTTTCTGCGCGATGGCCGGGTGACGCTCGTCAATGCACCCGAGGCCGCCGATGCCGTCCTGACCGTGGTGATCACTGAATACTTCCGCGAGGTCGCGGCGGCCCGGGAGGACGACACGGGGCTCGCGCGAAAATTCAATGTCACCCTCGGCGTCAGCTGCACGCTTGGCGACAACCGCGTTGCCGCGCATGGCTGGGAGGACCGGCCACTGCGGGCACAACGGGAGGTCTTCACCGATGGCGGCCAGCTGCAGGCCGAATACGAGGTGCTGCCGCTCCTGGCCGAATCGCTCGCCAACAAGGTCCTCCACGCGACCCTGGACACCTGGTGATCCGGCGGGCGGCCGGCGCAGTCCGCTGTTGAGCTTTTGGCCCGTCGGTCCTCGATGGAGTGCATCTCATGTCCTCGCCGCATCCTCCGCTGCTCAACCCCTCGCTGTTGGCGGGGGATCATTCGCACCTCGCCGCCAGCGCCCGGATTGTCGCCGGGCTGGGGCTGCCCTGGCTGCATTGCGACATCATGGACGGCCACTTCGTGCCGAACCTGTCGTTCGGCCCGGAAACCCTCGCGGCGCTCCGCCGCGCGGGGCTGAAGCTGTTCTTCGACACCCACCTCATGCTCGACGAGCCGCAGCGCTACATCGAGGCGTTTGCCCGCGCGGGTGCCAACCTCATCAGCATCCATGTTGAACCGGCGTACGATCATCGTGCGGCCCTGGCCCTGATTCGCACGTCCGGCTGCCAGACTGGAATTGTCCTGAATCCCGGCACACCGGCCGAAGCCGTGGAACCTTTCATCGGTGAAGTCGATCTCGTGCTCGCGATGACGGTCCAGCCGGGATTCGGCGGCCAGTCTTTCAGGCGCGACGTGGTGCCCAAGATTGCGCGGCTGGATGCCTGGCGGCGGGAGCGCAACCTCTCGTTCCGGCTCGAGGTCGACGGCGGGATCGATCTCGCGACCGCGGCGGAATGCCGCGCCGCCGGCGCCGACACCTTCGTGGCGGGCACCTCGTTCTTTCGCGCGACCGATCCCGCCGGATTCGCCGCCGCCTTCGCCCGCCTCTGAATCCAGCAATCCGAATCGGATTCGTAGGGGCGCAGCCTCGCCTGCGCCCTCAGGCAGGAATCACACGTGAACCGTAGGGGTGCAGCCTTGCCTGCGCCCTCATGCAGGAATCACACGTGAACCGTAGGGGCGCAGCCTTGCCTGCGCTTTCATGCAGGAATCGATCGGCCCTTCACATAATCCTTCCGTCGTCCCTCCAGGAACGGGTGGTTCAATTCTGAAGCCTGAACCTCGTTCATGGAGGGCCGTGCTCCGTCACGGCCATTGAAATCGATGAGCTGCGCAGAATAATTTTCCCAACGGGTTTGTGGACGGAGGTCGTCCCTCCAGGAATGTGTCTTCGAATCCAGGAATCGGAATTGGATTCCTGAAGGGCCGGGCTCCGCCCCGGCCGCAATGTTCCGAACCTCGTACATGGAGGGCAGGGCTCCGACGTGGAAGCGGCGTCTCGCCGCTTGTTGACGGGTCAAGCCGCCATCACCCTCACTGCCCCGACTGCGGCCGCGGCGGCGTATCGTCCTCGACAACGACCGGCGAAATGGGCGGGTTCAGGGCGGGGGGAACAGGCTGCTCGACAATTGGCGGCGCCGGTTTCCGGCGGGAACGGGCACCCACAATCAATCCCACCAGCGCACCCAGCACCGCCGCCAGCTGGATCACCAGCGCCGCCGACAGCGTGACCTCCCATAACAGGAACCGCACCGTCATGACCTCCGCGTTCTGCACACTGAAGACCGCCACGAGGATGAGGAGAAAGATGACGAAGAACCAGGAGGCTTTCATGATGGGATGGGTTTGGGGCGACCCCGCTCGTCACAGCGGTACGGCGGCGTCGCGCCGTCGCAGCCCGCGACAAATTCACCGAAACGGCAGGCGTTGGCGAGTGCAACCCGCGGCGAGGCGCGCCGCCCCAGCAACGCGGCGAGGAATCCGGCCAGGAAAGCGTCGCCCGCGCCAATCGTGTCCCTCACCTGGGCCGGCTGGGCCGGCTCCCAGTGCCATGCGCCATCCCAGAGCAGCCCTGCTCCCCGCGATCCGGCCGACACGCAGACCCTCGTCAGCTGGTGGCGTCCGGCAAACCGGCGCGCCGCCTGCTCGATCCGCCGCGGCGATTGCACGTCCCCGGCCCCGATCATCCGCGCGAGCTCGAGCTCGTTGAGCTTGACCATGTCGGCATGCGCCAGGGCAAACGTGATCGCGGCGGGGCGATCGAACGGGGGCCGCAGGTTCAAATCGAGCACCCGCCAGGTTCCGTTCCAGGCATCGAGCAGTTGGCCGAGCGCGCGACGGTTCGCCGGCTCGCGCAGCGCCAGCGTGCCGAAGACCGTCGCCCGCGGCGCCGGCTCGCGCCGTCGCACCTCGACCGGTATCCGATCCCAGGCGACATCGCTCGCGAACACGTAGCGCGCGTTGCCTCCGGCATCGAGCGTCGCCAGCACCGTGCCCGTCGGCCGCCGCGCCAGCTCCGCCACACCCTGTCGATCGATCCCCCAGCCGGCCAGCCGGCGGATGATCTCCCGCCCCAGGAAATCCCGGCCCACCGCCGTCACGGGCAACGCCCGGATGCCCTGGCGGGAAAGATGGTAGGCGGTGTTGAGTGGCGCGCCGCCGAGGAAGATTCCACGGGGGAGGACATCCCAGAGGGCCTCGCCAAAACAGGCGATGGTGACGGAAGGCTTGGGCACGGGAGGGAACAGGATCGGAGGTTGGCCGGGCGGATGCGGCATTGATGGCAGGCTATTCGTGCTCGGCGACGCCCGGCGCCAGCTGCAATTCCTGGCAGGCCCGGAGATAGGCCGCCGCCGACCACGCCTGGTAGGACTTGCCCATCGCACGACCGGTCTGCCCGTGCACCCACTCGTTGAATTCCCACTCCTCGGATTTTCCGAGCCGGTTGAGCTCCGCCAGCTTCACCAGTTCGTTGCAGGCGAGCGAATGCAGTCCGAGCCGGTTGATGAAGCGCACCCAGAGGCCGCCGATGAACGGCCAGATCCCGCCATTGTGGTAATGGTGCGGCAGGTTCAGCAGATTCACCGTGTAATACGCCCGCCAGTCGGGATCCCCGGATTGCACCGCGGGGTAGAGATTGGCCACGGGATACGGCGAGCTCACGCCCACGCCCCACATGAAGCGGAATGCCGTGCGGGCGCGATCGACGTCGATCACGTTGGTCAGGAATGCCAGCACGTTGCCCAGGACATCGCAGCGCCAGTTGAACCCGAAGGGCGTGATCTCGGCGAGCAGGTACTGCGTGTCGCCCAGCGAGGCCTGGCGATCCGCAAACGTCACCAGCGCGGTCGGCTCGACCCGGGTGGTGGGCCAGAAGGAGGCCTTGATCCGGCCGGCAATGTGCTGCGACCAGCGCAGATAGTCCGCCGCCCGGTCGAAATCCTGCCGGTACTCCAGCAGCCGGCCATAGCACACATTGGCCCGGTACCATAGCACCTCGTCGTACAGCACGTTGTAGCTTCGGCCGAAGAGATCCGTCCAGTCCCCCGCCTCCGGGATCTCGATCAGCCCGTCGTTGTTGCTGTCGTGCGCACTCAGCCAGTCCATCGCCCGCTGCAGGACCCCGGCGTGCTGTTCGAGGAATTCCATGTCCCCCGTGTGCGTGACATAGTGATACACGGCTACGATCAGCCACAACCCGCTGTCGATCGAGCAGATCCCGCCCACCCCGCAGTACTCGCGCGTCCGATCGTCAATCCGCACATTGGCCGGCACCTGGCCGTTGGGTGCAATCGCCTCGAGCAGCGTCAGCAGCGTCCGCTTCTGCGCCTCCCGGATGTCGGGATCGTCCATCTCGATTGTCTGCACGATCGTGAAGCAGCCGTCCCGCGCCCAGATGCTGCGGTAATTCACGTCCGTGCCGGTCACGACATTGTCCGCCATCGAGCAGGCGGAGAAGCCGAGCGGGGTGATGTTCCGGCGCAGTGCCTCCAGCGCCTTGGCATAACCGGTCCCGATCAGCTCGCGGTCGGTGGCGCTGACCGACTTCAGCGCCTCGGATTCGAAACGCATTCCCCGCCACGTCCCGCGCTCCCGATCCCGCGGTAATGGGCTGCGGGGCGGCGGGGTGGCGGGCAGGACGCCAAAATGCCTCAGCCCCTCGATCACCCCGTCCGCCATCACCTGCCGGGACACATAGACCGGGAGCTTCACCACCGCCTCGAAAAGCTCCGGCTGGGCGTTCTCCACCACGATCCCGCGCACCCCCGGCAGGAGGAACATGCTGCTGTCGTTCCCGGTGTCGCCCGCCACCAGCACCTCGCCCAGCGGGAGCCCGAGTTGCTGGCACAGCCACTGCACCGCATTGCCCTTGTTGCCCCGCCGCGGGAGCACGTCGAGATGCCGCAGGCTCGAGTAGACGAGGTTCACGCTCAGTCCCGCCTCGCGCAGCTGCTGCTCGAGCGCCGCCAGCTGGGCGCGATCCACGCGCTCCCAGTACCAGCTCGACTTGTATGGATGCAGGAACTCGGGCGGCTGCCGCTCGATGCCCGGCACCGTCCGCATGATCGCCTCGATCTTCCCGAGGTCCCAGCCCTCGCCGAACTGCGCCGCAAAATCCTCCACCTTCAGCTCCCCGCGCGGGTCGAAGATTTCCGTGCCCACGCCGCCAATGATGTAGTCGGCCGCCGGCAGCTGCTGCCCCGCCACCAGGCCCCGTGTATCCGCGCAACTACGACCCGTCGCATAGACCAGCCGCGGCCGCGTCGTCACCGGCAGGGCGTCCCAGGCCCGGCGCAGCCGCTGCGCCGCCTCCGGGTTGCCGAGGAGCGTGCCGTCGAGATCAGAGCAAAAAAGTCGGATGGCGGAGGATGATTCGGTCATGCGTGAGATGGGGATGCCGCCGGCAGGGGTGCCGGCCCGCCATTTATTTCGTAATTGTCAGGTGGTGTGAGTTGCGACGGCACCAGCCCGAAATGAAGTGGACCGCGCCGGGGTTTCAAACCCCAAACCCTGCCCATGATGAAGTCTTCACCCACCTCCGTTCGTTCCGCCGCCCGGGCAGGCCGGCCGGAACCCAGTTGAATTTCAGTCATACTTTCCGGTCACGGGGCATTTAATGGTTTAGTGACCGGATTTTGGAAGGCGCGGCCGGGGGGCCGCGCCTTCCTCTTTTTGAGGGTCGCAAAAGGCCGGTCCGGCCGCGTCACAGTGCCGGCACCGCCGCCGGAGCCGAACACCGGTAGCCGACCCCATGCAACGTACGCAGCAGCCGCGGCCAGGGCTCCCGGTCCACTTTCCGCCGGAGCCGCGCCATCTGGATATTGATCGTGTTCGCCGCGGAAGCGTCCTCCCCCTCCCCCTTCCAGATGTCCCGCCACAACATCTCCCGGGTGACGACGCGGCCCTGGTGCCGCAGCAGGTATTCCAGCAAATCCACCTCCATCGGAGTAAGCGGAATGATTTCTCCGGCCCGCACCGCGATCCGCGAGCGCGTGTCGAGCTCGAGGTCCGCGCAGCACAGCCGCACGCCTGCACCCGGCACCGGCCGCCGCAGCAGCGCCCGACAGCGGGCAACCAGCTCTTCGAAGGCGAAGGGCTTCACCAGGTAATCGTCCGCCCCATGCTCGAATCCGGCAACCCGGTCGGCCACGGTGCCGCGGGCCGTAATCATCAGGACCGGCGTGGGGATCCGATGGTGGCGCATGTCCCGCAGGACTCCGAGCCCATCCTGGTCCGGCAGCATCCAGTCGAGCACGACGACATGGAACGGCTCGCGAGCAAGCCAACCCAATGCCTCGCCACCGCTCGCCGCGGTCGCCACGGTCCAGCCTTCCAGCTGGAGCCCCTCGGCCAGTGCGTCGCGAACCTTCCGCTCGTCATCGACCACGAGGACCTTCGTGTCAGCATGCATCGGTCGTAGGGGAAATGCGAATGGGTCGGGGAAAACGGTGACACTGCCCGGTGAAACCGGAAAAAAAGCACCCCGCGCGACCGACAGGCGTTCGCGCGGGGCTCAAGCGTCCTCAGTGCCACGACGACGCCTGACTTGGCACCGCAAGGTGACGGCGCCGGTTGCAAATTCAAACGCTGCCGGCTGACGTTTTTGTCAGTTGCCCCCTCGGGGCGACGGTTCCGCCTTCCGCTGGATCGCGCTGGGGTTCGGGGCGCGCTGCGGGCAGCACGTCAAAGTGCCGCAGGCCCTCCACCACTCCGTCCGCCAGCGGCTGCTGGGCGACGAAGATGCCCGGCCTTATCACCGCCCCGAGCAGCTCCGGCAATGCATTCTGTACCACAATTCCGCGTACGCCCGGCAGCGTGAACATGCTGGTGTCGTTGGCCGTGTCACCGGCGACGAGAACCCGGTCCGTCGGGATTCCCAGCTGTCGGCACAGCCATTCCAGGGCGCACCCCTTGCCCGCCCGGGCCGGGATGACATCGAGAAAATAGCGGCAGGAATAGACGATGGTGGCCTGGAGTGCCGCCTCTCGTATCCGCACTTCAAGGTCGGCAATCTCGTCGCGCCGCGCCCGGACCCAATACCAGCTCGACTTGAAGGCATGGGAACAGGTCGAGGGCTGGCGCGTCACCCCCGGCGTGGCCTCGACAATCTGCTCGATCCGCTCCCGGTCCCATCCGCCCCGGAGCTGCTCGACAAAGGAGTCCAATCTGCCGGAACCAGCGTTGTGGAATTCCGTGCCGACGCTGCCGATGATGAAATCCGGCTCGGGCAGCTGCCGGGAAGCCACCAGCGCACGCGTGTTCGCCACCGTCCGCCCCGTGTTGTAGACGAGCAGTGGCCGGGCGTTCCGCGGCGTCGCGCTCCAGGCGTCGGCAAATCGCCACGCCGAAGCCGGATCGCCGAGGATCGTCCCGTCGAGATCCGTGGAAAAGATGCGCACTCCGGCGCGCGTGGTCGCTGGATTCGGGGTCACTCTAGTCCCCATCGTTCCAGGGTTCATCCCAGTCGGTGTCGTCCAGCGTCACCGCCGCCGACATCCGGTGCTCCACCGCCGCCACGAGCTGGTGGGCAATCCCGGTCCACGTGAACAGGCTCCGGGCCTTGTGTGCGCCCATCCGCCCCAGCCGCGTCCGCAGCCGCGGATGCCGGAAAACCTTCGCCATCATGATGCCGAGATCCTCGCGATCGAACGGATCGGCAAACAGCGCGTGCCGGCCGAACGAGAGCGCCCGATACAGCCCGCCGTGCACCGTGACCACCGTCGGCGTGCCCGAGGCCATGGCCTCGATCGCCGTCATCCCAAAGGGCTCGTAGCGGCTGCAAAGCACGAAGAGATCCGCCGCCCGGTAATAATCGGGCAGGTCCTCGTCCGGAATGAACGAGCCGAAATGGATTCGCGAACCGTAGCCCGTCTTCTCCGCCCGCTCCGTCAGCTCATCCAGAATCTGCTGCTCATTCGCGTTCATGTCCTTGCCACCCACCGCGAGATGCAGCACCGCCTTGGGCTCGCGGGCGGCGACGAGCGGGAACGCGTCGATCAGCAGATCGTAGCCCTTGTTGCGCGCCAGCCGCCCCAGCGCGACAATCACCTTGCCCTTGAAGCCGAACCGGCGGCGCATCGCGATCCGCGACGCATCGCTCACCGGATAAAAACGGTGATCATCGTAGCCGGGAGGCACCATCCGCACCTTGGCGGGACTGATCTCGTAGTCCTTCACGATCAGATCGAGCTGCGGCGGCGTGGTCGCCACGATGATGTCGCAATCCGCATACAGTTTCCGCTCCTCCTGGATCCGGCGGGAGAAGTTGTACCGCCGTTCGAATTCGGAATGGCTCTCGGGAAAATCCGCCTCCATCTGCCGCTGTTTCCACAACCCGATCGAATGCGGCGTGTGCACATGCGGCACTTCCAGCACCGTGGCGAGATGCTGGGCGGCCATGCCCGCGTCCCAATAGTGGCTGTTGAAAAAGGCGTAGACCAACCCGTGCTGCTGGATGAACCGCAACGCGTGCTCGTTCCACTCCGCCAGGTAGTCGCAAAGGTACTCCTTGGCTACGAATTCATTGCCCCCGCAGGGCATCCGAATCACGCGCACGCGCTCGTCCACCCGTTCGATTTGCGGCTGCTCCTCGAACTGCCGCGTCCAGATGTCGACCTGGTAGCCCAGTTGCGCCAGCTTCTTCGAAAGCTCGATCACGTACACGACCTGGCCGCCCGTGTCCGCTGCACCGAGCGGCGGGTTTGCTGCCACATATCCATGCGTCGAAACCATGGCAATCCGCTGCAGGGGACTGTCGCCCGCGAGAATCTCGCGCTCGGCCGGCGTCAATGGCCGGGTCCGCCCCTGGCGCACTCGCGGAACAATCGATCGCTGGCTTGGGTTTGTCACTGTTTCTGATGTCTCAACCATGTCACCAGTTCATAACCTGAGCCGGCAAGGGCCAGTGTGCGTGCCTGACAATTCTGTCAGTGCGATTGGGGATTTTTCCCATGTCAGCGCCGCGTCACCGCGCCGCGTTCCACATCCTCCTCAGCAAGTCGCGGCTGTAGCCGAGGTAATGGCGGTCGTGGGCAAACACCTCGAGCGTGATCGTCGCGTCATAGCCGCCCGCCCGCAGCGTCCGCACGTGCGTCACGACATCCATGTCCCCCATGCCCAGCGCGAGGTGCAGATCCGCCTGGCCGCCCCGGTTGTCATGCAGGTGGACATGCGCCAGCCGGCTGGAAAAATGGGTGATCAGTTCGGTCGCCGTGTTGTGCGGCACACCCAGATTGCAGTGGCCGATGTCCAGGTGCAGTCCCGCACCCGGCACGGCGTCGAGGATCGGTGCCAGCTGCGCCACGGTGTTGAAACGGCCCGGCACGTTTTCGAGCATCAGTCCGACCCCGAGCGGCTGCATGAATTCCGCGAGCGTGCGCAGCGAATCGATGTTCCGATGCACGATCGTCGGCTCGTCGGTGAACGGGGCATGACCGTCCGGGTGCACGTTCATCCACGTCGCGCCAATCTCGGCGAAAGCCTCGGCGGCCCGCTTCAATTCATCGATCGCCGCCCGCCGCAGGCTTTCGAATGAGGATCCAATCGGCAGGTAGAACGCCGTGTGTCCGACGACGCCCAGCCCGAGATCGCCCAGCAGTCGGCGCACGTCGCCCGGACTTATCCGCCAGGTTGCCGCCGCCGGCGGCTCGAGCGTCAGATCGACAAAGTCGAGCTTCAGCTCCGCCATCCATGCCAGCTCGCGCTCGAGCGGCGTCCCCGGATGATTCATCGCTCCGACTTGCATGAGAAGAATCCGGAATCCCGATTAGCCAGGGCCGGGTATTGGGGAGGCGGCGCCAACCCTGCTCTCGAAACGCACATCATGGGGTTGAAATCTCCGGCTCAGCGTTCCAGCACCCGATCCGCCGGCAGCCGCATTGCAAACCAGGGCCGGCTGTCAAACAGCCGCACCCGCCGTTCCTCCCTCGCTTCCGGCTCCGCCGCCTCATCCGCGGGCTGGAGCGCGAACTGTTCCCGCAGCCAGCCGGGCACCAGCCGAGCCCGTTCGGGACAGAGCCAGTTGAAGACCGCGAGCACGCCCTGCAGCAACCCGACATCCGGCCCCATCCGATCGACCAGCGTCTGCCAGTCGAGCCGCGCCGCCGCCCCCGCCAGCACATTGAGGACGTCGACCCAGTCGCAACGCTCCCGCTGCATCACATAGAGCTTCACCCGGATGAGTTCCTCCGGCGGAACCACGGAAAACGGCTGCCCCCGCAGCACCAGCGGCTCCGCCCGATCGAACCAGGCATCGTCGATCGCGACGCGGTGGTTGGGCAGATCCCAGATCACGTCAAAGAGCACGCCGTCCCGGGTGCCCCGAAAAATCCATGAGCGATCGTAGCTTTCCTGCTCGAAGTAGTCCCCGAAGCCGGCGCCCGACACCGCCGCCACCGCGCGCTCCCGATCCGCCGCGCGGACAACCACGTCGACATCCTTCGTGTTCCGCCAGTGCCCGGTGTAGGTGGCCAGTCCCAGCGCGCCATGCAATAAATAGGGCACCCCCGCCTGCTCCAGCGCCTCCGTGCCCGAGCGAAAGATCGTCCATTGTTCCTCCGGGATTAACTTACCCCACGGGGCGCTGGCGGGCGTCTCGGAACGGCCCGGCCGGGCCGGGGATGCTGCACGGCTTTTCGTCATGACGTCGGTCTTCGCGATCCGCCGCAGACCCAGCAATTGCCGGTCCGTTCCCGGCCGCTCGTGAAGACCCATGAGCTTCGCACAATGAATTCCCATCGGGTTCTTGGACGACGCGGGAGGTCGTCCCTCCATGTACGAGCATCGTATTTGGAGGGCCGTGCTCCGTCACGGCCATTGAGATCGATGGGCTCCGCAGGCCGTGTGTCCCATTGAGTTTATGGACGACGCGGGAGGTCATCCCTCCATGAAGGTCATTCAGACCGGAATCCCCGGCCGCGTCTGTGACCCGAAGTCATTTCCGCCCCAGGGGAAGCGCCCAGGAAAACCCCACACGCACCGCTGGACTGCCATCCATCACCGTGAAGGCATCGTCCAGGTTCTCGATGTCCTCACCCAGGAGATTCTCCGCCCGCACGAAAATTGCGCCGACCGCCACGGCCAGTTCGAGCCCGGCCTCCAGATTCGTGTAATCCCGCAGGGGCGTCGTCAGTCCGTCCGGGTTGTCCCGCCCGGCGTCCCGGGCCGGCTGCCAGTTCCATGCCTTGCGGTTGAAGCCGGCCCGCACGCCGGCAAAGGCCGCCACGTCGCGCCCACCGAGCCGCCGCTGCACCCTCACCTTGCCGTAGGCCGAGGCGCCCGGATGGTAGGGGAGCTGCCGGCCCGTGGCCTCGTCCCGGTTGCCGGTCAGCGTGTATCCGCTTTCCACCTGCAGGCCCTTTCCCAGGGTCAGCCGGACGGAGCCCTCGATCCCGCGCACGGTGGCGCTCTTGATGTTCGTCCGCTCCCAGACATCCACCCGCGGGTCCTTCGCCCATGGCCCGCGGTACACGGGCACGATCATGTCGTCGAGCTCGCTGTGAAATCCGTACACGACCAGCTGCACCGCTTCGGTCGGCCGCAGCTCCACCCCCGCCGTATAGGTGGTGCTGTGCTCCGGCTCCAGTTCCGGGTTGCCGAACCGGTAGGCTGTCCCGCCATGACCGTAGCCCTCCTCATGCAGCTCCTGCAGTGACGGGGCGTGGAAGCCCCGGCCGACGGAGGCCCGCAGCCGCAGCCGCTTCCCGGGCACAAGCATCAGCGCCAGCTTGGGCGTGAAGGCGGCCCCGACCCCCTCCACCTTGTCCTGGCGCAACGCCGCCATCACCGCCAGCGTCTCGCGCGGTGCCCAGTCGTGTTGCACGAATGCGCCCCAGGCATCCTGCCGGTGGCGGCCCACCGACACCCGATCGAAATCGTTCCGTTTCGCGTCCACCCCCGCCATCAGCGTCTGGTTCGCGCGCATCCGCCATTTTCCATGCACCTCGGGTTCGAACAGCGTGTTCAGCTCACCGTTCAGCGCCGCCCGCCAGCGCGTGTACGACAACCGGCCGTTCACCTCGACGTCCCGGCCCACCGCGTGTTCGAATCCGACCGCCGGCATCGTCAGCGTGCTGTCCGTCGTGCCCCCGCGCCATTCCATGCTCTCGTCGACCCAGTGGATCGATGCATACCAACGGGTCGACGGCCCGGCGGCCGCATCGATCCGGCCGAGCAGGTTCAGCCGCTCGTAACCGGTGTTGTTCACCCGGTTCGCCGGCAGCTTCAACGGCACGCCATCGCTGCGTTCCCATCCCGCGAAGGTGGATACCTTCACCCCGCGGCCCGCCGGCAGCAGCAGGCTGACGCTGCCTTCATGCGTCGCGTTGCTTCCGGTCGACATCCGGACCGTTCCCTCCGGCCGGGTGCCAGCCTTTCGCGTGACGATATTCACCACCCCGCCAATCGCGTCGGTCCCGTACTGGGCCGAGGCCGCGCCGCGCATGATCTCGATCCGCTCGACGCAATCGGGCGAAACCAGTTCCAGGTTCTGCCCGGTATGAATGTGATCCGTGAGCAACCGCACCCCGTCGACGAGGACGAGCGTGTAGTTCGCCGGCAGCCCGTTGATGCTCACCGTGCTCCGGTTGGGCAGCCCGCTGCCGGTGCCGGTCGCGACCGCGGCTCCCGTCGTGTATTCCATCAGCGCCCCCAGCGTCTGCGGGTTCAGCGCGTCGATTCGTTCCCGATCGATCACCTGCACGATTTCCGGTGTGTCGCGCAGCGGCAGTTCACTGCGGGTCGCCGTGACCACCACCTCGTCCATGCCGACTATGTCCGTGGCAGGCTCGCCTGCAATGAGCGGCGCCGCCATTCCGAGGCCCAAGGCGACGAGCCAGCGCTCAACGGTGGGAAAGTGACCTATGCGATTCAAACCGGCGGGGGGATTGGAAGCATCCATGGCGCAAATGTGCAGTCGGGCGATTCGACCTCTCGATTCTACGCCGGGCGCCGTAAACTGCTCCCTGCATTTTGCGCCATTCCGCGCAGCCATTGCGGACTTTCCACCCCTGATAAGTCACCCTCGCCGCGAAATACTCCCACACCCGGTCGGATGGATGCCGGACATGGTAGCGCCGGTCTCTGACCGGCGGGCGCCAGTCGGAGACTGGCGCTACGGCGCGCAGCCGTGGCCAGCGAGGGTGAACTAACGAGGTGCTCGCCGCCGCCCTGCCTCGCCACTCCGGTGGCCAAGGTGCCACAAGGGTTGACGCGACGAGACGGCGCCTCGTCACGGGTCCACCACGAGCGCCGAAGTGACGTCAGTGCCGTTCAACTCGAACCGGCCGCGATTCCGCTGCGTGGGCTGCGTCATGCCATGGGAAGTCGTGCCGGCATCGAAGTGCACCGCGGCAATGCCGCTCACCTCGATCGGCCGGCCGTTCGACTGGGCCAGATCCCCCCCGGCCACCCGGACCACATTGGTCCGATCGTGATCCGTCCCCGCCGCCCCGAGATGCAGGACGGGATGCGCGTTCTCCCGCGCGTCGATGGTGCCGATCTGAACCGGGGCGGTGAACTGGATGTCCGAGGCATAGATCCCCGTCAGCCCGCGAGTCGCGGAATAACGGGTATTCGATGTCCGGATGCCACCAAACTTCCCGTCGGTGCTCGTGATCATGAGCAGGGCGACGTCCGCCATCCCATCGTAGTCGACCTCCCGGAACAGATCCTGGTTGATGGCATTGGCGCGTCCGACGCTGAAAATCGAAAGGTGCGTCGACTCATCCGCCCCGGTGACGGCAATCAGCGGCCGGCCTTTCATGTAGGCAACCTCCTGGTGGTATTTTTCCGGCAGAGCCGGGCCCGCAGCGGATTCGAAGAGCACCGCCACCGTCCCTGCGCCAGACATTTCCACCTGCACGATGTCGTCGTCGGGATCCACGAATGAGACCCGCAAAACCTGGCCCGGGTCCGCCACCGCCGAGCCATAGGTGCCGTGGAGCAGTACCTGGTCGAAGATGTTGCCGTTCGGATGCCGGATATCCGTGCCGACTTCCGCGGCGGCGCCGGCGAACCTGGCCGGCCCGGGTGGCACCGGCAAGGCCGCCGGACCACGCTCGGGAATGGCAAAGTCCGGGCGGCTGAATGCACCCTGGCTCGCATTGTAATAGCTGCCGCTCGGCCCGAGCTGAAGCGCAACCGCGCGGACCATGTAGGTGGCCGCCAGCGTCCCCGCTGCATCCACCAATCGGGTACCTTGATGGAGTTCGCCCGAGATCCGTTCGAATGGCGCCCCTGGCGCCGCCGAACGATAGACCCGGTACCCAAAGATGAAATCAGGCGATGCGGACCACTCCACCGTGACGCCGGCACCGGCCGCCGTCGCGCGCACGTTGGCCGGTGGCGCGACTTGGTTGAGCCGCAGCGTGGGATCACCCATCAGTGCAATGTGAACGCCGCGAGCGTGCCGCTGCACCTGGGTGCGATACACCAGCCCGTTGTTGTTCTGGGATTGCCGGATGCCCTCGCCAATCGTGTGCCCCACGCCCATGGAGTGAAAATAGTAGTGCGGCCGGCCCGACCAAACCGCCGCCAGACCATGGTCCGGCGCCGCCAGTGCCGTCCGCAGGAAGTTGTCGGTCTTGTCCCATTCCCCCACCCAGCTGCCGAAGAACATGGCGAACGTTGCGCGGGCCCGCCGCTCGATCAGATCCGCACCCCACAGGTCGTTGTACGGGCCGCGCTCGCCGAGCGCACCCAGTGAATACGTTCCGCCCGGCCCGTTGGCGTAGGTCCAGAGATAGGGCGCTGCAGTGACCTTGGAGAGCCAGCGTTCACCGGCGGGTGCGTGCAGGACGGTCGCCGCCTCGTCCACGTTTTCTGGCCCCACCAGCGCGGCAAAGGTGCGGTAACCGCTGGCCGCAAACGCCTGCCCGCGAAAATCGCCGATCGCATTACCCATCAGCGCCCGGACCGGCGGTCGGACGCGCGCGTGGCGAAATCCGTGGTCTTTCTCCAGATAACGCCTGAGCAACGTGACCTCGTCCGGAAAGGGCGCGGCCGCGTAAGCCCCGGGGAGGTTGGCAAAATCCACCCGGCCCACCGACAGTTCCACATCGGAGGGCAGGTTCCCCTGATCGATCACTCCGTCCGCATCGACGTCGGTCCATGCACCATCCATCTCCCCATAATAAACGTCCGCCGGCATCGGTCGGGGGCGATGGCCGTCCACATTCGCCATCCCGGCGCGCGGCACAGGCACATGGCCGAGAAGAAACACGGAGCGGACATTGGCCCGATCCGCTTCCCAAGCCGCCCGAATGATCTCCCGGACACTTTCGGGGCGGTCCTGCCGGCCGACCTCCCGTCGTATCACCCCCCAGCCATCGCCCGTGAGATCCTGCTCCAGCCGGCGCAGCTCGGCCTCCAAAGGTCCGGCGATTTCCCGATCGACAACGAGGATGACCGTTCCCCGCGAGTCGACCAGTGGCGCGTTGACCCCGACGGCGAGATAGCCCCAGGCGGAAAACGGCTGCGCCTCCTTTTCGATTTGGTATTCGTAGATTCCACCGACGCTCACCGCTTCATCGACATAGGAGGTGGCGCCCGCCGGCAGCATCACGGGGGATCCCCAGCCGATCTCGTCAATTTCCCGGCGCCAGATCCGATAGCCCACTGCCGGAACGCTATCGGCCGGCCATTGCAGCGTGATCCGCGCCGGCGAGGCCTGGACGCTGGCGTGCACCTGCACGCTGTACGTCCACGTCTGGTCCGCGGCTTCCGCGAAGCACATCCCGAGGAACAGGGCCACAAGGACGGAGTGAATGCGGGGTAGAAATGTCATGGCGGTGCCCAGCCGCGGGTGACAGGCGGGTCCCATCTTAAACCGATCCGCAACGCCAATGTTTCCGATCGGGCAGCCGATTGCAGTGGGGTCTTGATTACCCGAGAGGTGGGTGCCGGACCCAGTGACAACCCCGCATGAGTTCGACGATTGCGGCTCGCCTCCGACACGGCTCCGCCATTACTCAGCCCCTGCCATGTACTCGGAGAAACTTCCTCCCCCCGTCGCCCTGGTCACTGGAGCCGGCTCCGGTGTCGGCCGGGCCGTCGCGCTCAAGCTTGCCGCCGAAGGCTGGCAGGTCGCGCTGACCGGCCGCCGCCCTGATCCCCTGCAGGAGACCGTCTCGCTGACCGGCCCGGCGGCAACGCGCTGCCTGGCCCTGCCCTGTGACTTGGGCGAAGCGGACGCCGTCGCCCGCCTCGCCGCCGATGTCCTCGCGCGCTTTGGCCGGGTCGACGCCGTCATTTGCGCGGCCGGGACCAATGCACCGAAACGCAGCTGGTCCGAACTCAGCCTGGAGGACTATCACGCGCTGCTCGCGGGCAATCTGCATGCGGCCTTCCATTGCACCCGCGCCTTCCTGCCAGGGATGCGGGAGCGGCGCGCCGGGAAATTTGTCTACATCAATTCCGAAGCCGGGCTCCGGGCCAGCGCCAAGAGCGGGGTCGCCTACGTCGCAGCGAAATTCGGGCTCACCGGCCTCGCCCAGTCGCTCAACGCCGAGGAACGCCGCAACGGGATCAGCGCCTGCTCGATCTTTCCCGGCGACATCGACACCCCGATTCTCGAGAAGCGCCCGGAACCGCCCGATGCCGAGGCTCGCAGCCGGATGATGCGACCCGAGGACGTGGCGGCCTGTGTCTGGCTCGCGCTTTCACTGCCTTCGCGCGCAGTCGTGGAGGAACTGGTGATCCGGCCGGCGTGACCCGTGCCCCGGCACGCCATCGTCACATTTCGCCCAGCAGACCGCGGAAGTGCGCCTCGAGCGCAATCACGCTGGGCACGTGCACACGCGCCCCTTCGACCTCGATCAACCCCTCGTCACGCAGCTTCGCGAACGTCCGGGAAAGCGACTCGCTGCTGGTGCTCAATTCGGCTGCCAGCACGCGCTTGGTGGAGGCGAGTTTCACGACCGCGGTACCGACGGCGTCCTTTGGGCAGCGCTTGAGCAACCAGTTCACGAATCGCGTTTCCACGTCCTTCAGCGTCAGGTCCTCGACGAGGCCCACCAGGACCCGCAAGTGCTGGCTCATCGAACCGAGCATTCGCAGCCCGAGATCCGGCCGCCGGCCAATCAGCGCCAGGAAGGGCACCTTCGGGATGACGATCACACCGGAGGATTCAATAGCGCGGGCGTTGGCGGGATAGCCGGTTTCGCTCGCCAGCGAGGCCTCGGCCAGCGATTCGCCCGGCCGGAAGACATAAATCACCTGCTCCTTTCCCGCCGCACTGATCCGGTGCACGTTGATCGCCCCCTTCTGCACGACATAGAAACCCTCCGCCGATCCCCCCTCGCGGAAAAGATAGGCGTCCTTCGCCAGGCTCCTCAGGGTGGAAAAGCTGGCGATCGCCTCGAGATCTGCCGCGGGCAACCCCGAGAAAAGCTGGCAGGATCGAAGCGTGGCGGCAATGGCCGTGGTGCGAAGCGAGGTGGGATCGGACGACACGATCGCCAAGGTTGGCCCAACGCCGACTCGCGACAAGCCAAACGGAAAGGTCCTCGGCCAGGGACTTCGGACTAAGGACCAGGAACCAGGGCATGAAACCCTCGGATGTGAACAGCAGGCAATCCGAGGCAACAGAGGGTCCGGAGAAAAAGCGCTTCCTCCGCTAACTCCGTTTCCTCCTGTTCAATGGCTTGGCCGGGGATCTTGTTCAATCCCCGCCGCGGACTCACGCTGTTTTCCGCTCCGGCGCCAGGACCAGCATCATTGTCATCGGCTCAATCGCGCGCACGGCGTGCGGCACCTTGGGCGGAAGATGCAGGATCTCCCCGCCATGAAAGACCCGCTTCTCCTCGCCGAACTGCAGCTCCCCCTCGCCGGTCAGCACATGCAGCAGCGCCCGCGCCGTGCTCGTGTGCTCGGTCAGAGACTGACCGGCGGCAAAACTGAAAAGCACGACCCGGAGTTCCGGCGTCGCCAGGACGGTGCGGCTGACAATGCCGTGGTCGACATGCTCGGAATGATCCGCCAGCACCAGCGGCGCCGGGGTCTCAGAAGGAAGGAGGGCTGATTTGGACATAAAATATTATACGAGACGAACGGGCACAGGAACCGCAACCGATAGGTTCCCCGGAATCTTTCTCTTATCTCCTTCTCATAATCTTTCTCTTACGATGGACTTTTCGCCGATCCATGCCGTTCAACGGCGACGCAGAACGCGAAGCCTCGCATCCAAATCTTCGCGCTGCTTCGTGCCCTTTGCGGTGACCCAATGGCTCACTGGGCCCCCGTCTTCTCCCGCATGAACAGCGTGGCCCAGGAACCATCCGTCCGACGCTCCGGCCGCGCCTCGAAACCCTCCGCCTGCGTCCTTTCAATCAGCGGCGAAGGGAGGAACGGCGAGATTAGCTGCAGCCGATCTCCCGGCCCGAGTTCACTCAATGCCGCCACAATGCTCGGCAGCGGCTCGATTCCCGCCACAAACAGCGGACGGACATCCAGCGTCTTCACCCTGCGCTTTTCGAGCGGCGGCTCCCTCGGCGGGGTGGACTTTGGCGTCGCACTCATCGGGCCGCGAGCGCGACCGCCCTGGCGGCCTCGGATACGTCGCCCAGCAGTCCCGGCCGCTGGTGCACGATTTCCCCTTCGGGATTCAGGATCGTGAAGAGGTTGGAATGGGAGAACTGGCCGCGCGCGTCCTGCTTGTATTTCACGCCCAGCAGCATCGCGAGTTCCTGCACGGCGTTGGTGTCACCGCGCAACAGCGTCCATCCGTCGCCGAGCATGGCGCGCTCGCGATAGCCTTGCAGCATCGCCGGGGTGTCCCGCGCGACGTCGAAGGAGACGAGGACAAACTCGGTCCGGGCGCGCAGTTCCTCCGGCAGCAGTTCGCGCATCCGTTGCATGTCGCTAGTGAGCACCGGACACGCATACTCGCAACTGGCGAAGAACATTGCGATCACAACGGGCCTTCCGCGAAGGGTTCCCAGCTTCACCGTTTTCCCCGCATCGCTGGTCCATTCGGCCTCGAGCTGATAAAGCGAGCGGGCGGTCAATGGCGCCGCCGGTGGCTCCTCTTTGCAGCAGGAGGCCGCAGACTTTTCGAGCACGGCCGGGGCCGTTGCACAGCAGGAGGCGCGGTTCTCGACCGGGGGCGGCGCCGCGCAGCAGCCAGCGGGCAATTCGGCCGCTCGGCCAGCGCCAGCGAGCGTCAGGGCGAACAGGAGACGGGGGAATATTGGTTTCATAAGGATTGGGCGCAACGGAAGCCAAGGTTCGGCACGACATAGCTGGCGCGCAGCGAGCTGCGCAGTCCGGCGCGCATGAAGGCGGGGTAATTCTCGAGATCGCGGGCCCCCGCCGCCCCCGCGCCGCAGAACTGAAGCCGCTCCAGCCCGGTGTCGGCGCGCGATTCGCCCGTCACCATCGCGGTGTTGAAGTCGTCGACCCACTCCCAGACCAGCGTCAGGAGATCCCGGATACCATGCAGGTTGGGCGGGCCCTCGCCGGCGGCGGGCAGCGGATCGGGCGTCGGCTGGGCGAACCAGCCCAGCGCCGCCCGGCGGTAGGCCGGTTCGCTGGCACCCGTTTCACTCGTGAATCCGACCGCCGCCGCCCGCTCCCACTCCGCGGTCGTCGGCAGCCGCTTCCCGGCCCACGCCGCAAAGGCCCGCGCCGCAAACCAGGAGACGCGCACCACCGGCGCCTGCGCCGGCGCTCCCGGCCCGAGATCGAGGTCGCCGCTCCAGTGCGAGAGGTATTCCCCATCCGCAAACAGCGGGCTCACCTGCGAACGGCGCCACTTCGGCACCGCTCGGACGAAGGCCAGGAACTCCGCATTCGTCACCGGCCGCACATCGAGCCGGAACGCGGCAACGTCGACCCGGGCCGGTTCGTCCTTGCCCCGCAGGATCGGCTCATAAACCCCCGCCGGAATCAGCGCCATCGGCGAAACGCCGGCCCCGTCATCCTCGGCAAAACGGATCGGCTCCGCAACAAGGCTCGCGCCCAAAATCGCACCCATCCCCACCACCGTGCGAATTGCCCCTGTGAGCAAACCGCGCGGCTCAGGACTGGCAAGCGGCCGCAAGCCGGTGGTCAGGCCCGAAACCTGGCCCGCCCCGCCGAGACGGGCGGTGAGCCCGGAAGGCTGTTGTACATTCAGAGTCATGCGTGTCGTCCGCATCCGTTCCGCTCAACTTGTCACTGCTCGCCGCGGACGCGCTTCACATCCTGCGCGGAGACCGTGCCGAAATCGTTGCCCCAGCTGTTCATCACGTAGGTGAGGACGTCCGCGGCCTGGTCGTTCGTGAGATCCTGCGGCGGCATCATGTTGTTGTACGGCTTTCCGTTCACCGTGATCGGCCCGCTGAGCCCCTTGAGCACGACGCGCACCGCACGATCCTTTTCGGCCTTGAGATAATCGGAACCGGCCAGCGGCGGGAACACCCCGGGGAGCCCCTGGCCCTCCTGCATGTGGCAGGCGAAGCAGGAAGTGAGGAACACCTTCTTGCCGCGCTCCATCTGGATTTCCTTCGTGATGTTCGCGATTTCCGGATTGCTCGCAATCACCTCGGCCTTCCGGGCGACCAGTTCGGCCTCCCGCCGGCTCGAAGCCGAACCCGCGTCCGACTGCTGGCCAAGGTAAACCTCGTCGACCTCCTTCCCGGAATACAGGACCGGGCTCTCCTGGCCGCTGACCTTGAGCATGCCGAGCGCGCCCTTGTTGAAGGCGCGCGAAAGCGAATGATCGACCAGCACATACGTGCCGGGCACCTCGACCTTGAACTCCATCATCGCCGCACCGCCCGAGGGCACCATCGTCGTCTGCACGTTCTCCTGCACGAGCTTTGTACCGCCTTCCGGATACACGCGGTCGAAGATTTCGCCGATCACATGGAACGACGAGGTCAGGTTCGGCCCGCCCACGCCGAAGTAGAGCCGCACCGTCTCCCCCACCGTGGCCTGCAGCGCCTTGTCGCCCACCAGCGCCCCGACCGCGCCGTTGAACACGACATAGGTTGCCCGCTCGTCGGTGGCCTTCACGTTGTCGAAGATTTGCAGCCCGGCCTCGCCGTACGGCGCCTGGGTGTAGAGGTCGCCCTGCATGACATAGAACTCGCGGTCGACCGGCGGCAGCCCCTCCTTCGGTTCAACGAGGATCAGTCCGTACATGCCGTTGGAAATGTGCATCGGCACCGGCGCGGTCGCGCAGTGGTAGACGTAGAGCCCGGCGTTCAGCGCCGTGAACGTGAACTGCGAGGAATGCCCCGGCGCCGTGAACGTCGAGGCGGCGCCACCGCCGGGTCCGGTCACCGCATGGAGATCGATGTTGTGCGGCATCTTCGAGGACGGGTGGTTGTTGAGCCGGAATTCCACCACGTCGCCCTGCCGCACCCGGATGAACAGGCCGGGAACCTCGCCGCCGAAGGTCCAGAAGTTGTAATCCACCCCGTCCGCCAGCCGGCGCGTGACCTCCACGACCTCGAGGTTCACCACTACCTTCGCCTCATGCTTGCGCGCAATCGGCGGCGGCACATGGGGTGGCGCGGTCAACACCGCCACCTCGACGGGCAGGTTGGCGGCGAGCGGCCCACCGCCATACTGGGCCACCACCGGTGCCTCCGTCCCGTGGAGCGATGCGGTTGCCGCCAGGGCGACACCGAGCAGGATGGCGAGAGCGGCAGGAAGCCGGACGAATTTCAGGGTGGTCGTCATGATGGGAATTGCCCGGAGTTTACGCCCGCCGGCCCGCCCTTGCCTTGACCCGGATCAAGGATTGCGCCGGATGCAGGCCCGGTGGTCGGCAACACGCGCAACCAGTCTGCGGAGCATCGCCGGCCCCAGCCACATATGTGCCACGATCATGGCATATATGTGGCGAAAGTGCCTACGCCCGCCCGTGCTCGGAACCACACATGTAACATGATCGTGGCATATGTATGGCGACGGGCCCGGGGCGGCCGGTTCGTCGGCCACGCTTCCGGCATCCTTCCACCCGGTGGCCTGCGCGGGGATCACAGCCGCCACACCGCCGCCAGCGTCACGACAAAGATGATCCCGAGGATTGCCTCGGAAATTCCAATCGTTCGCGCCCGCAGCGCTGGCGCCGGCAGGATCAGCAGCCAGAAGGTGCGCGCTGCCAGCAGCGCCAAAGCGCCGGCCGCCAGCCACGGGGCGTGTCCCATGAGGGCAAGGGCGATGCCCGCCGCCAGCGCCACCAACGCAGCGCCGAGTGCCGGCCCCGTCCGGTGCCCGCCGGTCTTCGCCGCCCGCAACGCCGCCCGCACGGTCATGACCGTCGGCACTGCCCGCCCGCACATCACAAGCCCGAGCGCCAGGGCCATCTCGGGCGTGGCATCCGCGAGCACCGCAAAAGCCGCCGGCAACCAGGCGAATGCTGCCGAACCCGCGATCTCCGCCACTTCCTCCCGGCCCCCGCTGCGCAAGTCGAAACCCAGGAATACCGCCCCTCCGATCAGCGACGGGACCAGCCACGCCGCCCATCGGAACCCGCCCACTGCAACCGCCAGCGCCGTCGCGAGCGCCGCGATCAGCGCCAGCATGCCAAGCACTCCGTGCGCCGCGTTCCGCCGGTCCAGCTGCGTTTCGCGCAATGCGATCCGCAGCGGCCGCCGGGCAAAAAATGCCGCGACCACCGCCACCGCCAGTGCCGCTCCCGGAACGGACGGCACCACCAGGAGCGCGAGCGCCAATGGCTCCAGCGCCAGCGACCAACTCCCGTGCTCCCGCGGCAGCACGAGATCACGCCAGTCGGCCGCACGCGGCAATCGGAACAAAGGCAGGGCGTTTACCATGGTGGTACGATAACCGTTCGCGGCCATCTCCGCCTTGATTCGAATCAAGCCGAGATTGCGCGCGCAGGTTTCTCAGGGCGCCTGCTCCTTGCTCTTTTATCTCTAGCCTGACTTTCGCACGAAATCGCGATTTTTCGTGTTTTTCGATGTGCGCTGCCTCTGAGCGGAGTGCTGAAAGGCGTGTGGGCCGACCTGACCCGTAGACGGGCTGGCGCGTTTGATGCGATAA
>WYBX01000097.1 GCA_011525695.1 Verrucomicrobiia bacterium
CCTGCCTGGCAAAGCCATACTCGCACTTGAGCTTTTGCCGGGAGCGGAGAGAAGCCCGGCGAATACCCGAATTGGGGTACAATGGGCGCAGCGGCTTGCGGCAGGGGCACTTGCGTATGCCGGTCCCTCTGCCCTTCCGGTCGGAGGCGTCCGGATCCTCCCTGCAAAACATCAACTCAGTTGGTCCCATTAACACTGTTAGCCAAAAATGAAATCGCCCGGCGTGATATCGGCATTTGCGATCCTACTGCTCGCAGGTTGTGCGTCGGACGGCGGAACTCGGTCGTGGACGAAAGAAGAGGTTACGCGCTGGTATCGTGAAGGGCGTGGCGCGGTGCGTTTCATCGGTTATCAAGGATCCGATGCGGCTCAGCACCATTTCATCGCGCGCGTGATGGATACTTGGACGTTTCTCCGGATTGCGAAGACCGAGCTGCCTTTACCCGACGTGCGTCCTTTCGCGAGCGGATCTTCGGCGCAGCTCTATTACTACCTCGTCGATCCATCGCGTGACTTTGCGAAAATCGAACCTAAGCAAGGGGCTAACCCGGAGAGTTCTGTTTCGGCGCAGCCCGAAACCGGACTCTTGTTGAACCCTTCGACAAGCTCAGGGCTGGGCAAGCCCACGAAGGACGCGCCGCGCTGAATTGCGCCCTTATGCGGATTGTATAGAGGGCGGAGAGTGGAGGAAAAACGCGCTGCGGTCGAGGAGGAGGAGCCGCGGCCGGTGCCAGTGGCATTTCGACTCGATGCCGACAAGTGGAACGGCCGATTGGCGCTGGTGCACTCCGTTTCCTCCGTTGCCTCCTGTTCAGGGGTTTGGGTCCCGGCCGGGGAGCCTGGCGGATCCAATCCCTTTGTCCGCGGATGGCGCGGATTTCGCAGATGCAGGCAGGGCGCGCCGATGGCACGGTGACCGGAGTCCAAGCAAGCGGCGGGACGCCGGTTCCACGTTGAATATTACTTTTCCAAGCGCCGGCCCTTGAGCACGGCGCCGAGCACGGGCGTGTAGGACAGCTCACGACCGGCCATTGCCGCCCGCAGGAGCAGGGAGCCGCGACTCATGTCACCGCGGCCGACGAAGTCGGGGGGAAAGACCAGCCGGCCGCCGAACGCCTCCAGCAATCCCTCGCGATACTTGGGCGTGGCGATGCTGCCGAGGAGGATCGCCTGGCCGCCGGGGGCAAGTCGCGCCGCGAGCGTCCGGGCGTCGCGGAGCAGCGGCCGGCGGTACCGCGGGTTGCGCGGATCGATGTCGACCCGGCCGAAGGCCCGCAGCTTGGCGGGCGTGACGACGACGTCCGGGTCGACCAGCCCCGCGGAGGCCGTGATGACGCGGATCGGTTCGCCGGCGGCGGCGAACCGGCGCGCGTAGGTGATCTTGCCGCGAAAATAGAGTGCACTGGCGAACGCGAAGATGTCGCCGAGTGGCAGCCCGCCGGCATGGAACTGGCGGGCGAGCGGGAAGGGGGCGCGGCGGTTGAGCAGCAACCGGGCCCGGATGCCGCCGATCCTGGCGGGTGAAAGCAGGAAGACCCGCTGCACCGGGATAGCTGCGCCCGACTGGCCGAGCCCGGGCATTTCACGAGGATCGTGAATTGGTCGCGCCTCGGCTGACGGCACTGTCGGCTGCGCCTCCCGGGCTCATGCGATGTTCGTTTCAGCGCGGCCAGGCGGGAGGCTGGGAGGGGGGCGGTGCAGGCGGATAGCTCTGTGGATATTGTCCCTGCGGATACTGGCTTTGGGGATACTGGCCCTGGGGGTACTGGCCCTGGGGATATTGCCCCTGCGGGTACTGACTCTGCGGGTACTGGGGAGGCGGGTATTGGCCGGGCGGCACCTGGGTCGGCGGGTACGTCTGCGGTGGATAGCCGGTCTGCGGATAACCTGGGGGATAGCTGGGCGGAGGATACTGGGCCGGCGGATAACCGCCGGGATAGCCGGTGGGCGAGAGCGGAGGCTGATTGGCAGGCGGAGGTTGCTGGCCCGTGGCATCCGGAATCTTCAGCAGCTTGCCGGCGGGGAGGGTCTGGTTCAGCTCGACCTGGTTCATGATCGCGAGCTCGTTGGCATCCAGATCCTCGGGAAGGCTGGTGGGGATGTAGGACGTGAACGGCGTCGGCCGCTCCACGCGCACGAGCCGGAGCCGGGCGGGTTGGACATTCAGTGCGGCGAGATTGCGCAACGGGCTGAACCCGCCGGCGACAGTTTCAAAGGTGGGCCGGGTCTCGTTGAAAACCTGGGCTGGAGCGAGTCCCATCAAGCTGTAGACCCGGCCCTCGAGCTCGACAAAGGCGTTCCAGACGCCGACGACGCCGGACTCGGTATTGCCCTGGCCAATCACGACGGTGGCGGGCAGCCCGTTGATCTGGGTGTCTCCACTCGCCGTCACCTGCACGCCGGATTCCTGGACGAACTGCGCGGCGGCATCGCGGGCGCGCTGCACCGGGGCCAGCCGGAGGCCCATGAGCGCCCGGCCATTGGGCTCGGCCATGACCACGGCGGATTTCTGGTTTTCGAGTTTCCAGCCGGTGGCGACGGGAAACTGGAACCGGAGGGTCGGGTGGTAGAAGACGCCGTTTTGCGTGAAACCCTCGCGCGGATCCTCGCCAACCACGATGCCCTCGATCCGCCGCAGATATTCCTCCTCGGCCACGATCGGGGCCCCGGGCGTCGGAGTCGTCGTCGCGAGTTCGCGCACGCGATTCGCGCGGTCGCCCGGGTCGGGGTGGGTGGACTGCCAGGTGGGAAGTCCACGGCCCTCGGCGGCGGAGAGCCGCTGCAGCGAATGGAAGAACTCGGCGCTTTCGCCGGCGGCATAACCGGCGCGCTGGGCATAGCCGACGCCCAGCGTATCCGACTCATGTTCGGCCTCGCGGCTGTAACGCATCATGAACAACTCGAGCGCCTGGCTGCCGAGGTTGAGCAGTTCGCCCATGTTCCCGATGCGATCGCCGAGGACCTGCTGGCCCAGGATGGCACCGGCCATGAGGCCGATCTGGCTGAGCTGCGCGCGGCGCGCCTGCTGCGAAGAGTGCCGCGCGGCGACATGCGCGATTTCATGACCCAGCACGACCGCGAGCTGCGCCTCGTTTTGCACATGCGTGAGCAACCCGCGGGTGACGTAGACGTAGCCGCCGGGGACCGCGAACGCGTTGACGACCGGGCTGTCCATGACGCGGAATGTGAACTCGGTGCCGCGATAGATGTCCGGCGCATTCGGATCCCGCAGATCGCTTTGGGCGAGGACCCGCTGGCCGACCTGCTCGACGTAAGCCTGGATCTGCGGGTGTTCATAAAGCCCCATCTCCTGGGTAATCTCCTGGTCCACCTCGGCGCCCATCTGGACTTCCTGATCCCAGGAGTAGCCGAACGACTGCTTCTCGCCGGTGATCGCACTCGGCTCGCTGACACAGGCGGAGAGTAGGAGCATTGCGGCTCCGCAGACCATCGCCGCGAACCGGCGACGCAGCCTTTGAGCACAGGATCCTGAAATGCGGGACGGTTCGGCGGGGACGAGTGACGAGTGCATGGGTGAGTGTGGCCAGCCGGCCATGAATTCGGACTCTGGACAGGCCGCGGGCATAGCGGTTCGCAACGGGGATCGTGGGAGCGATGTGCCGAGGCCGCGATCCAGCTGGGGTCTTTACCCACCGTGGAAGGATTTTGAATTCGGTTGATGACGTCCCTTGACGCGCGGGTCGGGCGCGTGCCAGCGTGCGCTTTTCGACCGAATGCCCAAGAAGAAGAGTCCAAAGAATTCCGACCAACCCGAGCTGCCTTTCGACGGAGGCGATGCGCCCGCGGGCGAATCCGGAGAGCGCAAGCCGGCCGCGCGGGCCGCGGATCCGGCCACGAGCGGCCAGCCGATCGGTGCGGGAGGGGATTCCAAACCCTCGGAGCCGAAGGGAACGGCCGTGGTGACCACCCGGACCGGCGGCGGCGAGCCGCCACCCGCGTCCGGCGGAAGCAGCCGGCGTTCCGGCGGCAAGGTCCAGGAGGAGTCCTCGCCGCTCGCCCGGAGCTACCGGAACTGGTTCCTCGAATACGCGAGCTACGTCATCCTCGATCGCGCGGTGCCGCACATCGATGACGGGCTCAAGCCGGTCCAGCGGCGCGTCCTGCACACGCTTTGGGAGATGGACGACGGGCGGTTTCACAAGGTTGCGAACATCGTGGGCGCCACGATGCGGTTTCATCCCCACGGCGACGCCTCGATTGGCGCCGCGCTGGTGGCGATTGCGCAACGCGGCTGGCTGATCGAACCGCAGGGGAATTTCGGCAATCTGCTCACCGGAGACGAGGCGGCGGCGCCACGTTACATCGAGGCGCGGCTCACGCCTTTCGCGAAGGCGGTGCTCTTCAATCCGAAGACCACCACCTGGCAGCTGAGCTATGATGGCCGCGCCCGCGAGCCCGTCACCTTGCCGGCGAAGTTTCCGGTGGTCCTGCTCGAGGGTGCCGAGGGCATCGCCGTCGGGCTGTCCACCCGGATCCTGCCGCACAACTTCAACGATCTCTGCCGGGCGGCAATCAACCACCTCCAGGGGAAGTCGTTTCGGATTTATCCGGATTTTCCCACGGGCGGCATCGCGGACTTTTCCGAATACAACGATGGCGAACGCGGCGGCAAGGTGAAGATCCGCGCCCGGATCGAGCAGCGTTCCAAGTACCTGCTCGCCATCACGGAGCTGCCCTTCGGGCTCACGACGGAGGGGCTGATCGAGTCGATTCTCGCGGCCAATGCCAAGGGCAAGATCAAGATCCGGCATGTCGACGACAACACCTCGGGCACGGTCGAGATCCTGGTGCATCTCCCGCAGGGCAGCGATCCCGAGCAGGTGATCCAGCAGCTCTATGTCTTCACGGCCTGCCAGCAGAATCTCTCCCCGGCCGCGTGCGTCATCATGCGCGGCGCCAACGGCGAGGACAAACCCCAGTTCCTCGGCGTCCGGGAGATACTCAAGACCTCGGTCGAGGCCACCCGGGCGCTGTTGAAGCGGGAACTGGAAATCCGGCTCGGGGAACTCGAGCAGCAATGGCACTGGGATTCGCTCGAGCGGATCTTCATCGAGGAGCGGATTTACCGGCGAATCGAGAAATCGAAGACCTGGGAAAGCGTGCTCGGGGAGATTCGCGAGGGGCTGCAGCCCTTCCGGAAAAATCTCCGCCGGGAGGTGACCGACGACGACATCACGCGGCTGACCGAAATCCGGATCAAGCGGATCTCCGCCTACAACCGGTTCCAGGCCGACGAGGCGATCAAGCGGATCGAGGCGGAGATGAAGGAGACGAAGGCGAACCTGAAGAATCTGACGGCCTATGCCGTGAGCTGGTTCGAGCAGCTGCAGGAGCGGTTCGGCAAGGGGCTGAAGCGGCGGACGCAGTACGATGAGATCGAGCAGATCAACGCCGCGCAGGTGGTTTCGGCCAACCAACGGCTGTATGTGAATCGTGAAGACGGGTTCATCGGGCTGAACTGGCGGCAGCACGAGTTCGTGCAGGAGTGCACCATCCTCGACAGCGCGCTTTGCCTGATGCGCGACGGCTCGCTGAAGGTGTCGAAGGTCGCGGACAAGGTCTTCATGGGCCGCGAGATCATCCACTGCGCGGTCTTCCCGAAGGAGGGGGACACCAATTTCTACACCATGGTCTACCAGGACAAGGCGACGGGGAAGGCCTTTGCCAAGCGGTTCCAGATCGGCGGGCTCTCCCGGGACAAGCTCTATCCGCTGGTGAAGAGCGAGGGCTCGCGGGTCGTGTACCTCGAGGTGAGCAAGCGGGAGCAGGACATGCCCGAGAAGCTGATGATCTACATCGATGGCCGGAGCGGCGCGCGGGTGCGGGAATTCGAATTCGATCTTTCGCACGTGCCGGTGAGCACGCGGACGGCCAAGGGGCTGACGGTGACGAAGTGGCCGATCAAGGACGTGAAGCGGGTGGATCTGGCGCTGGGGTAGGGTGAATCGTGGAGTCCGGCATTAGGTTCGCAGGGGCGCAGTCTTGGCTGCGCCGACCCCGGTGATTCAACGGTCTTGAGGGCGCAGACGAGGCTGCGCCCCTACGGCTGCGTGGTTAAATGCAAAAAGTCCAAGGTTGCGGTTTCGTGATCTGAAGCGCCAACGGCGCGGACAACATTCCCGCCTGGGCTGGCGGCAGCCGCCGGCCCAGGAACATTGTCGGGGCTCAGGCTGGGATGAAACGGGCCTTTGGCCCTCCGGCCGCCCGAAACTTTTCATCGACCTCAGACGGAATCAGGCTTCACTGCGGCCGCCCACTCGCGCGGCCTCACCCTGGCTGCGAATGCACCGCATGATGTATGATTTCTCCCAACGACCGGATCCCGATGCTTTCCCGCGCCGTCCTGCTCGCGACTGTCGTGGCTGCAACCGCGGCGGCCCATCCTGAATTCACCATGCCACTCGCACAGATCAAAGCCACGCCGCTACCGGCGGGTGTCCTCGGTTCCGGATCATGGAGTTTCAACGTCGAACCGCAATGGGCGAGGCTCCCCGCGGGCGTTTCGCTTGGGCCGACGCACGGTGGGGTAGCCGTGGACCGGAGCGGCAGAATCTATGTATCGTCGGACGGACCTGACGGGATCCTGGTTTTCGCGCCAGACGGCACGTTTGAGCGCGGGATGGCGCGGGAATTCAGCGGAATCCACGGTTTCGTCATCCGCGCCGAGGCTGGCCGCGAGTTCATTTACGCCGCCCATTTGAAAGGGAATCAGGTTGTGAAGCTGTCACTCGAGGGTGATGTCCAGTGGACCCTGGGTGTCCCCGCGGAGAGTGGACATTACGAGATTCCGGCGGATGCGGGCGGGAAACCGACGCCGTATCGGCCGACGGCCGTCGCAGTGGGTCCGGATGGGCGCATTTACGTGGCCGATGGCTACGGCGCGAGTGTCATCCATGTTTTCGATCGTGACCGGAACTATCTGAAGACCATCGGGACGCGTGGGGAGGGGGAGGGGCAGTTCCGGACCTGCCATGGGCTGGTGCTGGACGCGCGGTTCGAAGCGCCGCTGTTGCTCGTCGCGGATCGGGAAAACCGCCGGCTGGTCCATTTGGATCTCGAGGGCAATTTCGTCCGCGTCGTCGCGCGGGATTTGCGCCGGCCGTGCGCGATTTCATTCCAGGGCGATCATGCGGCGGTCGCTGAACTCGAAGGACGCGTGATCGTGATCGACAAGGCGGGGGACATCGTCGCCACCCTCGGCGACAACCCGGATCAGGAGCAGTGGGCAAAATTCAAGATCGAGCCGCAGCACTGGAAAGACGGGATTTTCATCGCGCCCCACGGCCTGGCGTTCGATGGCCGGGGCAACCTGTTCGTGCAGGATTGGAATTTCGCCGGCCGGTTGACGAAGCTGCGCCGGACGGGGCCGAATCAAAGATAGCGGGCGCTTTCTGATGGATCGGGCTTTCAGCCCTCCACGAGGTCCAACGATGTTCCTGGGCCGCTGGCCCAGGCTGCAATGGTGTCGCGCCGTTGGCGCTTCGGGGCGCGATCGTCGCTGTTCAGTTCCGTAATTGAATCGTGGTCACGCGGAGGGGCGCCGCATCCCCAATAAAGGGTATCTGAAGACAAATGCGGCCGGGGCGGAGCCCGGCCCTCCAGGAATCCAATTCTGATCCTGAGATTCGAATACGGAATCCTGGGGGGACGACTCCTTCGGCAGTCTCGGGACCGTGAGCCCGTCGAACCGGCTCCGCGTTGTCCGCAAAGACAGATGAGGAAATCATTCCACGAAGCAGCGTGAGGGCGCAGGCAAGGCTGCGCCCCTACGATTCGATTCTGATTCGGCTTTCAGCATCGTGAGGGCGCAGGCAAGGCTGCGCCCCTACGGCTGCGTGATGGTCGAGCGCTGTACGAAACCGCAACCGGCCGGATGCTCCGGGTTGGACCGATTCCGCACTTACGGCGTCGGGGCCGGCATCGCAGGGGCGGGAGGCGTGGCGGTGGCGGCCGGCCGTTGCGGCCGGGGCATCGCGTTCGCGCCCGGGGCCTGCGCCTGCAGCTCGTTCAGCCGCTGGTCGATCTCGGTCATCTTGGTCATGAGCTGCTCCTCGATCTTCTTGCGGTCGCTGCTGTTCACGATGCTCATGCTGGTGGCGTCCTTGATGACATTGGCGGGCAGCGTCAGCAGCCGCGTGATCAGGCCCTGATCCTTGAACGAGCTCAGGTAAAGCGCGGTGATCTCATGCGAGAGCTTGAGTGCATCCTGGGCGACGGCCTGCGTCTGCTGCAGATTGTTGTTCAGCTGCTGATTCTTCGCGAGCTCGGCCGTGAGCACGTTGCCGACCTGATCGGAGATCCGCTGGCTGTATTGGGCGATGGAATCGCGGGTGAGGTTCTGGTCCCGCGCCATTTCGGAGAGGATTGGCTGAATCCGCTCTGCCATCCGGCCCGAGACCTTGTCGAGCTGCTCGTTCTGCATCTGCTCGGCTTCCTCGGCGGACTTCGGAACGGGGTTGTAGGGTTGCATCCGGCGGGCAATGGCCTCCGCCAGCGCTTCCATCCGCTCGGCATTGAGCTTCTGCACTTCCTCGTCGGTGCGGAAGAGATCCGAATCGCGCTTGGAGATGGCGTCCCGGAGCAACTTGTTGGTGGCCTCGATCTGCCGCTGGTTGTCAGCCGACATTTCCTTCAGCCGATCATTGGATTCACGCAGCGGAATAAGCTCGGCCTGCTGCCGGGCGCTCATTTCACGAACGGTAAGCTGATGCAGCCAGAAAGCTCCGGCTACGACGAGCAACGCGGTCAGGATGACGGCGGGAAGCTGTTCTTTGAATTTCTGCCACATGGGGAAGCGGATTGATGGTTGCAACTGGAGTTTAATGGTCGGCGCCCTGGGAATGCAACGCCCGGATGGTCCAGCCGTTTGCGGTTGTTATTGGCCTGGAGCCTTGCACGTTGGCGCCGTGAGCCTCAACCGGATGGAGCAGCGGGTGTATGACTATCTGCAGGGACACCCCGACGAGCGACAATATTGGATCGGCAAAGTTCAAAGTGTTTTCAGGTCTGCCGATGACCTGCACGCGGTCGTGATGCGGCTCGATGCGGAACTCTGGCGGTACTACGAAGAACGGAGTGCCGTCGCCAGTCCCTTCAAGGAGGCTGCCAGGCTCGAGGGCCTCAGGCGGACGAGCATGAAGAACCTGGCCGAGTTGCTGATCCGGCTTTGGACGGAGCCGAAGCCAAAGCCCAAGCCCAAGCCAGATCCTGGCAGTGAGCATTGAAGGGAGATCCATCGATTCCTTAAGTCCCGAACGACATGTCGTAGGGGCGCAGACTTGCTGCGCCCGGATGCTCATAACCCCGTCCTGTCCGGACGCATCACGACTGCGCCTGGAGGCCCCTGGTGGAACCTTTCTTCGCGCGCAGCAAAGCGGCGCCCCTGCGGGATAGATTGCGGCAAGTGACTGGCACCGCGCAGGAAATCCAAGCGAGGCGAGGCGGGCCGACAAAGGTTCGACATCGCTGGAACCATTGCCGGCGCGTGCTTACTTAAAGCCAGATTTTCTCCTCCGCCTAGCGGTGGAGAATTGGGGTAAGTAAGAAAGCAATGGGCGGACCGCTTAGGGGTAGGCGGTCCGCCCTCTTTTTTTTGGATGTCACGGAGCCGGTTCGAAGGGCCCTTCGGTGATCACAACGTTCCGAACCTCGTCCATGGAGGGCCGTGCTCCGTCACGGCCTTCACGACGGATGCGCAGCGCAGAATGAGATTCGGATGTGGTTTGTGGACGACACGGAGGTCGTCCCTCCAGGTACGAGTTTCGTATTTGGAGGGCCGGGCTCCGTCCCGGCCATTAAGATCGATTCGCTGCGCAGGATGAATGTCACATTGGGTTGTGGACGACACGGAGGTCGTCCCTCCAGGACGGATATTGGAATCCCGGAGTCAGAACCGGATTTATGGAGGGCCGTGCTCCGTCACGGCCTTCACGACGGATGCGCAGCGCAGAATGAGATTCGGATGTGGTTTGTGGACGACACGGAGAAGCCGTCTCAGAACCTCCGTGGATTCCGTGTGACTCATCCATGGATTTTTCATGCGGCTCGTGGGCAACCCAGCATTGGCGGCACTGCATCGGAAA
>WYBX01000098.1 GCA_011525695.1 Verrucomicrobiia bacterium
GCAGTTCGCCGGCCAGTTCAGCGTTCGCCGCGAAAATGCCAGCGGCATTTTCGCCTTAGCAGCCTGTCGGTTGTCCGCGTGGCCTTCGGCCCGCGATTCGAAAATCCTAAGTCCGACAGGCTGCTAGAGGAAATTTGGGTTCTTCCGGGAAGTTTCGCCATTTCGCCTTAAGTTCCCGGTCTGCGCTGGGAGTATTGGGGTAGCGACTGGTACCTGCATCGCCCACGGAAGCGTCCCGCGTTTTTGCGAGCGAACGAGGCGCTGACGGCGGCCGGCGGGCTTCCGGACACGGCAGCAGGCCGACGCCGCCATGCAGACAAGACGAATCCGATGGCGATTTGTAATCGCATGCGTGCGCTGGCATAACGTCGCGCGCTGGCCCGCACCAACGCTAGGCCAAATCCACCACACAGCGGAAGCCCACCGTGCTGCAGCGATCGATCCCCGGCCAGGTGAGCAGCACTTTGGCCGCAAATCCAGCCGGGCGCGGGCCGCCGTCCATGTACCAGTGGGAGCCGTCCGCCTTGAAGTACGAGCCGCCGCGCACCACCGCGAACCGGTTCACGCCGTCACGGTGCTCGCTCTCGGTCCACTCCCAGGTGTTTCCGCACAAGTCGAAGATGCCGAATGGCGACCGGCCGTCGGGAAATTGCCTCACCGGTGTGGTACCCGCGCCACCGCCGTTGCACCGGCCGGCACTCATTGCATCGCCCCATGGATAGAGGCGCGCATCCGGCCCCTGGGCCGCAAACTGCCACTCCGGCTCGGTCGGCAGTCGCTTGCCGGCCCAGCGCGCAAAGGCCCGCGCATCGTCCAGATCGACAAACACGACCGGGTGTTCCGCCAACTCGCCCGGCACCTTGCCGGCCCGCCAGTGGTGCAGGAATTTTTCCGCGTGCATCGGTCGATAACCGGATCGCCGCATGAATTCCGCGTACTGCGCGTTCGTCACCGGCGTCAGATCCATGGCGTAAGGTTCCAGCACGACGTCGCGCGTAACCGTGAGGACGCCCTCACGAATCATACTGCCCTTCGTCATTCGCGGATGGGTGGATTCGTATCCGCCGCACTCACGCAGGCGAAGTTCCGTTACCAAATGGAACTTTCCGCCCGGGATGAATGCCATGCCGGCCGGAGGCCGGCGGCCCGCAGGGGGTTGCGTACGCGGCACAGGCTTCAGCATGGCTTGCACGTCCAATGGGAAGGCCATGCTCCCGTCCGCGTGCGCCTCGGTTTCACGCTGTCGCTGCAGGAAAACCTCGAAATCCGTGCCGAGCGCAGCGGGCTCCGCCGCGATGAAGCAGCCGATGCCGCGGGCGCGAATTGGCGTGTTGGGCGATTCCACTTCGCGGCCTGCGACGAGATCCCAGAGTTTTTCGCCCGGCGGCAATATGATCTCGAGCAACGGACCCTGGGTGGCGCGGTCCGCGCGGTTTACCAGCGTCCACAGCCGCACTCCATTGGCTTCCCACCGGCTCGCATACACGTCCGGCACGAGCACGGGCACCAGCGGCGCCCACTCCTCGCCGGCAAAGAGCGCGGCAAAGCGGCGCTGGATCGGCAGCATGGCGCGCAAGATAGACTTTTCGCGCGGGCGGTAGCCATTCCAGGACCCAAAGATATTGTCCCAGACGAGCACGCCGGTGCCGTTCATGAACGCAACGTGGAACTGCGCCGTGCGATCGGTGCTCCAGCGATCGATGTGGTGCAGGAGATGCCGCCGCTCGAACCATTTGTTGCGCACGATACCCGGGGCCGGACTGTCCTTGAAACTCTGCGCCCACCCCTGGTGATGGTCTGAAATTCGCGCCACCGGCAGCGCGCCCTCGCCTTCGAGCACGACCCCGGGTCGCACGGCATCGAGCTTTTGCCGGAGCTCCGCGGCGCCCTCTTTCATCGTGTCCAGGAATATGCCGTCGACATCGAGCGCCTGGACCATCTCGCACAACACGCCGATGTCGCTCCGATTTTCGCGCCGGGTGCCGGTGTCCCACGGGTTGTAGTCGATGTAGGCGCGCAATCCGGCGCGGTGCAGCGCGTCGACCACGCCCCGCAGTCCAGGCAAGCCTCCCGGGGCGTCGCGGTAGAAGTCGTATTGGTTCCGCTCGTCGAGTCCGATCCGCGGATACGCGTGCCAGAGCACGACGCCATCGCACCCGCCGAAGTCGCGTTGCAGCCGCCCCAGCCATTCCTCGACCCGATAACGCCCGGCGGCCGCGTCGTAGAACCGCTCGTCGCCGAGGAGGAGGAAATAGCAGGCATAGCTCGACGCGGCCCAGGCGAACTCGGGCCGGCGATAAAGCTCGTCCGAGTAGTGGAGCCTCTGCCGCTGTTCCATCCGCCACGCTGCGAGCTGCTCGCGAAATGCCGGCCAGAGCGCCCTGTCCTTCGGTGCCGGAATTATATTCGGATTCGGATCGAACATATAGCCCGGTTCGTTCGAAGCCCTCAGCACATGCGGCGCCCAAAGTGCCGCCACGCTCGTGGCGGCAAGGTTGAGGAATGAGCGGCGCGGAAGAGGGTTGGGTGTCATTCGTTCACGGAAAAGCCTGCGAGTTCCTGAAGCACACGAATAGCGATCGCTCCTTTTGGGCACGCCTAATTTGCCTTGGCTGGAGGCGCGGGGGTGATTGCGGTACCGCGTGGAATGACCACGACGTCCCGGCTGAGCGCGGCACCATCGGCAATTCGCGCGGGCCGGTCCAACAGGTTGCCCGTAATGAGATTGCCGGCACCGCCGGACACGACCAACGCCGGCGCGGAGTTCGGCTGGATGCGGTCGTCGCGAATCATGCAGCCGCTGACATGGCTGAGGCTCGTGTTCTGCAATTCCAGCCCGGTGCCGGCACAATCCAGGATTGTGGCGTTGGTAATGTTCATCCGTTCGCACCGCTCCAGTCTGACAGCCGCGGCGTGATGGCGCACGCCATTGATGTGTACGCCCGTCACTGTGCAGTCGCGCGAGTCACGGAAACTCACGCCGCCGCGCACATGCGAAAAGCTCTTCTCAAATCGCGCGCTTAGCGTGAAATTGTTGGGTCCGACGACGACGTGGCTTGAATCCTCGACCAGCAGATCGTACTCGGCGCCCAAGTAGAACGTATTTCCGGTCAGAATCACGCCCCGCACGTCCTTGAGATGCACGTTCACCGAAACATCACTGAGGACATTGCCGGCGATCGTCAGGTAACCTTCGCGGGTGGAGTGCGCGGGTGCGTGGGCAGTCGCCCGCTCGAAGCCGCCACCGAGCATGCGAATGTTGGCGCAGCCCGGTGCTTTGGAATTGTGCTGGATCGTGCATCCGGTGATTGCCATCTCGCCGAGCATTCCGCCGGTGGAATCGAATAGCACATTGGCGGTGGGCGGAGCATCGGGTGCCATGTTACTCTCGATGTCGCAGTTTCCGATTTGGATGTTGAACACACTCCCGCCCCGGACGACCACACCACCGCCTGCATTGTAGCTGATGTGCGAACCGGTGATATTTGACTGATGCAGGTTCACCGCATCGAAAAACACCCCGATACCACGGTTGTGATACAGGTGACAGCCGCTGATGAGGACGTTTCGATTAAAGTCGTGCAGCCGGACCGCATGCCGCGCCTCGCGGATGATCACGTGCGTCACCGTAAGTTGCATCGTGCACCGGGCAGCGATCCCGTCAGCCTCCGGATGAGCGCCCACGATTTCCAGGCGGTCAACTTGGGGCGCCCGTTCGCGGTCCCAGACGCTCGGCCTGACCTGCGGCGGGGCAGCGGACCCACGATGCGTCCCGATGAAGTGAAACGCCGGCCCGGGGCCCGCCATCACGACGCGCGCCGGCCCTGTTCCCATGAGCGCAACAATTCCGGTTCGATCAAGATTGATCTCAACCGTGCGAGTCAGCCGATACGTCCCGGCTGGGAATTCGACCGTGCCGCCAGCATTCACGGCCTGCTGAATCGCGCCTGTGTCATCCGCCTGCCCGTCGCCTCGTGCGCCCGTGGATCGCACGTTGACGGCGAATGTGGGACCGGCGACGAGGAGGAAAGCCAGGGCGGGTCGAAGACGAAGTGTATACATATGAGTAGCGTAGAGTAGAGCGCCGGGAAAAGGCCGAGCACGCACAAGAGGAGGGCGAGGATCCCGCCACGGATTAGGGTTGGTTTGTAGTCATGGGGTTCAAAGGGTGACCACTGCCGATCAGCGGCCAAACCAACCACGAATGACTTGGTGCAATGCCTTAGGGGACTTTGCACGAATTCTTCATGGACCGCCTGGTGGCGGGTCCTGTAGCCCCGTCACGGGGCGATCATCGGCCCGCCCGCAGGACGGTCTGTCCTCCCGAAACTTCAGCACCGACGCCGAAATTGTCCTGCAGCATGCGCACGAAGCCTTCCTCATCATCGGGCTTGAACGATCCGCCAAAGCGTCTGGTGGCCAGCACCGGGTCACCGATGACCAGCTTGTGTCGGTTGTAGCGATTGAATTCCTCGACAATCTCAGCGAGCGGCGCCGACTCGAAATCCAGTCGCCTTTTCTGCCAGGCCAACTGGCGCTGGATTTCGGCCGGAGGAATAACGGCGATCGCTCTTTGCACCGGCTCCGCCGGAGCCGGCGCCGCACTTGGCCGCGTGACGACGACCTTCTGTCCCGAGGAAAGAACCGAGTCCTCCGGCGTCGTGGACGGCGCGGGAGGATTCGCTTCGCTCGAATGAGCATCGCTGGA
>WYBX01000099.1 GCA_011525695.1 Verrucomicrobiia bacterium
CACTGCCTCCGTCACGAGAGTTTATCGCACTTCCGAGCACGCAACGTCTCGGACCAGAACGCGCACAAACTCGAAGCCCACCTCGCCAGCGCCGTCTTCTACGCCCACAATTGAGCCAAACTTCAGGCCTGGGGCAGCGCCCCAGGCAACGCATTACAAGTCAGTGAAGGGCTGAAAGCCCGACCAAATGGAACGGGCTTTCAGCCCTCGCATTTCGTCGCTCCCGAGACCTGGCCGCGGGCCCAGGCTCAAATTAGGGCGCGCCGTTGGCGCTGATCGTGCAGACTCTATGCGCGTAGGCAGCATGACCTCGCACCGCCTTTCCGTCTGGAACCTTTTCCTTGCGCGGCCTCTGCCCGCGGTTCCTCATCGCCCGCTCAGTGATGAACCCTCCGGAACTGGCCGCATTCCTGAAGAGCCGCGTGCGCACCGTCCGCGACTGGCCGAAGCCGACGGTGAACTTCCGTGATGTCACCACGCTCTTTGGCGATCCCGACGCCTTCCGGGCCATCGTCCAGGCCTTCGCCCGCGAAAGCGCGCGACTGCGGGTCAACCGGATCGCGGCGGTCGACGCGCGGGGATTCATCCTTGGCGGCGCAGTGGCCTACGAGTCGCACACGCCATTCGTCCTGGTCCGGAAGAAGGGCAAGCTGCCGTACCGTACGATCGCCGCCGAGTACGCGCTCGAATATGGCTCGGCCACGATCGAGATCCATGCCGACGCCTGCCAGCCAGGCGACCGCGTCCTGATTGTGGACGATCTGATCGCCACCGGGGGAACGCTCCTCGCGGCCGCGAAGCTGTTTCGATCGCTCGGTGCAGATGTCGCCGGCGTCGCGGCGGTGATCGACCTGCCGGAGCTGGGCGGTTCCGCCCGGTTGCGCGCGGATCAACTGGCGGTGCACACGCTCTGTGAGTTTGCGGAGCACGAATGAACCGAGCCCGGCGCGCACATCCGATTCCCTTCCCATGACCCTGACCATCTGGAGCAACGCCAAGTTCTCCGCCGCAGACGATCAGCTCCTCCGCGACGGCACCCGCGGCCACAAGCTGGTTTTCTCACCCGACGCCTCCGCCGACGTCCTCCATGCCGGCAAGCCCGATCCCCAGCTGGACGAGGCGGACATCGCCTTTGGGCAGCCGAACGTCGAGCAATCCCAAGAGGCGAAGCGGCTGCGCTGGGTGGAGGTCACGACGGCCGGCTACACGCGTTACGATACGCCGGAGTACCGGGAGTCGTTGCTCGGACGGGGGGCGGCATTCTCGAACGTCTCGGAGGTCTTCGCCGATCCCTGTGCGCAGCACGTCCTGGCCATGATGCTGGCGCTGGGCCGCCGGCTGCTCGACTCGCATCGCGAGCAGCTCGGGCCGCGATCCTGGCATTATGCGGAGCGGCGCTATGAATCGCGGCTCCTCACCGGCCAGACGGTGGTGATGCTCGGCTTCGGCGCGATTGGCCGCCGGCTGGCGGAGCTCCTCACGCCGTTCCAGATGAACCTGATTGCCGTCCGCCGCCGGATCCGGAGCGAGCGGGGCGTCCGGATCATCCCGGAGGAGGACATCAGCAGTGCGCTGGCGCAGGCCGACCATGTGATCAACATCCTCCCGGACAATGCCACCACGCGGAACTACGTGAACGCGCGGCGGCTGTCGTGTTTTCGCCCCGGCGCCCGTTTCTACAACGTCGGCCGCGGTTCGACGGTGGACGAGCGCGCGCTGCTCGAGGCGCTGCGCTCCGGCCGGGTGGGCGAGGCCTATCTGGATGTATTCGAGCGGGAGCCGCTTCCGCCCGAGCATCCCTTCTGGACCCTGCCCAACTGCCACATCACGCCGCACACGGCCGGGGGTCGCCACGATCAGGATACCGCGATCGTGCGGCATTTCCTGGCCAACCTCGCGGCCTTCACGCGCGGCCAGCCGCTGGTGGATCAGGTGTTCTAGCAGCCCGTCGGGCTCGTAATCGAGCGCAACAGGCATTCATGCCATTTTTCCGGCAACTTCGCGGGCCTTGCAGACGGGCTGCTAGTTTCCGCGCGTGCGCGCGGGTTGGTGTTTGATCACGAATTTCCGACCGCGGCCGGGCCTTAATCTTCAACTTTGAACCTTCAACGGGACCGCAACCTCGGTCCCTGTCAGCTCATGCCGTGACCACCTTCGTGCCGGCGAGCAAATCGTGGAGGGCGCGGCGATCGTCGCGGAACATGAACCCCAGGTCCACGAGCAGGAAGATGAACCCGAGCAGGAACACGCTGTTGAGCACGAAAATCAGGAACACCGGGATGAGGAAACGCAGCAGCCCGGCGCGGACGAACCCCGCGGGCTCGCCGTTGTCGGCGCGGACCACGCGGGTGCCGGTGATCAGCTTGCCCAGGTTCTGGCCGCGGATAGTGAGCAGCGCCACCTGGATCAGAAAGCCGCAGAACAACCCGGCCCACACCCAGGCCGATGCCTGCAGGAAGACCGTCATGTCAATCTCGTCCGGATTCGGAATGTGTCCGCGGGCGAGCTCGGGATACTCCTGCAGAAGCCGGGCACTCATGGCCATCGAGCCGGGAATCGTGCACAGAAAATAGAAGAACGCGTTCAGGATTGCGCCGCCGATCCGCCGGCCGCGGCTCGCGAGCGCCTCCGAGGCGACGCTGGCCCGAACCGGATCGATGATCGGCGGGCCGTCGGGGCTGGCAAACTCCGCATAATCTCCGAGTGGCCGCCATTCCTCGGAGCCGACCGCTTTCGCACGGGTCTCGAGATTGGCCCGGCCCGCGGCCATCCAGGCGCGGATTTGCTCGGCCGTCACGGGACCATATTCCCGTCCGTCGCCGCCGATGATGATGAACATGCCGGTAACTGAACCGCGGTTGGCAGCAGCGTCAACCTGCCGTAATCCTCCGCTCGACCGTGGCTGGCGGTCAGCGGGCGAATGCCGCTTTCACCTGTGCCAGGCCGACCCCAAAGGCAGCACGGGCCAGCGGATCCAGCTGCGCCTCGTCACCCTGCACGTGTATCGTCTGATGCACGTGCGTGGCCGAAGCCCCTGGCGCGAGCGCCAGTGCCGGCGAGGAACTCTCCAACTCGTAGAAGTTGCCCAGCTGGGCGGCCCCTGGCTTCGGCGGGCCGTCATTATAGCTGTTGATGACATCGCCCCGGTACGGCTCCGCTTGGATCTCCCACTGCGAGTTGACGTAATCAATCGCACCGGCGGGTCGCGTAAAGGAGACGAGCGTGAGGGTGCGGCTCGCGGCATCGTAACTGCCGAGGAGCGACGGCGCCCGCTGGGGCGAAAAGCCAATCTTGCTGCGAAATGCGGCGTCGGCCCGGAAATAGACCACGCCATCCCGGGCGAGCAGCCGGTCGCCAGGAACCTTGCCGAAGTAGGCATCGTTGACAACCGGGCCGAGCATGGACTCGGCACCGGGCTGGTAGGGCACGACCACGGTGGCGGTGGGGGAGGAGTTGAACATGCCGAGAATCCAGATGGAGAGCAGTCCGGTCTCCTTGCTCCACGGCACGCGGCCGGTGTTCGCGATCGTATTGACCGATTCGAATGCCACGGCGGCGGTGCCTGCCGGAAGCTTCAGCTGATGGGCCTGAAGCGCGGCGGTAGCGCCGAGCAGCCGGATCTCGCGGTTTACCTCGAGCTGAAATTCCGTCCCGGAGTAGTTCGCCAGCCGGATCGCCCGGCGGCACACCACGCGCTCCGGGGACCTGCGGACGACCTCGAAGGGCTCGGTGTCGATGCTCGCTGGGGTCTGCCAGTGTTCGAGATCGAAGGGGACGCCCTTCGCAAAAAAGATCGAGAACTGGCCACCCTCGGGGCCAAGCCAGAATCGGTCCTCGCCTCCGAATACGTTGATGTGCGGCTGGATTTTTCCGGATGCGATCAACTCGCGGTTGACCCAGCCAAAGCTCGTGCCGGCGGCACCGCCGGCCGTGCTGGTCATGATCCGGCCCTGCCACGCCGGCACCACGGCCACCTGCGCGCCGGAGGTGGAATCGGAAAGCACGATTACCTCGGTGTGCCGCCGGAGGAATGCGATGTCATCGCCAAAGGTGGAAAGGGCGGCGGAAGCGGTCATGGGGAGGAGGGCTGAGAGGCCGGCCACAACGAGGGTGGGGAAGCTCATGCCGGGAGGGTACCGGGAGAATGGCTCGACCGGGAGCCAATACTTCAGATCTTGTTGCGGCCTGGTGGCATCGTCTGGCGGGGCTCATGCAAACGTGTCGAGCGGCAGGAGCCGCCACTTGCCCGGCGCGAGGTCGCCGAGCTCGAGCTGACCGAACCGGGCGCGATGCAGCGTGAGGACCTGCGCGCCGCAGGCGGCAAACATCCGTCGAACCTGGTGATAGCGACCCTCGATCAGGGTCAGCTCGGCCGCGCGCGGCCCCAGCAACCGAAGTTCGGCCGGAGCACATGGCTCCGTCTCCCCGGGAAGCATCAGCGTGCCGCTGGCGAACCGCGGCACCAGCGCGGGCGACAGATCCGTGTCGACTGTCGCCTGATAGACCTTCGGCACCTTCTGCTTCGGCGAGGTGAGACGGTGCACCAGCGCGCTCTGATCCGTGAGCAACAGCAGCCCGGTCGTGTCCTTGTCGAGCCGCCCGATGCTGGTCACTGGGGGATTCCGGCGCTGCCAGCGCTCCGGCAGGAGCGAGTAGATGGTCGCACCCTCGCGGCCATCGTGGCTCGAGACCAGCCCGGTCGGCTTGTGCAGCATCAGCAGCAATCCATCAGGGTGGTCCAGCGGCTCGCCATCGACCCGCACCTCGGCCGGCGCCACGCGGCGACCCGGGTCCCGGACCTGCTCGCCAAGCACAGTGACGATGCCTGCCTTCAGCCAGCCGCGCGCCTCGCTCCGGCTGCAGTAGCCCAGATTCGAGAGCAGTTGATCGAGACGGCGCAGCGTGGGCATGGCAGATGGCACGCGGGGTGCCGCGTCGCTGCAAAGCGAAAAGAGTGGCCGCAAAAAAGCGCAAGAGGCGCAAAGAGGAGATTGGGCTTCTTGCGCATTTTGGGCCTTCTTGCGGCTGTTAGCCCGTGAACCTTCGCTGGTTTCTCCTTCTTTTGGTTTTAGCGAGCGCCGCTCTGGGTTCGCTGACGGTATTCCGCGCCCGGCCCGGAGTGCCGTGGCAGCTGGCGGTGATTGCAGGTGAGTACGGTCATTGGCTGGCGATCGGTCCTGTGGTGGTGGTGGTTTCGGCGTGGCTCGGCCGCGGCCAATTCCTCGTACTACCAGCAGCGACAATCGCGCTCGGCTGCCTGGCGCTCGGCCTCTTCCTCCGGCCGGCTTTCCAGGCGTGGCGGATCGCGAGCAACCTGCCGGAGCGGCTGCTTCAGGCGTTTGGCCCGGTGCCGTCATCCCGGCCGGCCTTTCGGTTCAGCGAACTCTGGATGGGGCGGGCGCCGAAGCCGGTTGAGATTGAAACGCTGCAGTATGCCGAAGGCCTGGAACTCGATTTTTATCGGCCGGAGCGGCCCGCCGGCGGGCCGGCTGCGTCCTGCGTGGTTGTCGTGCATGGCGGGGGGTGGGATGGCGGGGAACGGACGCAGCTTCCCGACTTCAACCATTGGCTGGCCCGCCGCGGGTATGCCGTGGCGGCGATTTCCTACCGGCTGGCTCCGGCGTTTCGCTGGCCGGCGCAACGGGACGATGTGCTGGCGGCAATCGGCTGGCTGCAGCGAAATGCCGCCAGCCTCGGCATCGACCCGACGCGGCTGGTGCTGTTTGGCCGATCCGCTGGTGGTCAGATTGTCCAGGCCGCTGGGTATACGGAGGCCAGGGCGGAGATCCGGGGCGTGGCCGCCTGGTATGCGCCTTCGGATCTGGTTTTCGGATACGTGAACACCCACGAGGACGACATGCTCAAGTCGCCGGCATTGATGCGGCAGTTCCTGGGTGGCACGCCCGAGTCGGCCAGGGCCAATTACGAGTCGGCCAGCGCGCTTTTTCACGTGGATCCGGCGACGCCGCCGACGTTGCTCGTCCACGGCGCGAACGATGCGCTCGTCTGGCACCGGCACAGCGAGCGGCTGGATGCCCGGCTGGCCGAGGCTGGCGTACCGCGGCTTTTCGTCTCACTGCCCTGGGCGACGCATGCGATGGACTACAATCTCCACGGGCCGGGCGGCCAGCTCTCGGCCTTTGCGCTCGAGTGGTTCCTGACAGCCGTGACGCGTTGAGGTGGCGGAGGCGGACCTGGAGCTCCCCAATCAATGGTCACAGAGCGCACAGAGACCAAGCCGGAGGTCACAGAGAGGGAATTCTGACCGGGTCTCTCAAAGGCTCTTTGTGTCGTCCGGCCCGATCTCGCTGACCTTTGTGCGCGATTTCCACATGCGCGCCAGCTCCAGCACCACCAGCGGACCGAAAATCCAAAGCACCTGGATCGGGAAGACCTTGTGCGCACTGACCTGATGGTAGGCGACCAGCGCCGCGGCGACATAGGCCAGGCGATGGATCCGCTTCCACGTCCGGCCGCCGAGCCGCCGTACCAGCGCATGCAAACTCGTGATGGCCAGGACCAGCAGGATGACGAGGGCGACGAGCCCGGTGAGTTGAAAGGGCTTTTGCAGTTCCCGTCCCAGCTGGTCCAGCGTGCCGGCCAAGGTGCCGTCGTATTGATACAGCACCTGCACGGAAAAATGCAGCAGGGCGTAGGCGAAGGCCGCGACTCCGATTAGCCGCCGGTGCCGGTTCAATGCCAGGGCCACGTCCCATTTTGGCGCCAGGACGCGCAGCGGCGTGAGTGAAAGCACGCTGACAAGCAGCAGGCAGCCCATGAGCCCAAAGTGCAGCAGGATGAACTTCAAAGGATCCGTGCGGGCCGTGTCGTCCATCGTGACGAACAGCGGCCAGGCCGGCCAGAGCCCGGGCAGTACGATTAGCGTCCAAATGACCGGTTTCGATCGGAGGACTTTGGAAACAAAGGACACGACAGGGAGATCAAATAGGGCTTCGCATTCTCTTTGTCCCTTGGTCTCTTGGTCTTTTGGTCCCTGGTCCCTCAGCCCCCTGCTAGTAATTCCGCTTCAGATCCATTCCCTGATAAAGGCCCGCGACCTGCTTTTCGTAGCCGTTGAACATTAGCGTGCGCTGCCGGCCGCCAAAGAGCCCCCCTGCACCGATCACGCGCTCGCTCGCCTGCGACCAGCGCGGATGATCGACGTTCGGATTCACGTTCGCGTAAAAACCATATTCGTCAGGGGCCATGATCTGCCAGGTGTTCCGCGGCTGACGCGCAACGAAGTCGATTTTCACGAGCGATTTTCCGCACTTGAACCCGTACTTCCACGGCACCACCAGCCGCAGCGGCGCGCCGTTCTGGTTCGGGATCGGTCGGCCGTAAATTCCCGTGGCGATGAATGCCAGCTCGTGATTCGCCTCGTCGAGCCGCAGGCCCTCGACATACGGCCAGTCGAGGATGCCGCTCCGCTGTCCCGGAATGTTCCTGGGATCGTGGACCGTCGTGAACGTGACGAACTTCGCCTCGGGTTTCGGATCCGCGAGCTTGACCAGCTTGGCCAGCGGGAAGCCATCCCACGGAATCACCATCGACCAGGCCTCGACGCAGCGAAACCGGTACACTCGCTGCTCGCAGCCGCCCATCTTCGAGACGAGGTCGTTCGCATCCAGCTTGAGCGGGTTTCGGATCAACCCGCCGATCTCGACGGTCCACGGTTCCGTCTGCCATCCGCGGTTGGCACGGACCTTCGGGTCGGCCTTGTCGGTGCCGAACTCGTAGAAGTTGTTATAGCTCGTGATCTGTTCATAGGCGGTGGGCTCGAGCGCGGGATCCCGGTAGGCCGGATTGATCCGGGTCGGGAAGCCGGCGGTGGTGGCTGCGAGCCGGCGCGGCAGGAGTGCGGCCGCGGCGAATCCGGCGGCTCCATAGCCGAAGGCTTTCAGGAAATCCCGCCGCGGGAACGACGGTTCGGACGAGCGCGGCCGGAGCAGATAGTCCCGCTCGGGCGTCGCGGCCGATTCGGGCAATTCCCAGTCCTTGGGTGATCGAATGAGCATGGCCGTGAGAGCGTTGGGGGTGGGAGATTATTCCGGAGCAACCAATGGCAGGTGCAGCAGAAAGGCGAATTGTGTCCGAATCTCGTACATGGAGGGGCCGTGCTCCGTCACGGCCATGAAGACCGATCCGCTGCGCAGAATGGGTTTCCCATCGGGATTGTGGACGCCACGGAGGGCGTCCCTCGTGCGCCTGTGAGGGCGTCCACACAGCGGGGTGCAAGTCCCCGTCAGGCGGAACGTTCACCCGCCTGCAACCGAAGGCTACTGCGTCGTGGCAACACGGG
>WYBX01000100.1 GCA_011525695.1 Verrucomicrobiia bacterium
AAGCCGTTCTGACAAGAACTTCCACGCGTATCCTGTTCTCTTGTACGTGCGCTAATCAGCGACCCTCCGCAGGATCACTTTTCGTAAACTCCCGCCCCTCCACCGACGTCAAAGTGGAACGCTTACTCCTCTACCTGCCATTCAATGCGCAGCATGCGCCCTTGCAGGCACCGAAGAAGTATCTCGACCGGTTCCCGCAAATCACCGACGAGAAACGGCAGTTGTTCGCCGCAATGATGGCCGCGATGGACGACGGCGTGGGCCGCGTCATGGCCAAGATCCGCGCCATGGGACAGGAGGAGAACACCCTTGTGTTCTTCATTGGCGACAATGGCGGGCCGACCGCGAGCACGACCTCGAACAACGGCCCGCTCCGTGGCTTCAAGATGACCACCTTCGAAGGCGGACCCCGCGTGCCGTTCCTTGCACAATGGAAAGGCACCTGGCCGGCGGGTAAGACCTATGATTTTCCGGTCATGAACCTCGACGTGCTGCCGACGATCGTCACCGCCGCCGGCGGGAAGATCGAACCGGGCTGGAAGCTCGATGGCGTCGATTTGACGCCGTATGTCACTGGCAAGGACGCGAATCGTCCGCACCAGACTCTGTACTGGCGGTACGGTCCCCAGTGGGGCATCCGCCATGGCGACATGAAGCTGGTGGTCTCGCGGGGCGGCGGTTCGACGCCGGAACTCTACAACCTCACGGATGACATCGGGGAATCAAAGGATCTCGCGACCGCACAGCCGGACAAGGTCAAGGAATTGCAGGCGCTCTGGGACCAGTGGAGCGCGGAGCAGGCGCCCGCAAGTGTGCCGGATACCCCGGCGGGCAAAGCGAACAAGGCCAGGAAAAAGAAGCTACGGGCGACCAAGTAGGCCCGTGAGCAAACAGGCCAGCCTTCGCGGTTCAATGGATGGTCCCGGCTGGCCGCCCACCTTGGCCACTCACGGCAGCCGGTAGACCTCGACCAGCCCGATGCCGGTGTCGCCGGCTCCGGCCTCGACGGCCTGCAGCGTGTAGACACCCGGATCAAGGGTGACCACCATCGCGGCGTCGCGGCTGCCGGCGGTGATCGGAAATGCACCCGCGGCCACTCCCGCGGCCGTGACTTCCGCGGCATCATTGACCAACTCCCAGTCCTCGTTGACCGCGAGCAGGGTATCGCCGCGGTAAAGGAACAGCACCGGATCCGTGGCCGGACGTATCACGCCGAAATCCGCCAGCCGCGGGCCGATGGCGCGAACGAGAAAGCGCTCGGGATTTGGCCCCTGCACGACGAGCCCTGGGAACAGTCCGTCGTCGTCACGTCCCAGTGGGGCGCGCGTGGCAAGGTTGAGCAGCCGGCCGCCGCCCGCACCGTTTCCAACCACCTCGTAAATCTCCACCAGCCCCACACCCGAGCCGCCTTGCACGTCGGTGACGACCGCGGTGAAAGTGCCCGCGGGCACGTCCACCAGCAGCGCGGAATCGGCGGAACCAGCGGCAAGCGGAAAAGCGCCCGTGGCGGCGGCCGCGGAGGCGATTGCCCCGGGATCGGGTGCGTCACTCCAGTTGTCGTTGGCCGCGAGCACCGCGCCGCCGGCGGCATGGAGGCGCAGCACCGGGTTGGGCAGCGGCCGGGCGATACCGTGTGCGGCGAGGCCGGGCCCCACGCCGCGGATGAGCAGCCGTGCGCCCGGCGCGGCGACCGCCACTCCCGCGACGAGCGCGTCCTCGCCGGGCTCCACCGGCGCGCGGCCGGCGAGGTTGGTGAGCCGCGCGGCGCCGCCGGTCACGACTGGTGTCAAAATCACCCGGATACGCTGGTAGTACAGCGCCGTCGGGCCCTCGAAGGCGCTGTCCGTCATCACCAGGAGCCAGAGCCGGCCGGCGGCATCGGTGTGGATGGGAAATGGATGCAGGTGCTCGCGAGTGAGGGTGACGTACGTCGCGGGCTGATCGGCGCTGCGGCCATTGGCGATGACACCCGCGATCGAGGCGGCGGGCCCGCCGAGCGACTGGTAGCCGACGTTCACGGTCGGCCGGTAGTGCAGATCGGGGCTGGGATTGAGCGCCGCGCCCGGCTCGCCCGTCGTCGCGCCGGCCTTCAGGTAGACGCTGTCGCCCGGTGAACCCCCGACGCCGAAGGAACCGCTGGCCGCATTCGAGGCGAATTCGATCACGAAGCTCACGCGGTATGCCTGGTTGGGCACAAGCCCATCGGCCGGCCCGAGCGGCTTCTTCATCAGCATCGCGAGATCGTCGGAGTGGTTGTCGCCGGCGAGGAGGAATCCGGTGCCGGAGACACCCAACTCGGCGGGCAGCGGACGGAGGCCGGTTTCGAAGTCCCAGTCGGCGTCAACGCCGGGCGGGTGGTCGGCAAAGAATCCCACCCAGCCGCGGTCACCGAGCCGGAAATCGTCGTCAATCACGACGGCCGGCTGCGCCAGGGCGGCGGGCAGGATCGAAACGATGCTCAGGATAAGGGAAGGAAGAACGCGCAAACGGATCATGTGGGGAGTGGATCCGGCGATGTTACCGGATTGTTCGCACTCCGTGAATGGGCCGAATGGCCAAGCCCGCGAGGTGGCCGGAAGGAGAACCGCGCAAATCTATCTTCAGCCGCGAAAATCCGTCCGTTCGTCGTTTCCATGCCCTTCCTCATTTCTTGCTGACTTCTCACCGTCAGGGTGAATTGGCTTATCCCAACGGCGCAGTTCCTCTTTCCTAAAGGGAAGATGTCCGTGTCTCCTTCAAACACTTCGCCGGCAACCGGCTCGCGGGAACCCGCACCCGCCGATCCCCGGCCCGCAATCCTGATCATCAACTGTGGCAGTTCCTCGGTAAAGTTTGCCCTGATCGGCACGCGCCGCGAAACCCTCATCCTTTCAGGCCTTGCCGAACGGCTGGGCTCCCCCGAAGCGACGATGAGCTGGAAGGACGGCGAGGCGAAAAAGGCCAAGTCGTTACCCGGGGCGGACCTGATCGCGGCCCTGCACGAAATGATCGGCCTCCTTCCTGGCAATGTCCAAGTCGTGGCAGTGGGCCATCGCGTGGTCCACGGGGCGGAGGCCTTTTCCCACAGCGTGCGCATCGACGCCGAAGTGCTGGCCAGCATCGAACGCTGCAGCGCCCTGGCGCCGCTGCACAATCCGGCCAACCTCGCCGGGCTCCGCGCCGCCATGACGGTTTTCCCCGACACCCCGCAGGTGGCCGTCTTCGACACCGCGTTTCACCAGACGCTCCCTCAGCGTGCGTATCTTTATGCCGTGCCTTACGAATGGTACCAGACTGACGGCGTCAGGCGGTACGGCTTCCATGGCACAAGCCACCGCTATGTTGCCAGCGAGGCGGCCCGGAGATTGGGCCAGCCTTTGGAGTCGCTCGGCCTGATCACGGCACACCTGGGCAACGGCTGCAGCGCCGCCGCGATCGAGGGCGGGCGCTGCATGGACACGACCATGGGCCTTTCGCCGCTCGAGGGTCTGGTCATGGGCACGCGCAGTGGCGACATTGATCCCAGCTTGCAGGAGTTCATGGCCGCACGCCGCGGCTGGAGCCTCGAACGCATCATGCGGGCGCTCAACCGCGAGAGCGGCCTCCTCGGCCTGTCGGGCCTGAGCAATGACATGCGCACCCTTGTCGAGGCGGCCGAGGGCGGCCACGCCCGGGCTCAGCTCGCCATCGACGTCTTCGCGTATCGGCTGGCAAAATCCATCTCGGCGCTCAGTGCGGCGCTCACCCGGCTCGATGCCATTGTGTTTACTGGCGGGATCGGGGAAAACTCCAAGTTCATCCGCGCCCGCACGGCGGAAAGCCTGCAGGTCCTCGGCGTGGCCCTCGACCCGGCGCTGAATGACGTGCACGGCGAACCACCTTCCGGCCGCGTTTCCCAAACCGGCACCCGGCTGTGCCTCGTCGTGCCAACCAACGAGGAGCTCATGATCGCCCGCGAAACCCTTTCCGTCCTGAACACATGAAACACACCTTCTTTCTCGCCGCCTCCGGTGTCGGCAGCGGCCTCACTTCCGCCGCGCTCGGCGTGTTCCGCGCCCTGGATCGCAGCGGCATTCGCGTCGGCTTCTGCAAGCCCATATCGCAGGAAACGGGCCCGAACAGCGGACCCGATCCGTCCAGCGAATTCATCGCCCGCACGACGGGCTTCAAGCCCGCCGATCCGATCCCGTTTGCCGAAGCGGAGCGCTTCGTCCGCAACGGTCAAATGGAGGAGCTCATGGAGCTCGTCGTGGAAAAAGTGCGCAGTCGCGCCGACGCCATCGACGTGATGATCATCGAGGGCCTCCAGCCCACCGCGACCCAGTCCTTTCCCAACCGCATCAACCGCACCGTCGTCACCGCGCTGAATGCCGAGGTCATCCTCGTCGATGCCGTCGGCGTCGATTCGCTTCCCGCGCTGGAGGAGAGCCTCGGCACCGCCGCGTCGCTCTACGGGGGAAGATCCAGCCGCAGTGTTGTCGGCTGCCTCCTGAACAAGGTCCGCCTGCACGAGAGCGCGGGTAAACCCGGCGCCGTCCGCGATGTGGGCGAACCGGGCGACGCGGAGCCGCCAGCGCAGGAATTCGACCCCGCGGCCATGGCTGCCCTGCAACAGCGCGTGATCGCAGGCTGCCCGATCTTCCGTGCCGGCGTGTTCGACCTGCTCGGCTGCATTCCGTGGAACCCCGACCTGCCGTCGTACCGGGTCAGTGACGTGGCGAAGCACCTCAACGCCCGCGTCATCAACGCCGGCGAGATGGACCAGCGGCGGGTCTCCTCCGTGTACCTGTGTGCCCGCAATGTCGCAAACGTCCTCCATCTTCTCCGGGCCGGGTCGCTGCTCGTGGCGCCCTACGATCGGCTGGACATCTTCATCGCCGCCGCCCTGGCCACGATGAACCGGATCCCGATCGCTGGTCTGGTCGTAACCGGCGGGGACATCTCCAACCCGAATTTCTTCGCACTCTGCCGGCCGGCGTTCGCGCTCGGGCTGCCCGTGCTCAACGTGCCCACCGGCAGTTTTGTCACGGCGACGCAACTGGCCAGGATGAGCAACGAGATTCCGGCCGACGACGACGCGCGCTTCAACACCACCCTCGACTTCATCGCCCGCCACATTGATGTGGATCGACTGAAGTCGCGCATCGAAACGACGCTGGATCTGCGCATGTCGCCGGCGGCCTTCCGCCACCAGCTGGCCACCCGCGCCCGCGCGGCCGACCGAATCATCCTGCTGCCCGAGGGCGACGAGCCGCGCACCATCGTGGCGGCAACCATCTGCCGCCAGCGTGGCCTGGCCCGCTGCATCCTGATGGGCAACCCCGCGGAAGTGCAGCGGGTGGCCGAGGGACAGGGCGTTCGCCTCGACGGCATCGAAATCATTGACCCGGCCGAGCGGCGCGAACGTTTTGTCGCGCCCCTCATGGAACTGCGCAAGGCCAAGGGCATGACCGAGGCCCAGGCCCGCGAGGCGCTCGAGGACAACGTCGTGCTCGGCACAATGATGCTGGCCAACGACGAGGTTCACGGGCTCGTCTCCGGGGCGGTGCATTCCACCGCCAACACCATCCGGCCGGCCCTGCAGATCATCAGAACCCGGCCGGACTCGAAGGTGGTGTCGTCCGTCTTCTTCATGTGCCTGCCCGAGCAGGTGCTGGTGTACGGCGACTGCGCGGTGAATCCGAATCCAAATGCCGAGGAACTTGCGGACATTGCGCTGCAGAGTGCGGCCTCCGCCGAGAGCTTTGGCATTCCGGCCCGGGTGGCCATGATCAGCTACAGCACCGGAGAATCGGGCGGTGGGGTGGATGTCGACAAGGTCCGCGTCGCTACGCAGATCGCGCGCGAACGAAAGCCCGGCCTGCTGATCGACGGTCCGCTGCAATACGATGCCGCCTCAATCGCCGAAGTGGCGGCCAAGAAGGCGCCGCATAGTCCGGTTGCCGGCCAGGCCACCGTCTTTGTTTTCCCCGATCTCAACACCGGTAACACCACCTACAAGGCCGTGCAGCGCTCGGCCAATGTCGTGAGCATCGGCCCGATGCTGCAGGGCCTCCGCAAACCGGTGAACGATCTCTCGCGCGGCGCCCTCGTAGAGGACATCGTCTACACCATCGCGATCACGGCCGTTCAGGCGGAACACGGCCAATGCTGAACCCCGGTGGTTCCCTTGTAGAGCGTCAGGTACGGATCCGCCAAAGCGCCGCTTACGCCCATCCGGAAAGCCGGAGTGATGTTGCGGCTCATTTGAATTCGAAGGCGTAGAGTTTCGCGTTCTCCAGCTCGAAATGCAGCCGCACGGGACGGCCCGCCAGCGCTGCGAGCGCGGGCCGCGTCTTCCATGCGACCTCGTGGCGCACGGAATCGCCCGCGATTGGCACGCAGTCGGCAACGGCGAAACCCGGCAGTGGCCGGCGGTTCTCGTCCAGGATCGCGACGCGCAGCGTGCCGAGGACACTGGCATTCAGCTCGAAACGGCCACCGGAAATCAGGATCGGCTTCGTGGTGGCCACTCCCTTGCCCGTGGCGTCAAGCGAGACGAATCCATCCAGTCGCTGCGTCCACCGGTAATACGCCCGGGGCGCGGAGCCGCCATGCGCGTCACCGTGATCCGAATACTGCCAGATTTTGTCACCGCGGCGAATCAGCCCGTAAAGCGCCAGCGCCTCCTCCCGATCGCCCTTGTCGATGTACCAGGGCCCCCAGTATCGCCAGTTGCGGCCGTCACGGCTGGTGCCCAACTCCACCTGGCGCGCCTCGGACTCCGGGGGGAAACGCCAGATGAAGCACACGTACATGTCGGGTGCCCACGGGTATTTCATCACCCGCGTCCGATAGACCTGGCCAAGCTCGTTCGGCATGAAGGTGTTCTCGCCCTCGTTCGTCAGCGCGGGAAAGGGCCAGCCTTCATAATACGGCTGCTGGAGCTTCCGGAACGGCCAGGCGCCGAAGATATTGTCGGACTCGAACAGCACGCAGCGGCGGCCATGCCCGGGCCCTTTGGAATCGCCCACGCCGTCGTAGCTGCTGTCCCGGCGAAGCACCGAGACGTACTTGCCGCGCTGATCATCGAAATACGTTTCCGCGCTCCCGCCGCTCCGGATCGGGAGCATGGTGGTGTCATGGCGCCGCCAATGGCGGCCGTCCGGCGAAGTGAAGAGAAACACCCCGCGGTTGCCGATATAACCGGTCATCTTGTAGAGTTCCTCGGGCCGGGCGTCGGGATTGGTGTCCCGAAAGGCATCGCAATACATCGGGGTGCCCGTGATGAGGTCGCGTTCCAGCGTGAACGTCAGACCATCGCTCGAGGTCGCCAGATGCGTGTTGCCCGTGGGACTGCCGTAGCTGTCCGTGATCACCATGTACACCTGGCCGTCACATTCGAACACCGCCGGCCGCCAGGCACTGCGCTCGGGCACAAAATTGGTCAGGGTCCTGGCCGTGGGTCGGTTCATGGTCAGGACGACGCCCGACTTCTGCTCCAGCAGGGCGTCATCGATGAACACGTGCTTGCGGGCCCCGAACTGCAGGGGCTCCGGCCTGCCGCCGGCGAAGAGCAGCGGCGGTCCAGTCCGGCGTGCCTTGGGCGCCATCAAGCCGCGGGAGAAGGTGGCCGGCGGCGGGAATGGCTCGCGGTAGCGGGCGACCCGGGAAATGCGGACCTCGTCGAACTGGGCCGGAAGTTTTCGCGTCCCCTTGCGGTCCTCCCCAATAGCCACGTTGAAGCGATTTTGCCGGCGCTGGGCTGGATCGAAGCGCTCAAATCCCCGGCCCTCGGTGGTCCGGTTCGCAGGCCGCTGCGGGTCGGGCACGGCCATCCGCGGGATGGCCTCGAGCTGGGCGCGCGCCGACTCGGCTCCGTTCCGATAGAGATGCAGTTCGCCACCGCTGACCACGAAGGCGAGATGAACCCATTCATCGACGGTCCCCGGTCTTGCGGCTGGGAGCGTGGCCGCCCACCCCGCGTAGGCATTGTGCAACGTGAAGGAATCCTGGGAAGCCGAGAGCGTGAACCCGGGCCCGATCCCCTGGCCCAAATCGAGCACCACGCCATCCCGAGTTCCCGGGCGCGCCGACAGCCAGAATTCAAGCGTCCATTCGGGCCCGGCCAGCGCCGCCAGCAACTCGACCGGCCCTTCGGTTGGCGCCCATAATCCGCTCGGCAGCCCGTCCTTCTCGCGCAATACCGCCTCGGTTACCTTGCCCGCAAATCCGGCGTACGCGACGTGGAATCCGTCCTGCGCCCCGGTGAGCAGCGCGCGGCCATACTTTCCGGACTCCAGCCGGCCGCCCTCCATCAACGTGAGATCTGCCCGGGCATGCGGGCCGCCGTCCGCGAGCGTGGAGTAATGATACGGTTCCTCGTCGAACAACCAGAGTCCGCCGTGTGAGGATCGTTCGCCGTGGCGACGGCCCCGCAAAGGATCGTGGCGCCGAGCAAGAGCCGGCGACCGATGAGCACGCAAGGATGGGAGTTCATTTTTGGGCGGGTTTTTTCGGCGGATGATACTCATCGGCACCGATGTCGATCGTCGGCGTGTACCTTGGCTCACCGTCGATATCAACGGGGGCAAAATCGCCGTAGACCCCGTCGTTGATGGCCGGCGATTCCGGATCGTGATGGAAGGTGGGCATGATCTCCGCCTTCGGGCCGGCCGGCTTTGCGGCAATCAAACCCCACACCCGCAGGGATTGATCGTCATTCTCGCGGACCATCGTCCAGTCGGTGCCAATCCGCACGATCCGGCCCACCAGCGATCCCGGTTCGCCCGCGCCGGCCGTCGCAATCACCGTGGTGAAGGTCGCCGGTTCCGGCCGCACCTCCCGCACCTCCAGCGTCTTTCCATCCTCCAGAAATTTCGGCCGGTGCTGCCGGTTGTAGTAACCGCCGGCGTATCCGCCGGGGTGCATGAGGTTGTAGGTCGCGTCGACCTCACCCTCGATCAGGACCTGATCGGGTTGGTTGAATGCGAACAGATTGTTCCGGAAGACGGGCGGGCGGAGAAATTTGTTCTTCACGTTCACGATGTGAAGTCCGCCGCCATCCTGGCCGGCTGCATTATGAACGACCGTGTTGTTGAGCGCACGATACCAGCCGTGCGATCCCCCGAAACCACCCGCCTGCTTCTTCGCGGAATTATAGGCGAAGACATTGTTCTCCATTTCAATCACCGCGTCATCGAGATGCAGTCCGGCGCCGGATCCATCGGCCCGGTTTCCGTAAAAGAGATTCGCGTGCAGTTTCGGAAAGCTGAACTTCTGGGTATCAAGTCCGCCGCCGTCGTCGCCCGCATGATTGTTGAGGAAGGCGTTGTGCCGAATTTCCGGCCAGCTGAAGTAATCGCAGAAGAGCGCGCCGGCATCACTGCCGCCCTGGGCGTCATTGGCCGCAAAAAGATTGTGGAAAACCGCCGCGCGCGAACTGAACAGCAGGCTCACGGCGCCCCCATTGCCCGATAGCGTCTTGTTGCGATCGGTCACACCGGATCGATTCCCCCAAAACACATTATGGGCGATGATCGGCATGCAATCCTCGCGCGCCACCAGCGCGCCGCCGTAACCGACGCCGGTCTCATTGTCGTGGAAAAGGTTGTTCCGGATGTCCGCATTGGAGGCGTTGTGCAGCGCAATCGCGCCGCCGTCATGACCGCGCATCCGGCGCTGCCGCTGGTCGTGGCTGAAATCCTCCGGCTCGATCGTGCGGTTGCGCCGAAAGATGTTGTTCGTGATCCTGGGCGAAACGCGGTTGCAGAAAAGCGCGCCGCCATGATCGCGCACGACGCCCTCCTCGACGATGAAACCGTCCAGCCGGCAGTCATCGGCGCCGAGCAGGACCCGGTGGCTGCCGCCGCCACTGAGGACCGTTGGCGATCGGAAGATATCGCGCTGCCACGACTGCGGATCAAACCCTCCAAACAAGTCCACCCTGGCCCGCAGTTGCAGCGTCTCCGAGGATTCGTACCTGCCGGCGGCGACGAGGATGGCCGTGCGGCCGTCTCCACCGGCCGCCTCCAGCGCGGCGGCGACGGATGGCATCGGCCGCTCCCGAGTGCCGCTGCCGGTGGCATTGCTTCCGGTCGTCACGCTGACATGCAGGACGCGCGCATAATCCTGCAGGACCACGGCGGTGGTGCGCGGGCCGAGCTCAGCCCAGTGAAAGCCGAGCGGCGCGTCCGGCCAGGCGGTATTTTTCTCCGAGGGGTCGGCCGCGGCACTCGACGCAAGGCAGCAGGCCAGCATGAGGTGCAGGGAGGGAATCAGTTTCATGGCATCCGGGGGGCAAAAAGCGGTCGCCTTTCAACCTGCGACGATTTGGACGCCCCACCAGAACCCTCCGGCCAAGTCGGTGCGCGAGCTGAAAATATCTGAAAATAGCCGCGCGCCCGCACTCGGATTCACCCGGCCACCAGCGGTGGCACCGGGTGAGATTCCCAAGCGATCAACAGCTCAGACCCGCCAGCTCTGCAGGATCCGGATGTAGTTCGCCCGCTCGAAGGCGCTCGGGTCCGGACAGCGATCGAGATTCATCGTCCCCCGCAGCTGGTCGACACTTTCGTAGCCATGATCCACCAGCCAGTTGTTCAGCCCGGCCAGCAGCGTGCTCAGGAAACGCGGCCCATTCTTCAGGATGACGGACACCAGCTGCACCGTGTCGGCGCCGGCCAGCAGGGCCTTCACGATATCCTCGGCCGTATGCACGCCGCCACTGGCTGAAAGCGAATGCTGCACGTGCGGCGAGATGATCGCGAGCCAGCGCAACCGCAGGAGCAGCTCCGATGGGTCCGAAAGCTTGAGCTGCGGATGCACCTCCAGATCCTCGAGGTTGAAGTCCGGCTGATAAAAGCGGTTGAAGAGCACGACCCCCTTCGCCCCTGCATTCTCGAGCGCCACGGCGAAATTCACGAGCGAGGTGTGGAACGGCGAAATCTTCACCGCCACCGGGATCTTCACCGCCGCGGCAACGCTGCCGACCGTCTCCAGCATGTCCGCCTCGACCTGGTCGCCCGGGATCGCCGGATTGGTCACCAGTTGGTAGAGGTTCAGCTCGACGGCATCGGCGCCCGCCGCCTCGAAGCGTCGCGCATACTCAGTCCAGCCGCCGGCGCGCGAGCCGTTCAGCGAGGCAATGATCGGAATGCTGAGCGACTTCTTCAGGTGTTCCAGCTGCCGCAGGTAGTGATCCGGGGTGAGCTGATACTCGGAATAGCTCGGAAAATACGAGGTCGCCTCGGGGCTGCTTTCCGCGCTGCCCTCGACATGATGCAGGAGCGCGCGCTGCTCCGCGTCGATCTGCTCCTCGAACAGCGAGCGCATCACGAGGGCCGCGGCGCCGGCATCCTGCAACTGGCGGGCGACATAGGTGTTGTCACAATACGGCGAGGCGCCGATCACGAGCGGATTGTCGAGCGTAAGACCGAGATAGCTGGTGGTGAGCTTCATGGGGCGTGGTTGGTTCAAGGGATCTCATCGCATCCCCGGTGCACCGCCGAAAAGTGGTGACGGGCAGCCGGGAATGGCGATGGCAGGATGCGTTGGTTTGAGGAGGTGGGTGAAGTCGGGCTCAGGCCCGCGTGGTGGACGGGCCGGCCGGAGGCGGGGTGACCCGCCCGTGCCCATTGCCCTGATGCGGCACCGCCGCCGGCGGCGGAGTGGCGGCCCGGGCCGCCTCGGCCTTCGCGGCGGGCGACGACGCCAGGTGCTGATAGAGGGCGAAGTGCTGCCGGACCTGCGCCTGGGCCAGCACCGCGAGCTCGTCGGCGCGTTCCGGATCGACATTCCGCAGGATCCCGAACCGGGTTTCATTCGCCGTGAACCGGGCGAGGTCGATCTTTGGCGCCGCCGAGTCGAGCCGGAGCGGTACCTCGCCCTTGGCCGCAAGCCGCGGGTCATAGCGGAAGAGCGGCCAGTAGCCGGAATCCACCGCCAGTTTCTGCTGCTCGAGCCCAAGGTGCAGCGGGTATCCGTGGGCGATGCAGTGCGAATACGCGATGATCAGCGCCGGGCCGTCATAGCTCTCGGCTTCCCGCAGTGCGGTCACTGTCTGGCTGTCCTTCGCCCCGAACGCGACCCTGGCCACGTACACATGCCCGTACTGCATCGCGATCAGCGCGAGATCCTTCTTGGCGACCGCCTTCCCGCTGGCGGCAAACTTCGCCACGGCGCCCATCGGCGTCGATTTCGACGCCTGGCCACCGGTGTTGGAATACACTTCGGTGTCCAGGACCATGACTTTCACGTTGGCACCGGAAGCGAGGACATGATCGAGGCCGCCGTAGCCGATGTCGTAGGCCCAGCCGTCCCCGCCCATGATCCACACGGTCTTCTTCACCAGGTCGTCGACAACGGCCAGCAACCGGCGGGCATCGGCGCCCGCAATCGGCTTCAGCGCCTCCCGCACCTGCGAGACCCGGGCCCGCTGGGCCGCAATCCCGGCCTCGTTCGATTGATCGGCACGCAGGATCTGCTGGACCAGATCCACGCCAATCCGGGCGGCCAGCTTCTGCAGCAGCTCCCGCGCTGTCTTGGCGCGCTGCTCAATCGCCAGGTGCAGGCCGAAGCCGAATTCCGCATTGTCCTCGAACAGCGAGTTGGCCCAGGCGGGACCGCGTCCGTCGCCATTGCTGCAATACGGAGTGGTGGGCAGGTTGCCGCCGTAGATGGAGGAACAGCCGGTTGCATTGGCGATCAGCATCCGGTCGCCAAACAGCTGCGTCATGAGCTTGATGTAGGGCGTCTCGCCGCAGCCGGCACACGCACCCGAGAACTCGAAGAGCGGCTGCATGAACTGCGTGCCCTTGACCGAGGTCACGTCGAGCCGCGCCCGATCGGGCTCGGGCAGCTTGACGAAGAAGTCCCAGTTGGCCCGGTCGAGTTCGAGCCGGTCCGGCTGCGCCACCATGTCGATCGCCTTGTGGCGCGGATTCTTCTTGTCCTTCGCGGGACAGACCTGGACACAGAGCGAACAGCCGGTGCAATCCTCCGGCGCGACCTGCAGCACATACTGCTGGCCGGGAAATTCGTTGGAGCGGAACGGCGCAGACAAGAAGCCCGCGGGTGCTCCCGCCAGCTTCTCGGGCGGGCAGAAGGTCGCCCGAATCGCGGCGTGCGGGCAGACCATCACGCACTTGTTGCACTGGATGCAGATCGCCGGATCCCAGGCGGGCACCTCCAGGGCGATGTTGCGCTTCTCGTACTGGGCGGTGCCCGTGGGCCAGCAGCCGTCCAGCGGCATGGCACTGACGGGCATCAGGTCACCCTCGTTGGCCAGCAGCCGTGCGGTGACCTCCTGGACGAATTTCGGTGCGTGCGAATAGGAAGGAGGCACGGTTGCCCGCGCATCGACTTCGGCATCCCGCGGAATCTTCACCTCCTGCAACCCGGCCAGCGCAGCATCGACCGCCGCGTAGTTCATCCGCACGATCTGCTCGCCCTTTCGGCCGTAGGTCTTCGCGATCGCCTTCTTGATCTGAACAATCGCTTCATCCGCCGGCAGCACGCCTGAGAGTGCGAAAAAGCAGGTCTGCAACACGGTGTTCGTCCGCCGGCCCATGCCGCTAGCCTGCGCCACCTGGGTGGCGTCGATCACGAAGAGCCGGAGCTTCTTGGCGATGATCGAGTTCTGCCATTCGCGCGGCAGCTTCTTCCAAGTCAGTTCCGCCCCGAAGGGTGAATTCAACAGGACGGTGGCGCCCGGGGCGGCAAACCCGAGCACGTCGGCCTTGCCCACGAAACTGAACTGGCTGCAGGCGACAAACTCCGCGCGGCGGATCAGGTACGGAGCCCGAATCGGCCGGGGGCCGAACCGCAGGTGCGAGGTCGTCATCGAGCCCGATTTCTTCGAGTCATAGACGAAGTACCCTTGGGCAAAATTGTCGGTTTGTTCGCCGATAATCTTGATCGAGTTCTTGTTCGCCCCGACGGTGCCGTCTGCGCCGAGGCCCACGAACACGCAGCGACGCACGTCCGCGGCCTCCAGGTCGAAGTCGGCATCGAAGGCCAGCGAGGTGCCCGTCACGTCATCCAGGATGCCCACCGTGAAGTGGTTTCGCGGCTCCCACTGGGCAAGGTTCTCGAACACCGCCTTGGCCATTCCGGGCGTGAACTCCTTGGAGCCGAGCCCATAGCGTCCGCCAACCACCCGCGCGGAACCCGCCAGCGGCGAGCGGCCCTCGGCGAGTGCGCCCAGCACGTTCAGGTAAAGCGGTTCACCCAGCGATCCCGGTTCCTTGGTCCGATCGAGCACGCCCAGCGCCTTCACGGTTTTCGGCAGCGCCGCCAGGAATGATTTCAGGAAGAAAGGCAGGAACAACCGGACCGCGATTACGCCGACCTTTTCGCCGCGGGCATTCAGCCAGTCCACCGTCTCGGTGATTGTCTCCACGGCGCTGCCCATGGCAACCACCACGCGTTCCGCCTCCGGGTGCCCGTGGTAGTCCAGTAACTTGTAGTGGCGGCCGGTTAGGACCCCCAGTCGGTCCATGACATCCTGCACGATGCCCGGAAGGTCGCGGTAGAACCGATTCACCGCCTCACGGCCCTGGAAATACACGTCGGGATTCTGCGCCGTTCCGCGCAATGTCGGCTTGTCGGGCGTCATCGCCCGGGCCCGGAACGCCGCGATATCGGCCTCATCGATCACCGCCCGCAGGACGTCGTCCGTCAATTCGGCGATCTTCTGCACCTCGTGCGAAGTCCGGAAACCATCGAAGAAATGGATGAACGGCACCCGGGAACGATAGCTGGCGGCATGGGCCACCAGCGCCATGTCGTGGGCTTCCTGCGGGCTGTTGCTGCACAGCAACGCTGCGCCCGTCGCCCGACAGGCCATCACGTCCTGATGATCGCCGAAAATCGACAGCCCCTGCGCCGCCAGGGCGCGGGCACTCACATGGACCGTGAACGGCAGCAGTTCCCCGGCGATCTTGTAAAGGTTTGGAATCATCAGCAGGAGGCCCTGCGACGCCGTGAAGGTCGTCGTCAGCGCCCCGCCCAGCAGGCCGCCGTGGGCCGTGCCCGCCGCCCCACCCTCGGACTGCAGTTCCACGATCCTGGGCACCTCCCCCCAGAGGTTCTTCCGGCCGATTGCGGCCCACTCGTCGCACACCTCGCCCATGTTCGACGAGGGCGTGATGGGATAGAGCGCAATCAGCTCATTGAGCCGGTACGCTACGGAAGCGACGGCTTCGTTGCCGTCACAGTTGGAGAATTGGATCGACGGTGTCGGACTGGGCATGAGCGTAGTGGGCACCGGGATCATTCCCGACGCGGAGTCATCGTGCCCTAACCCGCCGTCATGCACTACGCAGCGCTTGCCATTCGCGGTGCATCATTTGCAACCACGCGATCCCGCTCGAAAAAAAATGGCCGGATCATGCGCCAACCACGCGGCGTTGGAGGTTCTACACGCCCGACTTGCGTCAGACTGCCGGCGGAGCCCCCGCCGCGCACCGGTGACCCGGAATCTCCAAACTCCCCACTCCCCATCGGGTAAAATTGGGGCGACCAACGGGACTCGAACCCGCGACCCCCAGATCCACAATCTGGTGCTCTAACCAACTGAGCTATGATCGCCGTAAAGGGTCGGAGAAATTCGTGGGCGTGTTCCCTCCTGTCAAACCCTTCTTCGGAATGGGTAGTCCCCAGCAAAGAATCACGTGAATCCTGCAATCAGAATCGGATTCCTGGAGGGCCGGGCTCCGTCCCGGCCACCAAGGCATTGGGCCGGGCAGAACGTAAAACCGATCAGTTTGTGGACGCCACGGAGGGCGTCCCTCCATGAAAGCCATTCAGACCGAGCAATAGAATCTTGGAAATTTGCTCACCGTGTCACCGTTTAACCGCCTCACGGTCCCACCGCCCCTACGTCTGCCGTCCCTGCCGCAGCCGGTCCACGAAGACCGCCACGATGATGACCAGGCCGATGATGATCTCCTGGAAGTACGTTGGCCATCCCATCTGCTGCGAACCGTTGCGCAGCACGGCCATGATCAAGGCGCCGATCATGGATCCCAGGATCGTCCCGACGCCGCCGTTCAGGCTGGCTCCGCCAATGATCACGGCCGCAATCACATCGAGTTCGAGCCCCACTGCCACGGTCGGGTCGCCCTGCCGCAGTCGCGAAAGCTGGAACAGCCCCGCCACGCCGAAGAAGCATCCGGCCACCGCATAAATGATAACCTTCAGCCGCGTCGTCGGTATCCCACAAAGCCTCGCCGTCGCTTCGTTTGACCCGAGGGCAAAGACATGCCGGCCAAAGACCGTGTGCCGCAGCACCAGCGACGTCACCACCGCCAGCGATAGCGCCACCCAGACGCCAGCCGGCAGCGCATAGCTGAAGGGGTCCGACGTCGTCATCCAGGCATTGATCGCGGAATCGTCATAATTGACCGTCTGGCTGTCCGCCAGCCACTTGGCCGAACCCCGTGCCACGCCCAGGGTGCCGAGCGTGATGATGAAGGGAGTCATCCGCAGCCCGGCGATCGCGGCACCGTTCAACAGCCCGATCATCCCGCCCGCCAGCACCACCGCCGCCATCGCCGCCGGCGCCCCCCACCCCCGCTCGATCAGGAGGGCGCCAACGACGCTCGTGAACGCCACCGTCGAGCCCACCGAGAGATCGATCCCACCGCTCACGATGATCATCGTCATCCCGAGCGCGCCAATCGCCACGATCACCGTCTGCGTGAAGATCGTCTTGAAATTATAATACGTCAGGAAGAACTCGCGGGTTTCCCCCGGGATCGAGAAGAGCGCAATCACGACCAGCAATCCGAGAAACGGACCGGCCTTGGCGAGTACGGTACTGGCAGTGCTCTTCATAGGGATGGCGAGGTTCCCGGGGCTGGGTCTTGGGATCTCAAATTTCAGATTTCAAATTTCAGATCTCAGGTTTCAGGTTTCAGATCTCAGGTTACAGGTTTCAGATCGCAGGTTACAGCTTTCAGCGCTTACTTTCCGCCACCAGTGGCGACGTGCATGATCTCCACCTCGGTCCATTCCGCCCGCGGCCGGACGGCGCACAACTCGCCGCGGCACATCACGCCAATCGTGTCGCAGAGCCCCAGCAGTTCGGGCAGGTAGCTGCTGACCACGACCACCGCCTTCCCCGCCCCGGCCAGTTCGCCAATCAGCTGGTATATCTGCGCCTTGCTGCCGACGTCGATCCCCCGGGTCGGCTCGTCGAGCAGGAAGATCCGCGCCGGATGCTCGAGCAGCCGCGCAATCGCCACCTTCTGCTGGTTGCCGCCCGAAAGTTCGCCGGCCAGCTGCAAGGGATCCCGATGCTTCACCCCCAGCGCTTCCAGCCAGTGCCGCGCCGCCGACCGCTGCCGCCGGCCATTGATCCAGCCGAGCCGGCCAAATGCACCGAGCTTCGTCAGCGTCACGTTGTCGGCGAGCGACTGGGACAGCATCAGCCCCTCCTCCTTGCGGTTTTCGCTCAGGAAGCCGAGTCCCTGCGCCCAGCGCGCTCGCGGAGACGTTGCCGCATCCGGCGCACCCACCACGCAGACCTCTCCCGCCGCCAGCCGATCCAGTCCGAACACGGCACGCAACAGGTCCGTGCGGCCGGCACCGATCAGCCCGGCCAGTCCGAAGATTTCGCCGGCCCGCAACTGCAGCGAGCCACGGACGAGCCGCGGCGGGCTGGCGGCCGTCTTCACCTCGAGCACGATGGCGCCCGGCTCGTGCAGCTTCCGGGCGTACAGATCCTTCACCTCCCGCCCGGTCATCCATTGCACGATTTGCTCCAGGCTCGCCGACGCCATCTCGCCCGAGCCGACGGTTTCGCCATCCTTCAGTACCGTGTAGCGATCCGCAATCTGCCGGCACTCCTCGAGGAAATGGCTGATGTAGATGATGCTCACCCCCTGGGTTCGGAGCCGCTTGATGGTGGCGAACAGCCGCTCGGTGTCGGCCAGCGTAAGGCTGCTCGTGGGCTCATCCATGATCAGGATCCGCGGCCGGGTCAGCAGCGCGCGCGCGATCTCGATGACCTGCTGGCTGGCAATGCTGTAATCGCTGACCGGTCGCTCGAGTTCGAAGTGCTCATGACCGAGCAGCGCGAGGGCCTCGCGCGCCTTGGCGGCCGCGGCCGAGCGATCAATCCAGCCGAAGCGCGCTGGCTCGGTGCCGAGCAGGATGTTTTCCCGGACCGACAGGTGCAGCGCGAGATTCAGCTCTTGATAGATCATCGCCACGCCCTTCACGCGCGCGTCGTGTGGATCCGATGGCGCGAAGGGCCGGCCATCCAGTTCCATCGTCCCTGCATCCGGCTGATGCGCACCGCTGAGCACCTTCATCAACGTGCTCTTGCCCGCCCCGTTCTCACCGATCAAGGCATGCACCTCTCCTGGCCCCACTTCCAGCGACACTCCCCGCAGCGCCCGCGTGGCGCCAAATGCCTTCGCGATTCCCGTCAGCCGCAGCGCAGCAGTGGTGGTCATGCAGCAATCCGCCGGACGGGCCGGCTCACTTGAGATACTCGTCCAGCGGCGGCCGGACAATCTCCGCCATTTCCGGCGCGTGGAAGTTCTCGCGAGTGACAAACCCGACGCCGGTGTCGATCACGGGTTCCACCTTCTTCCCCTGGAGCACGGCCACCATCGTCTTCACGCCCAGATAGCCCATCCGCATCGGATTCTGGACCACCATCCCGTCGATGTCGCCCGCGAGGAGCCCCGCATTCAGCGTCTCGCCGGAATCGAAGGCGACGAACTTCACCTTGCCCGCCAGCCCGGCGTCGCGCAGCGCCAGCAGCATGCCGGCGGCGGAGGATTCGTTGCAGGCAAAGATTCCGTCGGTCTGCCGGCCAAACCGGTTGAGGAGATTCTCCGCCGCCCGCTTGGCGGTATCCCGCGTCGAACCGGCGTGCTGGTCCGTCGAAAGCAGCCGGATGCCGGGAAAATCGGCCTTCATCACCTCGAGAAAGCCCTCCTCGCGCTGCTCGGTGCTGGCCGAACCCACCATCAGCCGCAGCATGATGACATTGCCCTTGCCGCCGAGCATCCGGCCGAGTTCGCGGGCGGCGATCCTCCCGCCCTCGCGATTGTCGGTGGCGACGAAGCTTGCGGGGGCATCCGACTCCACCCCGGAATCGATGATCACAACGGGAATCCTGCCGCGCACCGCCATTTCCACCGGCGCCACCAGCCCGCGACGATCGAGCGGCGCCAGTACGATGCCGCTCACCCGCTGCGCGATGAAGTTTTCGACCACCTGGATCTGCTGCTCCCGGTCATCCTCCTTCAGCGGCCCCTTCCAGATGAGGTTCACGTTCACTCCCTGCGTGGCCAGTTCGCGCTGCGCCTTCACGGCGCCGGCGTTGATCGATTTCCAGAATTCATGCGTCGTGCCCTTGGGGATGACGGCGATCTTGTACGATTCGGCGGCGCTGGCGGCCGGCAGCACCAAGGCGCAAAGCAGGAACACGAGGGATTTCATGACGTTGAACCGGGGATGAAATGGGGACACCCGCCATTAGCCAAAACGCGATTCCGGATGGCGAGCGGAAACTCCGCGCCGCGGAACGGCTCGCCCCCCGCCGCCTCCACCGTTTGTTTCGCTGCCGACATGCTCTTCTGGTTCAAAAAACTGCTTGGCTACCTGCTCATGCCGCTGCCGGTCTGCCTCGTGCTGCTCACGACCGGCGCCGTCCTGATGTTCACCGCGCGCCGCGCCCGGCTCGGCCGCACCCTGGTTCTGGCCGCCGCTGCGCTCCTGCTCGTGGGCAGCAACAAGCTCGTCAGCGCCTGGCTGGTTCGCCCGCTCGAAGCCCAATACCCTGCAATCGCAGATTACCAGCGGACGGCGCAACTGCCGGCCGGGCTCGTGGAATGCCAGTACGTCCTGGTCCTCGGCGCCGGCAATGGCAACCAGCCGGGGCTTTCGGCGCTCAACCAGCTGTCGCCCAGCGCGCTCTCCCGGATTGCCGAGGCCGTGCGGCTGCTCCAACTCCTGCCGGAAGCAAAGCTTGCGCTCAGCGGCCCCGCCGTCGGCCGGCATCCCAGCCATGCGGTCGTGCTCGGCCGGGCCGCACTGTCGCTCGGCATCACTGAAGACCGAATCGTGTTCATCGAAAAGGTCCGGGACACCGAGGACGAGTCGCTCGCCGCCCGGCAGCTCATCGGCGATGCGCCTTTCGCCCTGGTGACATCCGCCTGGCACATGCCCCGGGCGATGGCGCTGTTCCGCCATGCCGGGCTCAACCCCGTGCCGTGCCCGGCCGACTTCACGGCGCGCGACGATGGCGACTGGCATTGGAACGACCTGCTCTGGGACATCCCTTCGCTGGAACGAAGCACCTGGGCCGTCCGGGAGCGGCTCGGTTATCTCTGGATCTGGATCCGCGGCCGTGGGTAGGCAGCCTGTCGGACTTACGGCGGCTCGATTTGAAGGCAGCGTAAGTGAGGGGAAATCATCCGACATGCTGCCAAACGAAAATGCCCGGGGGCATTTTCGAGGATTACCCAACCAAGCCATTTGAACAGAGGCAACCCGAGGAAATGAAGGAATACCCACCCGTCCGGGAAATTTGTTTCGCAATCGAGTCACCAGCCGCTAACTCCACATCCTCCTGCCATGCTCTCCCTCAAGAAGCTCCTGGGAAAAGACGACAAATTCTTTGATCTGCTCGAGGCCGGCGCGGAGGAGGCCAAGACCTCCGTCGACCTTTTTGCCGCCTACATCAAGCGGCTGGCCACCGACCCCAGCCAGGGCGCCGGCGCGCTCGATGAATTCATCCAGACCCGCCGGAAGGAAAAGCGGATCCGCCACCTCATGACCGAGGCGCTCAGCAAGACCTTCGTCACGCCGCTCGAACGCGAGGACATCGAGGAGCTCTCCTTCGCCCTCTACCGGATTCCGAAGACCGTGGAAAAAATCGTGGAACGGCTCGCCATCTACCCCGGCCGGGTGCCGCATGCCGTCTTCCAGCGCCAGGCGGAGTTGATGTCCCAGGCGGCCGAGGCCCTGGCCTTCATGACCAAGCAGCTCCGCGGCGGCACCGACATCGAAAAGATCCGGGAGGCCAACGACCGGCTCCAGTTCGCCGAGGGCGAGGCCGACAAGGTCATGCTCGCCCACCTCAAGGACCTGTACCATGGGCCCTACGATGCCAAGGAACTCGTCATTCTTCAGGTGCTGTTCGAAATGGTCGAGCAGGCGGTCGATCGCTGCCGCAATGCCGGCAATATCGTCGTCCAGATCGTGCTGAAACACTCCTGAGCCGCCCCAGCCGCGCGATTCGATCTCCAGCATCATGACGCTCTTCTTCGTCGTCCTGTTTGCCGCGCTGCTCTTCGAATACATCAATGGCTTTCATGACACGGCCAATGCGATCGCCACGGTCGTCTCGACCAAGGTCCTCACGCCCCGAGTCGCCGTCATCTGGGCAGCGTTCTGGAACCTGATCGGCGCGCTTGCGGGCACCGCGGTCGCGAAGACGATCAGCAGCGGACTCGTCGAACCGAGTTCCGTCACGATGACGACCGTCCTCTGCGCGCTCGTCGCCGCGATCATCTGGAACCTGTTCACCTGGTGGCTCGGGCTGCCCTCCAGTTCAAGCCATGCCCTGATCGGCGGCCTCTGCGGTGCGGCCATGGCGACGGCCGGCGGCGACTGGGGCATCCTGATCTGGTCCGATTTCGACGCGAAGGGCGCCGGGATCGGACTCTGGCCGAAGGTAGTCCTGCCGATGTTCACGTCCCCGCTGGTCGGTTTCATCGGCGGGGCGGTGCTGATGCTGTTCCTGATCGCCACCCTTCGGAAATTCACCCCCCGACTGGTCGGGCTGATCTTTGGCAAGGCGCAACTCGTCAGCGCCGGGTTCATGGGCTTCAGCCACGGTTCCAACGATGCCCAAAAGACCATGGGCATCATTACCCTGGCGTTGTTCACCGGCACGACCTCGGGGGCCTTTGCCGAGCTGCCAGCATGGGCCGGGTTCCTGCGGATCGAGCATTTCGGCGACATCCCGCTGTGGGTGGTCGTCACCTGTGCGTTGACCATGGCGGCCGGCACCGCGGCGGGCGGCTGGCGGATCATCCGGACGATGGGACACAAGATGGTGAAGATGCAGCCGGTGCATGGATTCGCCGCGGAGACGACGGCAGCCCTGATCCTGCATGGCACCGCCACCCTGGGGATTCCCGTTTCGACCACGCATGTCATCTCCACCTCAATCATGGGTGTCGGCGCGACCAAGCGGCTCAGCGCGGTGAAATGGGGCGTGGTCGAGCGGATCATCTGGGCCTGGGTGCTGACGATCCCGATCACCGCCCTCCTTGGTTACGCGCTCGAACTCCTCGCGATCCGCGCGGAAATCGGGATCGCGAACGCGTCATGAGTTGCGGATCCGCGGACTGACGGTTCTCCGGCGGCCGCTGCGACCGGGCGTGAATGCCGCCGGACGCGTGAAATTGCCGCCGATCCCCATCGCAGGTGGACACAGCCCGGGCGATCATCAATAACGAATCGAGCGCATCATGCGCTCCTGCCATGCGATTCATCGGTCCCTGGGTCCTGCTGGCCTTCACCTGGCCGCACCTCCTGCCGGTTGCCAGCCACGGCCAGGGTTCCGGCCAGCTTCCCTCCGCCCGGAATGGTGGCGGCCTGCGGCAGCCGCGGAGCTTGCCCGCCCCCATCTGCTTTCCCCCGGTGCCGCCGCCGCTCGATCAACCGGTTTCGCGGATCCAGCCGCCCGGCACGGGTGGACGATTCACGACCCCGGAGGAACTGGGCGCCTACGTCAATGAGCCGTTCTATCCCCAGCTCAGCACGAGGCTGCTGACCAAGTCGCTCACGCCCAAGCAGGCGTCGGCCCTGGCGGATTACCGCAAGCGAAAGGTTGCGCTTCAGGCTGCGCTGCGGGCGGAACTGGAGCGCGTTCGGCCCCTGGAACCAGCCGAGCGTCGCAAGGCCCTGCAGGCGTTCGCCGCAACGCAGGCCGGCGCGCTGGCCAAACTCGAGCACGATGCCGAGGCGCTCCGCCGCGATCTCATCGCCACCGATCGAGGCTGGAACGACCTGCGCGAATGGCGGCTGGACGACGATGCGCGCCGCGGCTTCTCACCGCGCGAGCTGGCACAGGTCATGCGCGGTTACGCCTTCTACAATCCGCACCTGCTCCCGGCGCAGCGCCGGCTCCTCCTCGAGATCATGATCGAGCTGTTGCTGGCGGGTGAAAATCCCGAGCAGGCGGCCGCCCGGCAAACCCACGCATTCTTCCAGCCCGAACTCGCCCGCGTCCAGTGGCCGGAACCCAGCTCCCCCGCCCTGGCGACCCGGATCGCCGCCTACCAGTCGACGAAGGCCCGGCTCAAGAAGGAACTTTACGACGCCGTCCACAAGGATGACGGCGCCAGGCTCGGCTTTCTCACCAGCCGGCTCCGCTCGCTTGACCAAAGGCAGAAGGACCGGCTCAAGGAACTCGAGACGCTCGCCGAGCAGATTCGGGAGGAGATGGCCGCCCTGCCCCCTCCGCCTCCGTCATCCGAGCGCCCGCCGCTTCCGCCGGGACTGTCCGGCCGAGTGGCGACCCTCGTGCGCGATCTTGCCGAGGCGGAGCGCGTCGCCACCGTGAAGCTCGAGCGGCTGATCAAGAAGCGGACCGATCCGCCGGTCCAGGTGCGCTATCGTTTCGAACCGGACGGGTTGCGGTTCGTGGTCGTACCGGCCGTCTCCCGCCGGCAGCAGCAAAAAACGGCAGCCGGAACCGGCGACGAGGTCGCGGAGCTCCGCGAACGGCTGAACGAAGTCGCCGACGAGTACGGCCGCCGGCTGGCCGACCTGACCAACGCCCTGGATGAGATCCGCCGCGAGGCCGGAACGCTCCTCGGCACCAATGACGCATCCAGGATCACCCGAGCCATCACCGCCACCAGCCGGCTGGCCGCCCTCCAGGAAACCCAGGAAGCCCAACGCGATTATCGCGTGGCGGTGTTCGAGCCCGGCCTCTCACCCGAGCAGCGCCGGCTGCTCTTTGACGCTGCGATCGAGGATATGGGGCTGCCGCTGCCGCGGCCCGAAATGCAGCCGATCGAACGGGATCCGGCCTGGTAACCGGGCGCCCAGACCGGCCTCCAGGAATGTGCCTTTGAATCTAGGAATCGGACTTGGATTCATGGAGGGCCGTGCTCCGTCACGGCCATGAAGACCAACGAGAAAAAGGAAAATCGTCGCGATGCATCCGGGTTAAAACTGCATCTGGAGCTGCGAACGAACCCCGATCGTCTTCGCCTCGGCGGGCGCACCATCGACACCGTCGCGGGTTTTGCCATAGGCCACGCCGAGCTGGTACTTCAGGTCGTTCCCGCTCAGATACCAGTTGGCCCCGGCATACCACCCCTCGAAACGGTCCATCGATGGCGCGGCGGGCGCCGAGCGGACGACATCCGGCAGCTGCACGCCATGACCATCCGTATCCAGCCACTCGTAACGCACCACCCCCTCCAGGTTCGGGGTCAGGAAAACGCTGGGTTGGAGAAAAAAACCCTCCGGGCCGGCGTCGGCGCCGGCTCCCCCGCCGCCCTCGACCTCCGCCCTCAGATACTCGCCCATGAAGCCCAATCGGCCGGCGGTGACCTGGGCATGGAGGGAAGTGAGCGTGAGATCGAGTCCGCGGCCATGTTCCGCGAATCCCCTTCCTCCCTGGTCGGGCAGCCGGCCGGCGCCGATCCCGACCAGCCATGATCGGTCTTTCGCGGTCTGGCCGCGCAGCCCTACCGTCGCCCAGAGCGCCGGCTGGTTGTTGCCGCCGTTGCCGGACGACGAGGCGATCTCGAAATTCTCAATCCGCTCGGGATTGGTGATCGCGGCGCTGTAGACCAGCTCTAGCGTGTCCGTGATGCCCCTGGTCCCGTCGAGGAACGCGCCAATCCGGTAGCTCGCGGCGCCCAGCCTTCGGCCGTTTTCGGGCTCGACGAAATATCGGGTCACGCCCGACCGCTCGATCGATTTCAGATCCCCGCTGCTCGCCCGCTCCTCGTAACCGACGTTGACCTTCCGGAGCCCGAAGTTGAACGAGAGATCGTTGCCCGGTGTCCATTCGATGATCGCATCGTCATAGCCGGCGGAGGAAAAGTCGTACGTCACCACCGCGCTCCATTGCGGGTTCAGCCGCGCCTTCAGCGTCAGGTACATCCGCCGGAGGAAGGCGCGATCGGTCGCGGGCGGCCCGGATGTCGCGCCGTCCACATCGGTGTCGAGATGTGCGTACTGCAGCTGCAGCCGCATTCCGATGCTGAGCCGTTCGGTCGATTTTCCGCCCGGTCGCACGGGCTCGGATCCCGGCCTGCTCTCGCGCATGACCTCGGCCTGGATGTCCTCCGCCTCCTGCGCCGTCAGGATCCCCTTCCGAATCAGGGCATTGATCAACGCGCCCTGCTCTTCCGCGATGGCCGGGCACCCGATGACCAGAAATGCGATTAGCAATGTGCGGTTCCAGAGGTTGGCGGCAAACACGGTTCGAGGTCTTTGAATGATTGATACAACTGCGTGGCATCCTGCCAACCTCACGATTACGGAAGGATTATTCCCGCGTGGCAATCGGAACGATTGCACGGCCCGGGTGGTCGTAGGGGCGCGCCGCATCCCCATCAGGCGATGAGGGTCCGAATCAGGAATCAGAAATGCATCCGTAGGGGCGCAGTCTTGCCTGCGCCCGCATGACCTTTCGAACATTCATTCAACCACGCATCCGTAGGGGCGCAGTCTTGCCTGCGCCCGCATATCGCATTGCGGAACGCATTGAACGCGGCCGCGGGCGCCGCATCCCCAATGAAACGTGTCGTTCACGGGTTCATGGAGGGCCAAAGGCCCATTTCATCCCAGCCTGGGCTAACGGCCCAGGATTCCGCATCGAAGAAACTCAGGGCTGAAGGCCCGATTCATCGACGAGCCTACTGCCCGATCGCAAATCGCAGCGCGTACTGCGCGAGATTGTAGTCCGCCACCGTCGCCAGGTAATCCCGTCGTGCCGTTGCCAGCTCCTCCTCGGCCTGCAAGTCCTCGAGTACGGCGCTGACACCTGTTTCCCGCCGCTGGCGTGAAAGCCGCGCCGTCTGCTCCGTGGCTTCGAGGGTCTGGCGGGCAAGCTCAATTTGCGCGGCCAGTGAACGCAGTCGGGCATGTTCCTCAACGACCTGCCGGCGGACGAGTTCCCGGTGCTTCTCCTGGGCCAAATCCGCCTGCCGCTCCTGCGCGGCCGCCTCCCGCTGGCGATTGCGATCGAACAATCCCCCCGGGCCAACCCGCCAGCTCAGTCCGATGGCGTAATCGCCGCTCGCATCCCAGTCCCGCGTCAGGGTCGATCCGCCCGGTCCGCCTCCGAGCCCGCCAACCGCCGCCTGGGCGCCGAGGGTCGGAATCAGCGGTCCATGAGTCGCCGCACGGCGACGGGCCCGGGCCGCCTCGAGCCGGGCCGCCGTCTCATCGAGATCCGGCCGGGCACCGAGTGCCCGCGCAATCAATGGTCCGGGATCCTCATCCGGCGCGACGAGCGTCAACGGCGCCAGATCGCTGTCGACTGGCACGAGTTCGACCGCCGGATCCAGCCGGAGAACCTCGGCCAGCCTGGCGCCAGCGATCCGCTGCTCGGTCCGCGCCCGCAGCAGCGTGAGCTCCGCCCGCTCCCGGGCGGCTCGCACCCGCGCCGCATCCCCCTGGAAGGTGAGCCCCGCCTCCGTCGTCGCGGCAATCTGCTCGGCGTGGCGGCTGGTGATCCGCGCCGCCTCCTCCGCGGCAATCACCGCGGCCCGCGCTCGCGCCAGCTCGAAATATCCCCGGGCTGCCCGGAATGTGATCTCACGCTCGCGGCCGGCCAGCGCCGCCTCGCTCGCCCGGACCACCTGCCGCGCGACGAGGTTCTGATAATAGGTTTCGCCGAGCTCGATTTGCGCATTCAGGGCGATCCCCGCCGCCAGCGACTGCTTGTCGGCATCGAATACCGTCCCGTCGACGGCCTGGATGTTGTCCTCGTGCCGGCGCACGACAATCGACGGCGCGATGAATGGAAAATACCTGGCCCGCGCCGAGTCGCTCGCCGCCCGCGCCTCAGCGAGCTCCTCGCGGGCAATCGCCACGTCGAGATTGTTGGCTCCGGCGAGCCGCAGCGTCGTGGGCAGGTCGATCGTCCCGCCCACCGGCGCCGGCGTCGCAGCGGCGGCTATCTGTACCGCCGCAAGCAGCCATCCCGCCAGGATGAACCGCGCTGCCCCTTTGCGCGGGTGACGCCTTGTCCGTGGAATCGGCCGGTTCATTTCGACTCCATGGCGTTCACCGGCTGGCCATGCACCAGCGGGATTTTCCCCGGAATGAGCACGCGCGCATCCTCCGCGACGCCTTCCTGAATCTCCACCTGCCTGCCATCATTGAAACCCGCCTTCACCGGCACGCGGTTCGCCTTGCCGTCCACCAGCGTGAAGAGAAATGCCGCCGTCTTTTCCCGCACCAACGCCGCCGCCGGCACGACGAGGACATCGCGATGCTGCTCCACGCCAATCCGCAGGATGGCGTACATTCCCGGACGCAGGGTGAGATCGGGGTTCGGGAAATCCGCCTCAATCACGAGCGAGCGCGTCACCTCGTCGAGCGCCCCGCTGGTCCGGCTCACCTTGCCCTGGAAGGACCGGCCCGGCAGCGCCTCGATCGTCATCTCGACCGGCTGGCCGACCCGAATCCGGGCGGCCTCGATCTCAGGCACCGCCACCCGGGCCCGCACCGTCGAATAGTCCATCACTGTGACGATCGCGGCGGCGGCCGGGTTGCTTCCCGCAGTCGCGGCGGGGACAAAGGCGCCCACATCGACAAACCGGTCGGTCACGATCCCGTCGAAGGGTGCGGTTATCCGGGCGAATTGCATCAGCGTGTCGTTCTGCACCAGGGCTGCCTGCGCCATCGCCAGCCGCGCCTCGGCAGCATCGGTCGCCGCCGGCGTAATCAGATCCGGCGCCTTCGCCCGGGCTGCCGTCAGCCGCTCCGACTCGACCCGGGCGATCTTCAGCTCCGCCTCGTGCCGGGCCCGCTCGGCCACGATCTCCGGCAGCTCCAGCTCGGCCAGCAACTGGCCCGCCTTGACCGCATCGCCCCGGTCCACGGCGATCGATTTCAAATAGCCGGCCACCTTTGCGTGCAGCGTCACCTGCTGATCCGCCCGCAAGCTGCCGGGCAGCGTGATAAACCGGTGGATACTGCCGCGGCGGGGCGTTGCGACCTCGACCTGGGCCGCGGCCGAAACGGATTGCGCGCCGGCCGGTGCGATCCCGACGGCCAGTCCGCTGAGCAGGAGGAATCGCCGGGCCAGCCGGGGATGATGATGAAGTTTCATTCGAAGTGTATTCATTGAACACCGCGCCATTGATCTCTGCGCAGGTTGGAGGGCCGGGCTCCGCCCCGGCCGCGGACGACGCGGCGGTCGTCCCTCCAGAAGATGCGCAATAATCTGGGGCGTCCTGTTTGGCTTCATTTGAGAGATTGGATCCGGCTCAATCGTGGCCGACGGGTGAATTGAAATGACCGCTCAGGGGATCGTCGGGATCGAGTGAGCCCGAGCGCGTGCTGGCACGGCGCCGGATGATGGCGAAAAATGCGGGCAGGACAAAAAGCGTCGCCACGGTGGCCAGGGCCAGCCCGCCGACCACCGCCCGGCCGAGCGGCGCGGTCTGATCCCCGCCCTCTCCCAACCCCAGCGCCAGCGGCATCATGCCGGCAATCATGGCGAAGCTCGTCATCAGAATCGGCCGCAGCCGCGTGCTGCCGCCCTCCACGGCCGCCGCCAGCGCGTCGCCGGACTGGATCCGGTTGCGCTCCGCGAACGTGACGAGCAGGATCGCATTCGCGACCGCGACCCCCACCGCCATGATCGCACCCATGGCCGACTGGATGTTGAGCGTGGTGCCCGTGAACCAGAGTGCCAGGACCACGCCGGCCAGCACTGCCGGCACCGTCGAAACCACGGCGAAGGAAAGCCGCAGCGATTCGAAATTCGCGGACAGCATCAGGAAGATCACGATCACCGCGATGATCAGGCCCGAGCGAAAGCCATCGAGCAGCTGCTCGAGCGGCACCACTTGGCCACGGAAATCGACCTTGGTGCGCGCCTCGGGCGGCGGGCCCGCGTCGGCGATCGCCTTCCGAATCGCGCGGGTCGCGGTGCCCAGGTCGGCACCGTGAAGATTGGCCGTGATGCTGACCAGCCGCGCCAGGTTGTAGCGCTCGTAGGTGCCCACCGCCGTCCCGGGCGACAGCGTCGCGATGTTGCGCAAAAGAACCGGCTGGCCCCGACTCGAGTTGATGGGGACATTGCCCAGGTCCTCGAGCGTGGTCGTTTCCGACTCGGGGATCTGCACCTGGACGTTGAAGCTGATCCCGGATCCCGGGTCAGCCCAGAAAATTGGCGTCGTGAACCGGCTCGAGGTCGTGGCGGCCACGAGCGAACGGGTCACGTCCGACATCTGCACGCCCAGCAGCCCGGCGCGCTCGCGGTCCACATTCACCGCGATCGTCGGATAATCGAGGGTCTGGGCAATCTGCACGTCGCGCAGGTACGGGATCGCCCGCATCCGTTCGACGATCTTGTCGGCATAGCCCTTGCTCACCGGCAGGGCCGATCCGCTGATCGCGATCTCGACCGGGGTCGGCGAGCCAAAGCTCATAACCCGAGAAACGATGTCCTGCGGCTCGAAGGAGAAGCGAACGTCGGGAAGTTCGCGGGCGAAGACCCCGCGGAGCCTTTCCTCGAACTCCTCAACCCGGATGCCGGAATCCGGCTTCAGCTGCACGGCGAGCCACCCCTCCTCGGGCCCGCCATTCCACAGGTGCACGAGATTCACCGGGAAACTGGAATTGTGCACGCCGACCATCCCGATGGTGACGTCAATCTTATCCGCACCGCCGGCCTCGCGGGCAATCAGGTCGAGCACCCTTCTGGAGATCCCCTCGGTCACGTCGACCCGCGTGCCGCTGGGCGCCCGCAGCCGGAGCGCAAACTGCCCGTTGTCGGTCTTGGGAAAGATCTCGGTGCCGAGTTGGCGGCCGAAGATCACCACAATCGCGCCGCAGGCCACCAGGTAAATGATCGCAAGCGGCCAGCGCAGCGCCACCAGCCTCCGCAGCATCCCCCCGTAGCCCCGCTGCATCTTCGCGAAATAGGAGGCCTCGTGGATTTCGGACGAATGCCCGCGGAGAAACCAGACCGACAGGATCGGGACGAGCGTGCTTGAAAGCAGGTACGAGGCGATCATCGAGAACCCCACGGCGAGCGCCATCGGCACGAAGAGCGCCTGGGCCGCACCCACCATGAAGAACGCCGGGATGAACACGGCGAGAATGCACAGCATCGCGAGCAGCCGGGGCAGCGCCGTCTCCCGCGTGCCATCGAGCGCGGCGCGGGACACGCTCGCACCGCGCGCAATGTGCGCATGGATGTTTTCCACTGCGACGGTCGATTCGTCGACCAGGATGCCGATGGCCAGCGCCAGGCCGCCGAGCGTCATCAGATGAATCGACTGGCCGGTGATCCACAGCGCAAACACCGCGCCGAGCAGCGAGAGCGGGATGTTGATGACGACGATGAAGGCGCTCCGCCAGTCGCGTAGGAACACGAGCACCATCAGCCCCGTGAGGATTGCCCCGAGACCACCCTCCTTGAGCACATCGGTGATCGAGCGGTTGACCACCGGCGACTGGTCGAAGACGTAGCTGACCTTGATGTCGTCGGGGAGGATTTTCTGAAACTCAGGAATGTTCTTCTTGACGAGGTCGACGACCGCGAGGGTCGAGGCGTCGCCCCGCTTCGTGACCGGCAGGTAGACGGTGCGGAGCCCGTTCGCCAGGGCGTGCGCCGTGGTGATATCCGCGCCGTCCACGATTGTGGCCACGTCGCGCACATAAACTGCGCCGCGTTCGTTCCGCCGCAGCACCACCGCCTCGAGGTCCTTGGGGTTCTTCACGATCGCGTTCATCTCCACGATCGGGTACTTGTCCCCCAGGTTCATGTTGCCGGACGGGCTGATGGTGTTCGCCTCGTTGAGCGCCCGGACGATGTCGTCCGGCGAGAGTCCGTAGGCGCGCATCCGCTCGGGATCGACGTTGACGATGATGCCGCGCGAACTGCCGCCGAAGGGCGGCGGGGCCGACACGCCGGGCAGCGTCGCGAAGGCCGGCCGCACGCGATTGAGCGCCTGGTCCTGCATCTCCGCGAGGGTGCGGTTGGGATTGTCGGTCGAGAAAACGAGATAGCCGACCGCCACGCTCCCCGCATCGAAGCGCATGATGAACGGCGCCGCGGTGTTCGGGGGCATGAACGCACGGGAGCGGTTCACCTGGGCCACGGTCTCGGACATGGCCTGCGACATGTCCGTCCCCGGGTGAAACTGCAGCTTCATGATCGAGGCGCCCTGGATGGACTTCGATTCGACGTGCTCGATCCCCGAAATGTACAGGAAGTGGTACTCGTACCGGTAGGTGAGATAGCCCTCCATCTGCGCCGGATCCATGCCGCCGTAGGGTTGCGCGACGTAGATCGTGGGAATGCCGAGCGGGGGAAAGATGTCCCGCGACATCCGCTGGATCGCGAGCCCGGCGGCCAGCGCAACACCGATGACGACGACGATGACGGAAAGGGGACGGCGAAGCGCGAGCTGGAGAAAATTCATTCGGGCGTGGGCAGCGGAGACGGGGGACCGCTCAGACGTGGGAGCCCGGAATTGGTTACAGATCGTTTTGGGGTGACAAGGGAAAATCTCGCGGTTGACATGAAAATCACCCACCGCCACCCGGCTTACGACCACCGTAAACGTCCACGAGAATCATGAGCCACGACGCCCTCGAGCGCGAAATCCTGCGCCCGCTCTGGAAAGTCCACATCCTGCATCATGCCCGCGAGGGGCCGATCGTCGGCCACTGGATGCTCGAGGAACTGCGCGAGCATGGCTATCGGGTCAGCCCCGGCACGCTCTATCCGCTCCTGGCCCGGATGGAGCAGCTCGGCTGGCTCCGGCGCGTGGGAAAGGTTTCACGCGGCCAGCCGAGGGACGGTCGGCCCTACCGCGCCACGGCCGCCGGCCGCCGGGCCCTGCGCGAGGTCGAAGCGCGGCTGCGGGAACTCGTCGGCGAAATCCAGCCGGGATAAGCGACCGGCTGTGCCGCGACTCAAGGATTCCTATTGGCGCTGGCTTGCCCCGCCGAAGCCTGGCGAAGGCGGGCCCGAGCGCGATCCCGGTGGCAACGCCATCGATTTCTGCACCCAGGTCCTGCGCCTGTCGTTCCACGATGCCATGCGTGAACTGCTGCCATCGTAAAGCAGGCTGCGACGCCAGTTCGGCTCAAACCCATACCTGTCCGCCGTAGGCTTGGCGAAGGAGGACGACCACTTCGGTCGACCTGCCGATTACGACGGCAGCCCGGCCATCCGCACCGCCTACGGCGAAGGTGCGACGGCGATCTTGATCGGTTACCGCCGTCACTTCGCTATCTCGTGACGAGACGACCAGAGCGCGGCAACCCGGCCGCAAAACACGATACCAGCCCGGCAATCACCCCAAAATCCCTACGATGCCAATTCGGCAACTTTTACGACCAGAGAAAAATCGGTAACACTTATCCTCTCAGACTCGGATCCGAACGACGATTCCCGTGATTCCCTTCACCGGCTTTCAGTTTGAACCTGAGAGCCAGTCCAATTTTCGTGCTAACGAAAAGCGCAAGCAGTGCGGCCACAAGTGCTCCAACTCCTCCGACAAGATTCTCCGAGCGAAAGTTGAAGTATGCGGCACTCGCCAAGAGAACGGCTCCAAGCCCGAACACCGTCACTAGCGCGTAGTAATAAAAGCGCGTCATCTTCTGGCCCTGTATTTTCACGGCCCACCCCCATTGCCACTCTGCAAACGTGCAACCGTCTCATTGGCTTTTTGGAGTGTCGCCGCAGCCATTGCGGCACTGTTTAGCGTGTTCACATAGTCCTGATAATTCTGATAGGACGAATAAAGATACAAACTTCCATTCACGAGCAGTTGTCCGCCTGCCAAACCCAATCCAATGGGTCCTCCAGCAGCAGCCGCTGTGAGGTCCACGGCAATATTTCCGCTGCTAAGAAAGGCTGCTGAACCGTCGCCTTGATTGATCGCGACACCCAGCGAAAACCCATCCATTCCTGCCGCAACGACACCCAGTGCATTGCCTGCACGACCCCAATGACCTGCCCGATTCGGATAGTAAGTCACACCTCCATAGGCATCGATGAAGATGCCCTTGAGATCGGTCGGTGCCAATCTAGCGGCATTGGCTGCCGCAGAAAGACTGCCAGCAAGCGCAGCCAAAGAAAGTGGGTCTCGCAAGTTGGAGATTTCACTAAACATGGATGCATACTGCCCGTCCTTTGCAAAATAACCCTCATATCTGTCCCGTATGGCAATGGCCTGTTGAAGCTGTGCGTTGTTTGGGGCCAGATCCTGTGCCGCCAGTCCGAACGGATCGATCAGCGACACGGGATTGCCATTGGCGTAGGCGAATCGGTTCATCGAGGCCGGCGAGGCAATCGCGCCCAGCACGAAATCCTGGTTCAGGAACCGCCGCAGCCCGGGATGATAATACCGCGACCGGTGATAATAGATTTCATTCGCGTCGGTCTGGACGCCCCAGAGCCCGCTGAACAGGAACGGCGTGTCGGTCGTGCCGGTCCGGGAGACTATCTCCCCAAAGATCCCGTAGGCCACCCGGTCGGTCACGGCCCCCGTGCCGTCCGTCAGCATCACGGTGTCTCCCCGGCGGTCGTGGTGGTAGTAACGGACGTCCGTCCCGGTTTCCTCGTGAATCAACCCGAGCCCATACACATAAAAGGTCTTCGTGCCACCCGGGGCAGTCCGGACGAGCGTCTGACTCAGCGCGGTGTGCGGACTGACGGCGTAGCTCGTCGTCCCGACCCCGTCCGTCACCGCCACCCGCCGATCCTCGGCATCGTATGTGTAGGTCAATCCACCCGCGGCGGTCAGCCGGTTCCGGGCGTCATAGGTGTAGCTCGCCGGGGCGATTCCCGAAGCAATGGAGAGCAGGTTGCCGTCGGCGTCGAAGGTCGTCGAGGCGCCGTTGTGGGTCAGCAGCCGGTTGTCCAAATCGAACGTCTGGGCGGCAGCGTACGGCAGGGGGGCAACGGCGGGAGTGAGCGTCTCGCTGAGCAGCCGGCCGGCCAGGCTGTACGTCAGATCGTCGGCCGCGTACAAAACCGTCGTTCCGTCGGCCGCCCATTCGCGGAGTTGGGTGAGCTGGCCGGCCGCGTCGTAGGCCCGCGTCTGTTTCGTGCCATTCGGACGCAGGACCTCGGTCATTCGGCCCACGGAATCATGGGTGTAGGTGGTCACGCGGTTTGCCCAGTCGGTCACGGTGTGCAGGTGTCCTGCCTGAGTGTACGTGTAGTTCACCTCTTTCAAGTCCGGATACGTGAGCGTGGTGAGCCGGCCCAGATCATCGTACGTGTAGCCGAACACATTCCCATCGCTGTCGGTGAATTCCGTCATCCGGCCAAGGAGGTCGTATTCGCGGGTCAGGGTCTTTGCTCCCTCCGTCACGGTCAGGACCCGCCCGACCGCGTCCCGCGTCATGCTCACCGTGCCGACGGCATCGGTGAACGAACTGAGCCGCATCGCGTCGTCGTAGGTGAAGGTGGTCTGCTGGGTCGAGGGCTCCGTGGCTGTCGCGACCAGCCCGCGGCTGTTGTAGGTCATGCCGATTGCCCGGCCTTCCGGCGTCGTGATCGAGGTGAGCCGGCCGCCGGGATCGAAGCCGAAGGTGGTGGTGTTCGAGGCTGCATTCGTCAGTCCGGTCCAGTTTCCATCCACATCGAACGCCTGGGAAGCAGTCAGATTGCCCGGATCGGTCGCGGAAATGAGCCGATGCAGTGCGTCATAGCCAAAGGTCGAGGTCTGGCTCTGCGGATTGGTGGCGGTGATCCGGCGGCCGAGATCGTCGTACGTGAACCCCGTCACACGCGAGAGCGCATCGGTGACGGTGACCGGCAGCCCGCGGCTGTTGTAGGTGGAAACGGTCCGCCGGCCCTGCGCATTCGATTCCCGGATGGCGCGCGAGACTAGAATCTTACGCTCCTGTTCTCCATTCGGTCAAAACGCGGTCAAATCGATTATCGACCGCAGTCGTGCGCGCGACCCGCTCCACAGGCCGGCCACGACCGCTCCGAGCTCTCCGGGGCTCTGAGCAGCGGCGAACGGCCGTCAGCCGTAAGCGTCCACCGGAGTGCCCCCAGTGAGGGCTTGACCGGGTCGTAACAGTGAGAGCTACGCGTTGCCGGGAAGGCGTAACAGTGACACCCACGCAGAGCCACCGATCGTAACGGTGAGATTTAC
>WYBX01000101.1 GCA_011525695.1 Verrucomicrobiia bacterium
ACTGCCTCCGTCACGAGAGTTTATCGCACTTCCGAGCACGCAACGTCTCGGACCAGAACGCGCACAAACTCGAAGCCCACCTCGCCAGCGCCGTCTTCTACGCCCACAATTGAGCCAAACTTCAGGGTCTTGCGAAGCAAGACGCAGAATGGCCCCCGTCATTCCGCATCCCGCTATGCCCGCCACATCGGCAGGGCGGTTTTGACGGGCAATCCAGCGGCACGCCACGGATTTGACGATCATTGCAGGTATTGTCATTTCGTGACCGCCGCCGGATTTCAGTTCGATGCAACGGATCCGTTCATCGAGTCACCGCAACTCCTGCCGCTTTTCGAGCAATAACCCGGTGAATTGCCTCATCGCGGGAGAGACCATCCCGGCTTTTCGCGCGAAGACGTGGGTAACGAGGGGTGGTTTTGTGAACGGAAGCCCCGCTGCGCTGGCGCATGCAGGCCGTTGGCAGAGCAGTGTTGCCATGGGCGAATGCGGAACCGCGGCGTAAGCAAATGCCGCGGAACGCGCGCTATTATTCCCACCGGTTGTCGCGGCCTGGGCCCCATGGCGAACGCTTCGCGTTGGCATTAGGTTGCCCGGTCGAGCGCAGACTGCCTCTGCAAAAACACTCGGCGGCGGCAACCGTGCCTGAGGCGGCCGCCGATCACACAGGCAACTTGCTATGAACAGAGATCACCCAACTTTCGGAACGACCGACGAAAGCGTCATCGCGGATCGGCGCTCACCCGCCTGGGGCGCGGTTTTTGCGGGCGCCGTGGCGGGGCTCGCCACGCACATCGTAATCATGATGCTGCTGACCGCGATTGGCCTCGGCGCCGCGGAGCCGGCGACCGACGACAATCCCGTTGCCACCTTCGGCGTGGGCACGGGCATCGCGTGGACGCTTAGCGCGCTGCTCTCGTTGTGCGTCGGCGGCTGGATAGCCGGCCGCTGCGCCGCGCGCGTGCATAGCGTTTCAGGCGCGGTGCACGGCTTTCTCGTCTGGTGCGTGGCGACCATCATGGCCTTGCTGCTGGTGACATCCGGCGCGGGCGCCTTGATCGGCGGCGCCGCCCGGGTGGTGGGCCAGGGTCTTTCCGCCGTGGGTGCCCCGCTCGCAGGAGTGGCGGATATGGCGCAGGAAGCCGTGGCGCAAAACACGGCGGCGATCGAAAGCATGATCGAGGAGGTCGCTGAGAACGAGCAGGTGCAGAACGCCGCGGGCGGAATTGCCGCCGCACGCCGCGAAATCGGCCAGGCGCTGCGACAGCTCTTCCGGGAAGGAGGCGACTTGCGCGATCCCCAGGCTCGGAGCGCCACGGTCGAGGCACTGACGAGCGCTGGCATCGCACAAGACGAAGCGAACCGCATGGTGGATGAATGGATCGCGTTCATGCAACAGGCGCGGGCCCAGTTCGAGGAGGCGAAGGCCGCGGCAGCGGAAACGGCTCGCGAGGTTGCGGACGAGGCTGCGAGCGCGATCGCCAAAGGAGCACTGTGGGGGTTCATCGGTTTCGTCTTCGGCGCGCTGGCAGCCGCCTTCGGTGGCCGCTGGGGACAACGCTGGGAGTATCATCACACCGAAATCGGTGCAGACGCCTCGCTCGATCCGACCGCGCGACAGACCCCGGCAGCGACGCACCTCCCGCGGCACGCGTGAACGTCCTGATATTCACACCTATCGCAGGTCGGCACGCGCGATCTAAGGAAGCGGAAACAGGAATAGCCACGATGAGGGGGAGGCGATGGGAACCAGCGGAACGTCGAGTTCCAATCAAGGCGAACAGGTGACCCTCTACGTCGAACTCGATGCCAACGTCGGCATGCAGGGAGATGAACTCGCGGCGATTCCGGCATCCCGGGTGCAATTCGACAGCAACAACGAGCAATTGAAGTTGCAGCTCGGGCGGACCGAACTCGTTTCGCAGCTCCGGCAAAGCGGCAGCAGCTCATCCAGTCGATAAATCCGCCCTTCATCTTCATAGCGGCCGAGTACAGAGCCGGACACAGGTCCGGCTCTTTTCTTTTCCGAAGCCAAGGTCGCGCGCACCTGCACTCGTCGGCCTGGTCGGGGTTCCTTCCTGCGCTCATCCCTCAGGTGCTTTGGCCCGGGGCGCGCGGTCGTCTTCGATTCCATTTTGGAGGTAGAGATTCCGCACGAGGCACATGGCCACCACGGCCAGCGGGCTGCCGAACAGAATTCCGAGGAAGCCGAAAAGCAGACTGAAGGAAAGCACGGCCACGAGGCCGTAGGCGGGCGGCAACTCCACTGCCCAGCGCTGCGCCAGGGGCATGATGATACTGCCTTCGAGCTGTTGCACGACAATGAACACGATGGCCGCGTAGAGCGCCACCTCGGGCCCTTCGGTCAAGGCCACGAGCACGCCGGGCACAAACGCGAGCACGGGGCCGATGGCTGGGATGAATTCGAGCAGGCCGGCCATGATGCCGAGTCCGAGCGGCAATGGCGCACCGACAATCCAGAGGCCGACGCCGGTGAGGATTCCGACCGAGCTCATGGAGACGAGCTGCCCCAGCAGCCATTTTCGCAAGGCGTCGCCACTTTCGTTCAAGGCGTGAAGCAGCTTGTTCCGCTGTGCTTGCGGGAAAAGCCGCACGAAGCCTTCGCGATAGAGGCGGGGATTCATCGCGAGGTAGATGCCCACGAAAAGCATGAGGAACATGTGCCCTATTGTCGTGGCGCTGATCGCCAGAAGCTTCGGTGCGTTTTCGAGCCACGATCCGTCCTCCGCCAGCCCCGCTGCGCGTTCGAGGAGAAATCTTCCGGCCTGATTGCTTTCCAGCCACTCTCGCACGGCCGCGAACGCGCGGGGCAACCGCTCCGAAAGACCCTGCAATTGCGACGCGATCTGGTGGCCGAAAAGCCAGAACACGCCAGCGCCTGTGAGCACCAGGCCCAGCGCCACCAGTATCACGGCCCACCGCTCGCCCATTTTGGCACGCTGGATCAAAGGATGCGCGCCGGCCCGGATGATCGTCGCCACGAGGATCGCTCCAAACGTCAGGAGGAGCACGTCCCGCAACACCCACCCGAGCGCAAACAGCGCGGCAATCGCAAAGACGGCGGCGGCATACGCCGCCACGCGTCCGAGAGGCATGCCCATGCGTTGGCTGTTTCGCCCGGCACTCATACGGGGTGGCATTTACAGTTCGCCCGGCCAGCGACTGGTTCCGCCTCATCCTCCGGAAGCCACGCAGCTTCGGAACGGAGCGCCCGAACTGCTGACAGAAGGCCCGTGGCGATCCGGGCCGTCTTGCGTGGCCCGAAAGCCGCTGGACCGATGCCCCTGTCTTTCCGTTTATTGGTTCTGCTGCTGATGGTGTGCCTGCATGGCGGACTCATGCACGCGCAGGAAGGCACCGTGGCGGTTCGAAGCGGTGGCCGCCCGATTTTTCGGGTCGGAGACCTGCCAGAGCTGCCGGCCGCCGAACGCGCCCGGCGGATCGAGCGGCGCATCACCGCGCTCCTTTCGCGCGCGGATCAAAACATCGCCGGAGAACTGGAGATCGTGTCCGGGACCGGGAACACCCGCGCCGTCACGCTCGATGGATTGACCGTTGCCACCGTCCACGCCTCTGACGCCGAGGAGCAGATGACCGATCTCGACGAACTCGCCCGCCAGTGGGCGGCCGCGATCGAACGGGAATGGGTTCGTGCTCGTCGTGAGCGTTCCGCGCTCAGCCGCCTGGGCGATGAAATCACCGCATCCATTCGCGGCGCCTTTTCGCGTCTGCAGGAGTCGTCGATCCGGGTGGTGCCCAGCGTGCTCGCGGCGGTGCTGGTGCTGCTCCTCTTCTGGCTGCTCGCGCGATCGGTGCGCCTGGGGATGCGGCTGCTGTTCCGCCAATTCGTCCGCGATCTGACGGTCGAGAACCTCATCAAGCAAATTGCCTACTACTCCGTGTGGATGGTCGGCTTGCTCGTCGCCGCCGGGGCGGTCGGTTTCGAACCCGCCGCCGTGGTGACCGGCCTTGGTCTGACGAGCCTCGCGCTGGGTTTCGCGCTGAAGGACATCCTTTCGAACTTCGTCAGCGGCCTGCTGATTCTGCTCATGCGACCATTCGAGCTGGGAGATCAGATCGTGGTGGGCAACACGGAAGGCGCGGTGGAAAAGGTGGATCTGAGAGCGACGCATATTCGCGCGTACGACGGGCGGCTTGCCCTGGTGCCCAACTCCGAAGTGTTCACGTCCCGCGTCATCAACAACACCGCAGCGCCCCTCCGCCGCGGCGCCGTGCGCCTGGCGGTGGGACACCCGCGCGATCTCGCGGCACTCGCTGAAGTCATCCGCCGGTCAGCCCACGAGGCGGTCGGCATCGAAGCGCATCCGCCCGTCACGCTGGTGCTCGCCGAACTCGCGAAGGACGACGTGGTGCTTGAAGTCAGATACTGGACCGACTCCCGTCGTTCGGATTTCGTCGCCGCAACCTCGTCCGTGCTCCAGGGCGTCTATCGCGCGCTGAGTTCCCAAGGGATCTATCCCACCACGCCGAACGTTCGCATCCTGGTGCCGGGCGCCGATCCCCGCTGGCGGGAGATTCTTCGGCCGGCCAAACCGGGCGGGCAACGCACGCCGGAGGAGTGACGGCCAGTCGCACCAAACTTCCGCCATGGCAGCGATCAAAATCATCCTCGGCGTTTTCAGCGTGCTGGTGATCGTCCAGACCGTGTTCTCGTTTTTGAAAACGAGAGCATGGTGGGTCCGCATCTTCGATTTCCCCCGCGCGCAAATCGCCGCGGCGAGCGTCCTGCTGCTCGCGCTCTTCGGCGCAGCCAATTTCGGACTGGAGCGGGCGGGCACGTGGGAGTGGATCCTGTTTGTCCTGCTGGCGGCATCGGTGATCGTTCAAGCGCGCCAGATGCTGCCCTACACGCATGTCTGGCGGCCCGACGTGCAATCGGTCTCGGGGCCGGTGGACCCGAAGCGTCGACTGCGCCTCGTCATTTCGAACGTGCGGATGGAGAATCGTGATTTCGCCCGCTGGCGCGAAACGGTGCTCCGAGCAAAGCCGGACGTGGTGGTGGCCGTCGAGACGGACCGTCGTTGGGACGAGGAACTGCGCTCGCTGGAGACCGACTTTCCGCATTCGGTGCGCCGCCCGCAGGACAACACCTATGGCATGATCGTCTGCTCCCGGCTGCCGTTGTCGCGGACGAAAATCAAGTTTCTCGTCGAGCGCAACGTCCCCAGCGTCTTCACGGTGGTCGAACTGCCCGACGGGGGACACGTGCGCCTGGTCGTGTTGCACCCGCGGCCACCGCGGCCGGATATCCGGCAGGATTCCGATTTGCGGGATGCGGAACTCGTCAAGGCGGCGGAGGTGGTCCGGCGATTCGGTTCGCCGCTGATCGTCGCCGGCGATCTGAACGACGTCGCGTGGAGCCATACGAGCCGGCTGTTTCTGCGGCTCGCCGGACTGCTGGACCCGCGGGTCGGGCGCGGCCGGTTCTCCACTTATCACGCCGACCATCGATTCCTGCGGTATCCGCTGGACCACGTTTTCGTGTCGCCGCAGTTCGAGTTGGTGCAGATCAGGCGGCTCGAGCACGTCGGCAGCGATCATTTTCCCATTCTCCTCGAGGTGGCGCTGCGAGGAGAGTCTTCGGACAGTGCCGAGCCGGAGGCGCTGAGCGAAGACGACGAAGATGACGCGATCGACGCGGTGCAGGATGCCCGGGAGAGGAAAGAAAACGAGAGCGCCCGCGAGCGCAGGGAACGGCAGGCAGCCGACTCCTGAGCGCGGCGACACCGCCGCGCGTCCGACACGTCAGTCGTTGGCCGCGGGCAGGCTCCCGCCCATTTCTAACTGAAAGGTCAGGCAACCGGAACGGCGTGGCGATGACTGTGGAGATTGAAAACGGAGGACTCATCTATGCTAACTTGGGCAATTATTTTTGGTGTCGTGGCGCTGATCGCAGCCGTGCTGGGGTTCGGTGGGATAGCCGGTGCCGCTGCCGGCATCGCGAAATTTCTGTTCTTCCTGTTCCTGATCGGCTGCGCGGTCTTTGTCGTGCTCGCGATCATGGCGGGCAACGCTGTGACCTGACGCCGGGACAAGGGCGTGCAGCGTCCGCGGTCCGGCGACCTGCCGGGATGTCGTGGTCCGCACGATTTCCCAGGCGTGCAGCACGCCCAGGCGAACGGCCCGGAGCGCGCACACCATGGCGGACCCTAGCGCGCACACCATGGCAGACCCTAGCGCGCACACCATGAAAGACCCTATTGCATCGCGTGGAGCGCTGCGGAAGCGTAACGGGCCGCACATGAAAACGAAACGTCATCGCATCCTGCTCGTAGACGATGACGCCGACGAGCGCTTCCTTACCTCCAGAGCCTTGCGGAAGGTCCTCGCAAACGGCTCGACATTAAACGAGGTGAACAGCGGAGACGAGGCGATCGCCTATATGATCGGCGAGGATAAATTCGCCGACCGAAAGAATTTCCCGTTTCCCAGTCTCGTCATCACCGACCTCAACATGGATCACGGGGATGGCTTCGATGTTCTGGAGTTCATGCAGGGCAATCCGGCGTGGAGCGTCCTGCCCCGCATCATTTATTCGTCATCGGACGACGATGACGACGTCAGAACGTCATTCCTGCTGGGCGCAAGCGCATATCATAAAAAAGCGACGAATGGTGAGAAGGTGGAAAAATTGCTGTGCGAAATCCTGGCGTATTGGTCCACGTCGCACGTTCCGCCGGTCGACGAAACGGGGCGCGTGCTGACGACGAACAGCTATGGCCGGCGCGGTGAACGCTATCCGCAACCCAAAGGCGGCAACGTGATGAAGCGGCCAGGGGCCGACCGTAGTGACCGCCCTCCGCGGCCGTGATCATGGTTTGGGGTATCGCGTGATCACGCGCACGTCACCTGGAGACCAGATCAATTTACAGCACCCTTTCGCTGGCCTCTCGGGATCCACGCCGCGGCGAATGCCGTCAGAGTGGCAAAAGTGGCGCCGGCAATGAATGTCGTTTGCGGTCCCAGGTTCGCCCAAAGGGCGCCCGCCACGAGGCTCGCGACGAACAGCATCGCACCGCGGACAAGATTGATCACTCCGAATGCCGTCCCCCGCAGCTCAGCGGGCGCGTAGTCGGCGACCAGCGCATTAAGCAATCCTTCCGTCATTCCCATGTGCAGGCCCCACCCGGCGACACCGATGAAGATCACGATGGGGCCCTGGCCGAATGCCAGGATTACGTCCGCCGCCACCATCACGATGCACCCAAGCACCAACATGCGATGACGTGGCATCCGGTCCGACAGCGCACCTGCCGGGTACGCCGACAGCACGTAAGCGAGGTTCATTGCCACCAGCGCAAGCGGGGCATACGCGTCACGAAGGCCGATTGACTGGACGCGCAAGACCAGAAACGCCTCCGAGAATCGGGTGAGGGTGAACAGCGCCAGGATCACCACCAGCCACCAGAACGACGGCGGAAATCTCCGCCAGTGAAAGCCGGCGAGCGGGCTCCCTTTCGCAGCCTTGGGCCGCGTGTCCGCGGGCTCATGGACTGCAAACATCAGGATCCCAACCGCGACGATTGCCGGCACCGTCGCGATCCAGAATACGACCCGCGCGCGGTCAACGAACCAAACCATGAACCCCATGGCGAGCAACGGGCCGACGAAGGCACCTGCCGTATCGAGGGTCTGACGCAGTCCAAAGGCAGCGCCGCGAAGTTCCGGCGGGGTCAGATCGGCAACAAGCGCATCGCGTGGCGCACCGCGAATGCCTTTTCCGATCCGATCGATGAAGCGTGCCGTGAAGACGGTCACGACACTCTCCGCGAGCGGGAACAATGGCTTGGTGGCGGCCGCCATGCCGTATCCGAGAAGGGCCAGCGGCTTCCGGCGACCGATCCGGTCGGACCAGACACCCGAAAATAGTTTTGTGATCGCGGCCGTGCTTTCGGCGATGCCCTCGATCAGGCCGAGCGCCGCGGCGCTGACTCCCAGGGTTCCCACCAGGAAGACTGGGAGCAGGCCGTGGATCATCTCAGACGAGATGTCCATGAACAGGCTCACAAGGCCGAGCGCCCAGACGCCGGCAGCCAGACGCTTTCGGGGCGCTTGCGTGCGGGATTTCTCAGGGAGAGGCATGACGGCCGACGGCAGTGTCGGATCCAGCGTGGCCGACGCAACAATCCCGGTTGAGGTTCAATCTCGTCGGCTGAGCCGGAGCATCGCCGTGAATATATCCATCCGTGTTCGGACGGCAACGGCCGGATCGGCCGGGCAGTGCGTTACCAACGTGCGATTTTCAGCGTCGCCTGACCCCGTCTCATCCCTGCTCACATGTCAAAAAAAGCGAAGCGCCGAAGCGCTTCGCTCGAAAATACGGGTTCGCGGACCCGGCTCAGTAGCGGCTGTTGCCGCGAGCCTGAAAGCTGCCGGCGCGGCGGTTGGGGCTGCTGTAGCTGCGCCCGCCGCCACCGACTTCTTCCTTCGGCTTCGCCTCGTTGACGGTCAGCTGCCGACCGTCGAGGTCGGCGCCGTTCATCTTTTCCGCGGCGAGTTTCGACTCGGTGTCGGTGCTGAACGTCACGAACGCGAAGCCGCGCGGGCGGCCGGTCTCGCGATCGTTGGCGATGTAGACATCGGTCACGGAACCGAATTGACCGAAGGCGTCACGCAGCTCGGCCTCGGTGGTTTTGAACGACATGTTTCCAACGTAGAGTTTGGAATTCATTAGTGATGATTTTCGTAGCTTTCGTCTGCTGTCAGCGTGTTCCCGGAAATCGGGTTTCGAATCATCACTGAACCTGAAGCTCACCTGAGGACCCACCTGCCACTGTCATCTAACGGTAATTACGACCCGCCACCCTCACGCCTCTGGCTTGGAACGCAAGGAGCATCGTCGGTTTTCGTGACGATTGTGGCGGCGGCGCATCTCCGCGGCTGGCACCGGAGAATTCGCACTCACGCGCGCGCTCTTCGCGCGGACACTCTCGCGGCCCCCCGGCGTGGGGCTGCCCCGGCGCGGCCGCGCCGGAGCCGCAGGGCCGCGAGCAATCACCGATCCGCCCTTCGGATCTGGGGCAGGAGTTCGAAATCCATCGGCTTGCGAAACTGCGCATCGATCCCGGCTTTCCTGGCCAGGGCGGGGTCGACCTCGTGGCCGAATCCGCTCAGCGCCACCAGGATTAACGTCTGCCACCGGGGATTGCGGCGGATCTGCATCGCCACCTCGTAGCCATTCATATCCGGCAGATTGATATCCAGCAGCACCAGGTCGGGCGGCATCCGCTCCATCGCCGCGAGCGCCGCCGCCCCGGTCGTCGCGTGCACGACCTCGTGGTCATGGACCTCGCGGAGAAGGCTGCAGGTGATTTCCGCGACGGCGGCGTGGTCTTCGACGACGAGGATTTTCATGGGGTGGCCGCCGCCAGCGGAAGATGCAGGACAAATTCGCTGCCTTTTCCTTCGCCCTCGGAGAACGCCTCGACCCGGCCGCCGTGCAATTCCGCCAGTTGACGGACGACCGTCAGCCCGAGCCCCAATCCCTCCTGGATCGTGATCGCCGGCCTGGCCTGCATGAATGGCTCGAAGATGTGCGGCAGCAGCTCCGCGGGGATGCCCTGGCCGTGATCGCGCACGGAAATTGCCACGGCGCCAGGAGTGCTCGAGACGGACACATCGATCCGGCGGGCGTCGCCCGAGTACTTCATCGCATTGCCCAGCACGTTGACCACGACCTGGTTCAACCGGATGGGGTCTCCCTGAACGGTCAGCGGTTCCGGCGGCAGGCGCAACTGAACGTCGAATCCGCCGGCCTCAATCTGGGTCTGCAGCATCGGGATCGCGTTTCTCAGGACATCCTGGATCGTGACCCGCTCCGTGCGCAGCTGCACACGGCCTTCGACGATGCGGGTGAGATCCAGCAGATCGTCGACGAGCCGTTCCATATGGGCCACCTGGGCGGCGACGATCGGGAGCGTTTTCTCCCGGGTCGAAGCGAGGGTTTTCTCCGAACTCAGCAGCGAGAGCCCGCCGCGGATGGCGGCGAGGGGATTTCTCAATTCATGGCCCAACATGGCCAGAAAGTGATTTTTTCGCCGGTCGGCCTCCCGCAGCCGTTCCTCACTTTCGCGGAGTCCCCGTTCGGCGCGGGTCCGTTCCGTCATGTCGTTGACCATCCCGACAGCAAACCGGCGGCCGTCAGCCAACCGGCCGGGAGCCGAGATCGTGAACACCCAGTCGCGTTTCTCCCCTGTAAGGGTGGTGATTTGCAGTTCGAACTGCTGCCGGGCCTGCTTCCCCTCAAAGATCGCCTGCATGCGATCGCGGACCGAATCCGCGCCGAAACCATAGGCCCGATTCAGCCAGGCGTCGAAGGTGGGGATGTCCTCCTGGGTGTAACCGGTGAGCTCCGTCCATGTGCGGCTGATCTGCAGTACCTGGCCATCCTCGGCATGCATGATGATCGGAATGGGGGCATCCTCGATCGCCCGTCGAAACTGCTCCTCGCTCGCGCGCAGGGCGGCGGTGACCCGCTCCATCTCGCCGCGCGCGGCGATCGCGTCCTCCATCAGGTTCAGTGCCGCGAGGCGTTCCTGGCGCAGCCCCTGCTCGATCTTCAGCCGCTCGGTCGTGAAGCAGGCAGCCGAGGCGAAGCGCGCCATCGTTCCGAGCAGACGCGCGTCTTCACGATTGAATCGGCGGTCGCGCCGGTGCGTCACCACCCAGACCGCGCCCGCCGGACGGCTGCCATCGTGGAATGGCGCGAGCAGCGCCTCCCACGCGGGTGGTTCGATGGCACGGAATGCGGCAAAGTGACTCCCGGGCTGCCGCATGAGCAGGCAGGAGTCGCCCTCGAGAACGGCGTCGCAGGGACTATCGCGGCGCGGGTGCAGGCTGCCGGCATGGCTGGCCCAGGCTCCCGCGACGGCGTGCCAACGGATTTGGGAGGAGGGACCCTTTGATTCCACGATGCTGACACCAGCCGAGTCGGCTCCACACAACTCCCGGGCCGTGTCGACCACCCGCTGAAGGATTCCCGAGGGATTCTCTGCCAGTGCCGTGGCGAGCGACACCAGCGCCCGGTTTTCGGCCGCGAAATCCGGTGTCCGCGAAGGGCGCTGCGCCAGCTCTTGCGTGGCAAGCACCCCCGCCAGTGAGCCGGCAGACTGTCCTTCCGACGAGACCGCCATGCTAGTCCTTTCTCCCCTCCGGCCCGGGCTCATCAATCACATGGGGTGGACGCTCCCCGAGCCGGACGGCGAGGGCGTTGATCTGCCTTTTGAGTTCGCGCATCCGGAGTTCCCGTCCGACGGCCGCCTGGTTGAACCGCTCCAGCTCCTCATTGCGCTGGCGCAGCGCCTCCTCGGATTGCTTCCGCTCGGTCACGTCGACGAAGGTCAGCACCACGCCGCCAATGTGATCCTCGAGCGTCCGGTAAGGCTGGATGCGGGCCAGGTACCAGCGCTCTTCGGTGCGCACCTCGCGCTCCGCCGGCACCAGCGTGCGCAGCACGCGCTCGATGTCGGCGATGATCTCCGGGTAATTGATCCGATGCTTGATGTGCGCGAGCGGACGCCCCAGGTCGGACGGCACGATGTACAACAGTTCCTCCGCGCCGGGCGTGTACCGCGTGATGGCCAGGTTGCGGTCGAGAAAGACGGTGGGAATCGCCGTCGACGCCATCAGGTTCTGCAGATCGGAGTTCGCTTGCGCGAGCTCGTCGACCTTGCCCTTCATCTCGGCATTTACCGTTGTCAGTTCCTCGTTGATGGATTGCAGCTCCTCGCGGCTCGTCTCCAGCTCCTCCGAGGCGGAGCGCAGCTCCTCGTTCATGGCCTGCAGTTCCTCGTTGCTGGCCTTCATCTCCTCCGCGCTGGCCTCGTGCTGCTCCACGGTGTCGCGCAGATGCGATTTGACCTGCTCCAGTTCCCTTTCGAGCTGCCGGACGATCGGTTCGGTTTCGTCTGAACCGGGCGAAGCCGGTGCGGTGCGGCCCTCCGGCCTGCGATCGGTCTTTTCGAAGACCACGAGCAGATAGCCCTCGGCAATGTCATCGGCCGGCGAGACACGGATATCGACGAGCTGCGATGCGCCGTCGATCTCGACCGGGAGGCTGGTCGTCTGGATCGTGGTCCTGGCCTCGGCGGCGCGGAAGAGCGCGGCGCGCAGCGCGGCTCGGAGCGTGGGATGCACGACGCGCAGCAGGTCCGAGGTCGGCGGGCCGCCGGCAAACTGCAGGAAACGGCCGGCGCTTTCCGACAGGTGCACGATGCCATGCTTCGCGTTGATGAGCACCGAAGGTGGTGCCAGCCGATCAATCAACTTGAAGTGCAGTTCGGCGAGGCTCGCGCGATCGGGCTCCAGCGGCGCGGCATGGAACGGGATGCCGGGTTCCTGCAGGAAGCGGCGGCCATGGATCGCGGGCGCCTCGCTCGCCCGTTCCTGCGACTCGAGGGTGCGCTGCAGGGTACCTGGGCCGGACGGGACCGGAAACGCCGGTCGGTCGGATTGCTCGTGCGCGTAGAGTCGGTGCTTCTTGTCCAGGACGCGGAAGAGCTGGCTGCCCTCCGCGACCGTTTCGGAGGATCCGAGTAGAAGCAGCCCTTGCGGCCGGAGGGCGAAATGAAACGTCTCGAACACCCGGTTCTGCGCCTCGCGATTCAGATAAATGAGCAGATTCCGGCAGGAGATCAGATCCATCCGGGAAAACGGCGCATCCTTGAGCAGATCATGGACGGCGAAGAGCACCATCTCGCGCAGCTCGCGCCGCACGCGGTAGCCGCGATGGTCCTTGATGAAGAAACTCCGGAGCCGATCCCCGCTCACGTCGGCCGTGATGGTCTCCGGATAGAGTCCGGCCCGCGCCTGCTGGATCGCCTCCTCGTCCAGGTCGCAGGCGAAGACCTGCAGCGAAGGCGGTGCGTCCAGCTTGCGTGCCTGCTCGAGCAGGAGCATGGCGATGGAATAAGCCTCCTCGCCCGTGGCGCACGCGGGAACCCACACTCGCACCGAGTCGGCGGGACGCTTGTTGGCGAAGACGGCGCCGATGTTCTGTTCCAGCGCCTCGAACGCATCCCGATCCCGGAAGAAGTTCGTCACGGAGATCAGCAGGTCGTGCAGGAGCGCGCCGGCCTCTCCGGGGTGGGTGCGGAGGAAGGCCAGGTAACCGGGGACATCGGCGACCGCGTTCACCTGCATCCGCCGGCCGATCCGGCGCACGATCGTGGCCCGCTTGTAATACGAAAAATCCCGGCCCGTGCGCGTGCGAAGGTAGAGCAGGACGGCGCGCAGCGCGGTTTCATCCCGATCGGCACTCGCGGGCACCGGTTGCGACGGCTGGGGGCCCTCCTCCGGGGGGAGCCTCAGGGATTTTTCGCGTTCGACATAGTCCAGCAGCCGCGCGGGCATCTCCGCGACCTGGAGCACCCAGTCGATCATGCCGGTATCGATCGCGGTGCGCGGCATCGAACTGTGCTCGGCCTCGTCCGGATCCTGCGCGATCGTCAGGCCACCACGCTCCTTGATCCGCTTCACGCCGAGTGCCCCGTCGCCGTCCGCCCCGGAAAGGACAATGGCCGCGGCATGTGGGCCATGGGTGTCGGCCAGCGAGCGGAAGAACAGGTCGATGGCCACGCGCCGGCCCTTCTCGTCGTCAATATCGGAGAGGCGCAGGAGCCCGTCGCTCGTCACGAGATGCTTGCCGGGCGGAATCACGTAGACGTGGTTGGGCTCGACCTTATGGGAATCCTCCGCCTTCAGGACGCGCATTTTGGTTTCGCGGGCCAGAAGCTCGGGGAGCGAAGACTCGTGCGTCGGCGAGAGGTGGACAATGACGACGAAGACGAGCCCGGTGTCCGAGGGAACGGCCCGGAAGAACTTCTGGAGCACCTGCACGCTGCCGGCGGAGCCACCCAGGCCGACCATCGGCTGCCGGTGGTAACCGTGGGTTGGCACGATGTTGTCGAGATCGCCGGCGTCCTGCTCCGCAAAGTCAGGGGCGATCCGGGGCAGTTCCGGCGGGCGATTGCCTGGGGCTTCGGGCGGTGGGCACATGAAGCTCCCGTATAGCCGCACGCCGGCCCGATTGCGAGGACGGAGCGAAATGTTGCCCCCCGGCCACGGGCGCACTCGCGACGAAGTCGGAGTTGACCGGTCGCCCGCTGGGATCAACCCACAATGCCGGGTGGAGAAAACCCGACGGCGGCTCAGGGCATGACGTAGATCTCGACCAAGGCGGCGCCGGCATCATTGCCACTCTTGCTCACGACCCCCGCGGTGTAGGTGCCGGGTGGCAGCTCGACCAGGAGCGCGGCATCCTTGCTCGCGGGCGGGAGCGGGAAGGCGCCGACCGCGACCGCCGCCTGTTCAATCTCGTTCGCATCAGGGCGCTCGCTCCAGTTGTCATTGAAATGAATGGGGAGGCTTCCCTGCCAGATGGTGAGGAAGGGATCGGGCAACGGGCCGGGCACGTCGAAGGTCGCGAGCGTGGGTCCGACCGCACGGACGAGCACGCGGCGCGACTGACCAGTGATGACGAATCCGCCGATCAGTGACAAGAGCGACGGAACGTGCGGCGGAGCCGGGGCGGGGCGCTGCTACCGCTCCTTCACCACGTAAACCGGATCCCGCAGCGACTGGGCGGGTGAACGCCGCGCGATCTCGGCCAGCAGGTCGTGCATGAAGGCCGAAGTCGTGAACTTCATGCCCACCACCTGATCGCGCTCGAATACCACAAACAGGGCGCCGGGATCCTTTGCATCCTGGGAGTGGTTGAGTTCAAAGCCGTGATAAATCCAGATCTCATGAGACAGCATCGTGTCAGGCAGTCCGAGCTGGGCCGCCACCTGCACCCTCGACGCCTTGCGGGAGATGAGCTGCCGGGCGCCTTCGAGCCGGCCTGACGCGCGTGAAGCAATGACGGGTTCAGCAGCCTGCGTCGTGAGTGCCAGTCCGGCCAGCATCACCGCGCAGAGCCACGCGCCTGAGCGGGTGCGAACGCGCCGAACGGACTCCAACGAGGTACAACGGACCGAAGCCATGACCAATCGAGAGTAACGCTGGGGAAAGGCCAGGGTTGCTCGAATTTTCAGCAGGGCTGCCCATAACCGGTGGGCTAATCGCACGCCGCACGCGGGCTACTGGCAAATTCTGCGCGGGATCGTCCAATCGACGCACAGACGCCGCCGGTGATTCGGGGCACGATGACGTCCGTCGTGCCATCCGGCCGGCAAGGCCGCACCGCCAGGATCCAGCTCCGGCGCCGCGGCGGGCCTGCCGGTGGTCGACCTTACCTCAACCACCCTCGAAAGATCATGAATTCACGTCGCGACTTCCTCAAGAAAACCGGCTGCGGGATTGCCCTCGGCTCGATGGTCGGTGCATCCCGTCTTCTCGCCCAGGCTGGGTCCGCACCGGACCGCGCTGGGGCAATCAGACTGGGCGTTGCCTCATACTCGCTGCGCAAGTTCAAGGTGGCGGACGCCCTGGACATGACGAAGCGCCTGGGGATCAGCCGAATCGTTTTCAAGGACGTGCACCTGCCGCTGACGGCATCGGACGCGGAAATCCGGCAGACGATTGACGTCGCCAAATCGAAAGGGGTCGAGGTTTACGGCTGTGGTGCCGTGTACATGAAGACCGAGGCCGAGGTGGATCAGGCGTTTCATTATGCGAAGACCGCCGGGATGGAGATGATCATCGGAGTTCCCAGCATTCCGCTGCTGCCGCACGTGGAGCGGAGGGTGAAGGAGACGGGCGTGATCATGGCGATCCACAACCACGGGCCGGACAACCCGCTATACGCCTCGCCGCTGGAAGCCTACGAACTCGTCAAGGGAATGGACAAGCGGATGGGGGTTTGCGTGGACATCGGGCACACGACGCGACTCGGCGAGGATCCAATCGCCGTCTTCAAGAAGGTTTTCGACCGGGCCTATGATGTGCACATCAAGGACGTGACCAGTGCCAGCAAGGCGGGCACCACGTGCGAGATCGGAAACGGCGTGATCGATGTCATCGGTTTCCTCAAGGCGGCGGTCGCGTTGAAGTATGCCGGCACGCTGGGATTCGAGTTCGAACCGGATCCGGACGATCCGCTGCCCCGGATGGCGCAGTCGGTGGGTTATGTCCGCGGGGTGCTGAAGCTGCTGGCGTAGGGGCAGTCACAATCGGATTCATGGAGGGCCGGGCTCCGTCCCGGCCATTAAGCTCGATGAGCTGCGCAGGATGAGTGACACATTGGGTTGGTGGACGCCACGGAGGGCGTCCCTCCATGAAGGCCATTCAGACCGATTAATGATTCAGAGAGAACACGGCGCCGCATCCTTTTCCTATCCTCCGGCTGGTGGCGGGTTTTCCCACGGGAGATCGTAATGGCACGCGACGGTGTGGTTGCTCGTACCGGGCGGCACGCGCAGGAGCGGCACCTCGATCCGGCAGCGCTCGGTGGCATGGGGGCAGCGCGGATGAAACGGGCACCCGGACGGCGGGTGGATTGGCGAGGGCACGTCGCCCGGCAGCACGATCCGCTGCTTTCGGAAGGCCGGGTCTGGTCGCGGAATCGCCGAGATCAAGGCGCGCGTGTACGGATGCCGGGGATCGCGGTAAATCGCGTCGGCCGCGGCAAATTCGACAATCCGGCCGAGATACATGATCGCGATTCGATCCGAGACGTGCTTCACGACCGCGAGATTGTGCGCGATGAACACGTAGCTCAGCCCCATCTCGCGCTGCAGTTCCAGGAGGAGGTTGAGCACCTGGCTCTGGATCGAGACGTCGAGCGCGCTGACGGGTTCGTCGCAGACAATCAGCTTCGGCTCGAGGGCGATCGCACGCGCGATCCCGATCCGCTGCCGCTGGCCGCCGGAAAACTGGAAGGGAAACCGGCCGGCGGCATCCGCCGGCAGCCCGACCTTCCCAAGCAGTTCCAGCGCCCGCTGCCGGCGCCATGACCGATCGCCGATCCCGTGGATTGCAAACGGCTCCTCCAGCGTGTCGCCGACGGTGTGGCGTGCATTCAGCGACTCGACCGGATCCTGGAAGACCATCTGGAGGTGCCGGCGCCGCGGCTTCATCTGCGCCGCATTGAGCGTCGCCAGATCGATGCCCTCGAAAAAAATCTGGCCCGCGGTGGGTTGGTGCAGCCGGACAATCGACTTGCCGAGCGTGGACTTGCCGCAGCCCGACTCGCCCACCAGGCCGACCGTTTCGCCCGGATACACGGAGAGGTTGACGCCGTCGACGGCCTTGCAGGATGCGCGTGAGCGCAGGAAGAGGCCCTCGCGGACGGGGAAGTGCATCCGGAGGTCGCGGACCTCGAGCAGCGGAGTCATGCCCGCGGCGCCGGCTGGCGGCGAGGGATCGGGCACGGGCATGGCGGGAATGGCGGACATCAGCGGGGCGGCAGTTCACGCCAGCGATGGCAGGCGGTGCGGTGGCCGGCCTCCACGGTTTCCAGGGGCGGCTGTTCGGCACAGCGGTCGATCCGGTAGGGGCAGCGGTTCTGGAACCGGCAGCCTCGCGGCAGTTCCGACAGGGTCGGCACCATACCCTCGATGATGCTGAGCCGGGACTTGCGCTGGCCCTCGATCCGCGGAATCGAATCCAGCAGCCCGCGCGTGTAGGGATGCGACGGCGACGCGAAGATCCGTTCGACCGGTCCGGTTTCCGCAATCCGGCCCGCGTACATCACCACCACGTCGTCGCACATTTCGGCGATGACGCCCAAGTCGTGCGTGATCAGGACGATCGCCATCCCCATCTCGTCCTGCAGCGCCTGCATCAACTCGAGGATTTGCGCCTGGATCGTGACATCGAGCGCTGTCGTCGGCTCGTCCGCGATGACGACGGCAGGCTTGCAGGCCAGCGCCATCGCAATCACGACCCGCTGGCGCATGCCGCCCGAGAGCTGGTGCGGGTATTCGCCGATCCGCACCTCGGGCGACGGAATCCCGACCTTGCGCAACATGTCGATCGCCAGCTGGAGCGCCTCCCCGCTGTCCTTCGTGCGATGCAGCAGGAAGACCTCGCTCAACTGCCGGCCGATGGTGTGGACCGGGTTGAGCGCCGTCATCGGCTCCTGGAAGATCATGCCGATCTGGCCGCCGCGGACCTCGAGCATCTCCGACGGCGGCAACGTGACGAGGTTCCGGCCGCCGAAATGGATCGCCCCTCCGGCAATCCGGCCCATCGGCTGCGGGAGCAGCCGCATGATCGAGAGCGCGGTGACGCTCTTCCCGCAGCCGGACTCGCCGACGACGCCGAGCGTGCGGCCGCGACGGACGCTGAAGCTGACCCCGTCGACGGCGGTGAGCGTCCCGGCATCGGTGTCGAAGGTCGTGATGAGGTCGGAGACCTCGAGCACGGTGTCGTCGGGGGCGGTCACTTGAACTGATCGAACACGAGGACTTGTGACGGGAAGGTCTGGCCGCTGCGCCGCGCCTCCTCGGTGGCCTTGCGCTCGTCCTCGTCGATCCAGTGCAGGAAGAACTCCTCGGCGCTCCGGCTTTGCATCACGTTGTACCCCTTTGGCCATTTGACGTAACGCCAGAAAGCGGTGCGGTGGAAGGGCAGGGCCCAGCCATTGACCCAGGCGGCATCCTGATAGATCAGCCACTCGGCCTGCGCGGCCAGATCCTTGATTTCCTTCATCGAGCGGGCCTGATCGTAAGCCTCGATCACGCGATCGAGCTCCGGGACGAAGGTCATCGTCATGTTGTTGGTTTGGACTCGGACCTGGGTTGGATTGGGGTTTGGCTTGCCGGCGGCAAACGTGTCGACTGGCTTTCCATTCTCGTCGAGGTAGGCATCGATCCAGGCATTGGAGCCGTGATACATCTCCCAGTAACGCGGGCAGGCCTCGACCGAGCGTGACAGCGCGATGAGCGAGAGTTCGTGCTGCTTTTCCTGCACCTTTTTCCAGCCGGTGGTGGAGTCGAGGATCTCGAGCTTCAGTTCGAGGCCCGCCTTCAGCGCCTCCTGCTGCAGGATCGGGAGCATGTCGCGCAAGGTCGCGAGATAGGTGGTGAGCGTAAACGAGAGCCGCTGGCCGGCATCGTTGATCAGGATGCCGTCGGGCCCCTGCTGCTTGAAGCCGGCGCGGGCAAAGTGTTCGCGGGCCGTGGCCGGATTGAAATGGCGGGCCGAGACCTTCGGATTCATGTTCCAGCCGTAGCCGTCGGATCGCGTCTCGAGCCGGACGGCGTCGCCGCGGAAATACTGTTCGCAGACCAGGTCGAAGTTGGTGGCGTACTGGAGGCCGAGCCGGAGCTCGACGTCATTCAGCGGCGGCCGGGCGCTGTTGATCCAGATGCCCCAATCGGGACGCGGAATCTGGTTGAAGAACTTTGCCTTCACGATGAGTCCGCCGGCCACGAGCGGGTGGGTGTCGGGCAGCATCTCGTACCAGTATTTCGAGAGATTGGACGGATAGAGATCGATGTCGCCCCGGGTGAAGGCCTCGAAGGCCTTGTCCGGGTCGCGGATGACCTCGAGCCGGTAGCGGTCGGGATTGTAGCGGCCGCGCCAGAACCGCTTGTCGCGGGCCCACCAGTTTTCGACCTTCGTGAGCGTGACCGAGCGGCCGCGGTCGATGTTGCGGTCGAGCAGTTCATAGGCGCCGGTGGTCGGGACGGTCCGCCACTGGTAGCGCTCGATCCAGTCGGGGCCGAATTCCTGGAACGCGTGGCGTGCGTAGGGCACGAGATTGCCGGCGCGGATCACGCCGTCGGGTTTCGGCTGGGGCAGGGTGATCGCGAACGTGTGGGAATCGTAAATCGTGAGCCGTTCGTACGTCTTGGTGTAGAAATCGTTGTACCAGGGCTCGCGCAGGTGGGGGCTGCGCATGAAGTAGAAGCTGAAGACGACATCGTCGGTCGTGACCGGTTTGCCGTCCGACCACCGCGCATCGGGATCGAGTCGGAAATAGTAGGTGTGTCCATCCGCACCGACAGCCCATTCGCGGGCGAGTCCGGGGAACGCCTTGCCGGGGAGGTTGGGATGCGGGTGCACATAGGCCACGCCGACATAGTCGAGCAGGTACTGGCGGATCCCGCCCGTCGCATCGGGGCCGATCGTCCGGGTCGTGCGGGGAAAGTCGGAGATGTAATAGCGGAAGGTGCCGCCCGGTTTTGCCGCGGGATCGGCGAATTCGGGAAGATCGGAGGTATCTTCCCACTTCAGGTCGGCCGGGAGCTGATCGATCGATGCGGTGTGGTAGAACTCAGGCTGCTCCTTGAGCGTCCGAGCGAGGTCGGCCTCCATCGGACGGTCGGCAGGGTCGGCGGCGGCCGACTTGTCGCCGTCGCCCCGGCCGCAGCCGGCCAGGGCCAGCACGAGGGTGAGCGGGAGCAGGATGGCGAAGCGCCAGGGGTGGGATATTGACTGCATGGGATTACTGGTACGTCGTAAATTTCTTTGGATCAAATGCCTCGCGAATCGCCTCGCCGACAAAGGTCACCAGCGTCAGCACGATCGTCAGTGCGCTGAAGGCTGAGGCGACGATCCACGGGGCGTTGAGATTCGAGGTCCCCTGCCGGAGGAGTTCGCCCCAGCTGGGGGTGGGCGGCGGCAGCCCGAAGCCCAGGAAGTCCAGCGAGGTGAGCGCGGCGATCGCGCTGGAGACGGTGAAGGGGATGAACGTGACGATGGTGGAAAGGATGTTGGGGAGGATGTGCCGGAAGATGACCCGCGGCGTGCCGGCGCCAAGGACCTGCGCCGCATGCACGTAATCCCTCGCTTTCTCGCGATAAGTGACGGAGCGCATGTAGTAGGTCATGCTGGTCCAGGAGAACAGAACGACGATGGCGAGCAGGATCCAGAGGTTGGGGGTGATGATCGAGGCGACGATGATGACGACGAAGAGAAACGGGATATTCGACCAGATCTCGATCAGCCGTTGCACGAAAAGATCGAACCAGCCGCCGAAATAACCCATGAGGCAGCCCAGCGAGATGCCGATCACATAGGTGAGTGCGATGAAGCAGGCTGCAAACAACAGGGCGGTCCGGAAGCCGTAGAGCAGCCGGGCGAGGATGTCCCGGTTGATCTGGTCGGTGCCGAGGAAGTGGCGCCGGCTCCAGTCGGGCGGCCGGGGACGGAAGGTTTCGCCGGCATAGGCATTCTCCGTCGGGCTGTAGGGTACCGGGGGCAACAGCACCCAGTTGCCGTTGTTGCCGGAGGCAAAGTGTTCGCGCAGTTCGCGGTAGTTGACTTCCCAACTGTACTCCAGGCCGAACTCGTTGCCGGTGTGGATCGCGCCGTAGGTGGGGAAGTACCACCGGCCCTCGTAGCGCACGATCAGCGCGCGGTTGTTGACCAGCAACTCCGCCACGAGGGCGAGTGCGACCAGTCCGCACAGAATCAGGAAGGAAACGTAGCCGCGCCGGATCTGGCGAAACCGCTGGAGTTTTCGCCGCGTCAGCGGGTCCTTGATGAGCCGGGAGAGCAGGGACATGGGCCGCGGTGTTTATTTGAACCGGATGCGCGGATCCACGAGCGCCACGAGCACGTCGGCCAAAATGTGGCCCAGCAGGAGCAGCAGGGATGAAACCAACAGCACTCCCATCACGGTGGGATAGTCGCGGTCGACCACGGAGGTGTAGCCGAGCAACCCCATGCCATTGATGTCGAAGATGAATTCGATCAGGAAAGAGCCGCCCACGAGCACGGTGACGCTCTGGCCGAAGTAGGTGGCCAGGGGGATGAGCGAGTTGCGCAGCGCATGCCGCAGCACGGCCTGCCGGAACGAGACGCCCTTGGCCATGGCGGTGCGCACGAAGTCGGCCGCAAGGTTGTCCATCAGCTGGTTCTTGAGCAGGAGGGTGACGAAGGCGAAGGCGCCGATGCAGTAGCAGATCAGCGGGAGAACGGCGTGGTGTGCCAGGTCAGTGACCTTTCCCCAGGCCGTGAGATCGGGAAAATCCTCGCCGCGGAATCCGCCCATCGGGAACCAGCCCCAGCGGGCTGCGAGATAGACGACGAGGATGGCGCCCAGCGCGTAGCCCGGAATGGCATAGCCGACGAAGACGAGCGCCGACGTGAGGTTGTCCAGCAGGGTGCGGTGCCGGATGGCCTTGAGGATGCCGAGCGGAATGCAGACGGAGTAGACCAGCAGCAGCGTGATTGCGCCGTAGGTCAGCGACACGGGCAGCCGGTCGAAGAGGATGGTGGCGACCGGTTCGTTATAGCGATAGCTTGTGCCGAGATCGCCGCGGAGGACCTTGCCCAGCCAGATGAAGTAGGCCTTCACCGGCGGCTGATCGAAGCCGTAGTATTCCCGGAGCATTTGCATCTGGGCCTCCGAGATGGCGCCGCGGCTGGCATCGGCACGTGAGGCGGCGCCTCCGCCGCCGGCATCGCCCATCCGGGCCTCCATCAGCGCCCGCTCGATTGGCCCGCCGGGCACGACCCGCGTGATCAGGAAGACGATCAGCGTGATGCCGAGCAGGGTCGGGGGGATGAGCAGGAATCTTCGAAGAAAGTAGCCGCGCATGGATTGGGGTAGCCTTGCCGGGATCGGCTATGCCGCACGATTCGGCCGCCGGCAGCAAGTGCGGAAGCCCCGAAAGAGCAAGCGAACAGGAGGGCTGAAAGCCCGATCCATCCGGATGTTGGAATCGATGAATCGGGCCTTCAGCCCTGAGATCTCGCCGGTACGGAGTCCTGGGCCGTTGGCCCAGGCTGGGATGAAACGGGCCTTTGGCCCTCCGGCCCTCCATGATTGCAGTGCTCACTTCTCGATCGGAATGACTCATTCGGAATGACTTTCATGGAGGGACGCCCTCCGTGGCGTCCACAAACCCGATGGGAAAGTCATTCTGCGTAGCGGATCGATCTTGTGGCCGTGACAGAGCACGGCCCTCCATGATTGCAATGCGCACTTCTCGGTCGGAATGACTCATTCGGAATGACTTTCATGGAGGGACGCCCTCCGTGGCGTCCACAAACGAAATGGGAACCCCGTTCTGCGCGCCCGCGAGGCTTTCATTGAACCACGCAGCCGTAGGGGCGCAGCCCTGGTCTGCGCCCTCAGGACCGTTCACTCACGCAGGTGGGCGCAGGCAAGGCTGCGCCCCTACGAGTCCCGTGCTGAATCCTGATTCAGACACTCATCGCATGATGGGGATGCGGCGGCCCCGTAGCGCCGGTTTTCAACCGGCGAAAACCGGTCGAAACGGATTCCGGGCCCTTCAGGATTCCAGTAGGTCAAGTCTCCGACCGGCCCTGGGCAGGTCAAGTAGACCTGCCCTACTTCACATGGGGATCCGGCGCCACCCGCGCCGCGTCGAATCCGGGGAGATTCCGGGGGAAATTTCCGGGAAATTTCCCGGGCTAAAATTTCTGGCGGACAGCACCTTTTGCGAAAAAGATTTGCCGGATGCCCGACGTCCCAGCTTCCGATCGCTCTTCGCCCACCGGGATTTCCGGACTGGATGAAATCCTTCGCGGTGGGCTACCTGAAAACCGGCTTTACCTCCTGCTGGGCAGCCCCGGCGCCGGCAAGACAACCATCGCGTTGCAATACCTGCTCGAAGGCGCCGCGCGCGGCGAGCAGGGGTTGTATATTGCGCTTTCCGAAACGCGGGACGAGATCCTCTCCGTCGCGCGGTCGCACGGCTGGCCGATCGACCGGATCTCAATTTTCGAACTGTCCGCATTGGAGCAGCAGCTGGCGCAGGAGGAGCGCAACACGGTCTTTCATCCGGCCGAGATCGAGCTCAACAAGACCACGCAGATGCTGCTTCAGCGAATCCAGGAGGTGAAGCCCCGGCGGCTGGTGCTGGACTCGCTTTCCGAACTGCGGCTGCTTTCCGACTCCGCGCTGCGGTACCGCCGGCAGATGCTGTCGCTCAAGCAGTTCTTCGCCGGCCAGCAGATGACGGTGCTGCTGCTCGACGATCATTCGGCCGACGGCGGGGATCTGCATGTGCAGAGCATCGCGCACGGCGTGATCATGGTGGAGAAGGTCGTATCGAGTTACGGCTCCGAGAAGCGCCGGATCACGATCAACAAGATGCGCGGGCTCAATTTCATCGGCGGTTTTCACGATGCGATGATCGTGCCCGGCGGGATGCGGATCTTCCCCCGCGTCGTGGGCTCGGCGCAGCCGCCGCGGCCGCCGGCCCGCGGCGTGGCGGTGTCCGGCATCAAGGAACTGGACACGCTGCTGGGCGGCGGGCTGGAGCGGGGCACGAGCTGCCTGCTGCTCGGGCCGGCCGGCACGGGCAAGTCGACGGTGGCGCTGCAGTTTTCCGTGGCTGCGGCCGAGCGCGGCGAAGCCGTCCTCATTTGCATCTTCGAGGAGAACCGGGAGACCATGGTCGCGCGCTGCCGGTCGGTCGGCCTCCCGATTGAGTCCCACCTCGAGGCGGGACGGATCCAGCTGCTGGAGGTGGATCCGGCCGAGCTCGCACCCGGCGAATTCGCTCATTGCGTAATTGACGAGGTGCGAAAGCGGGGCGCGACCATCGTCGTGATCGACAGCCTCAACGGCTACATGCAGGCGATGGCCGACTCGAGCCACCTCGTCATCCAGCTCCACGAGTTGCTGTCGTTCCTCAATCGCCACGGCGTCCTCTCGCTGATGACCGTCGCGCAGAGCGGCATCGTCGGCCAGATGCATGCGCCGGTGGAACTCACCTATCTGGCCGACACGGTGATCCTGCTCCGGTTCTTCGAGCAGAACGGCCGGCTGAAGAAGGCGATTTCGGTGATCAAGAAGCGGATTGGTGCACACGAGGACACGCTGCGTGAATTCCGGATCGACGGGCAGGGCCTGCGCGTGGGCGCGCCGCTGGATCAGTTCCACGGGATCCTGACCGGGACTCCCACGTTCGTCGGCTCATCCGAGCAGATGCTGAAGCCGCGTTGACCCGGAAATTTCATGAACCGAGGAAAACACACGGGAAATTTCCGCCGGCCGTCGCCGGGCGACCGGGTCGCGGTCAGCCCCAACGGAGTCGGCCCGAAGGGCGAACATTTCACGATTTTCGTGAAATGTTCGGGTTGAAATGAGCGCCGAGCGCAGAGCCGACGTGGTGCTTGTCATGGCGCCGATTGGCGCGGATGCCAGGAACATCCATGCGGTGCTGGCGCGGGCCGGACTCGCGCCACGGATATGCCGAGCGGTGCCGGAACTGGCGGCGGGCATGAAGGGCGACTGCGGGGCCCTGGTGCTGACGGAAGAGGCGCTGACGGCGGAATTGAGGAATGTATTGGCGGAGGGGTTTCGGACCCAGCCCCCGTGGTCGGACATCCCGGTGGTGCTGATCGCGAGTGTCGGACCGGCCAACCTGGGCACGGCGGTGGCCGCCCGGTTGCGGGGCGCCCGCCGGACGATCACGCTGCTCGAGCGGCCGCTGCGCTCGGTCACCCTGGTGGCCACGCTGGACACGCTGCTGGCCGCGCGCCACCGCCAGTATGAGATTCGGGATCTGCTCTCCGAACGCGACGCGCTGCTGAGCTCGCTCGAGGTGCGCGTGGCTGAGCGGACGGCGGAATTGCGGCGGATGGTGGAGGAGATGGAGGCGTTTTCCTACAGTGTCTCGCATGACCTGCGCTCGCCGCTCCGGAGCCTCGCGGGCTATGCCGAAGCGCTGCAGGAGGATTATGCGGCGACGCTCCCGCCCGGGGCGCGGCATTATTGCGAGAAGATCGCGCATGCGGCCCGCCGGATGGACAGCCTGACGCAGGACGTGCTCGCGTACACCCGGGTGACGCGCTGCGAGATGGAAATTGTCCCGGTTGATCTTGATGGGCTGGTCCGCGAGGTGATTGATCAATATCCGGGGTTGGTCTCGGCGGCGGATCGGATTCGGGTGCAGCACCCGCTCGGCTGCGTCTGGGGGCATCCGCCATCGCTGACCCAATGCTTCTCGAACCTGCTCGGCAACGCGGTCAAATTTGTCCCCGAAGGCCGGCCGCCGTTGATTCAGATTCGAGCGCAGCGGACGGAGGAGCGCTGCCGGGTCTTCGTGAAGGATAATGGCCGTGGGATCGCGCCGCAGGATCAGGCGCGGATTTTCCGGATGTTCGAAAGGGCGGTGGGAAAAAGCGTGCCGGGGACGGGCATTGGGCTGGCCATCGTGAAAAAGGCGGTGGAGCGGATGGGCGGCCAGGTGGGCGTGACGTCCATTCCTGGCGAGGGTTCTGAGTTCTGGGTGGAGTTCCAGGCGGCGGAGGCGCCGTGCCTCGAGGTCGGCGCGGTCGACAGCACATCGCCATTCTGGGAGGACAGCGGGCCGGTGCCGGCGAGGCAGGCCGACGTGGTATGACGCGCGACACAGGGGCAATACTGGTCGTCGAGGACGACGAGGATGACTTTTTCCTTACGGGGCGAGTCCTCCGGAAGATCACGAGTTCCCGGATTATCCGCGTCAGCAGCGGGCGGGAGGCGATCGAGTACCTTGCGGGTGGGGGACCCTATGGCGATCGGGCGGCGCATCCGCTGCCAGCGATCATGTTCCTGGATTTGAAGATGGATCAGGGCACCGGGCTCGAGGTGCTCGATTGGGTGAAGACCCATCGGCCGGCGGATCATCCGCAGATTTTCGTGTTGAGCGGTTCGAACGAGCCGAAGGATCGCGAACTGGTCCGGCTTTCCGGCGTGACCTCGGGCTACATCGTGAAGCCGCTCACGGCGGATCATGTGAAGGAAATCCTGGCGGCGGCGCCGCGTCGCTGACCATGGAATGCAGTTCAGACGCCTGGAATCGAACGTTCATTCCTGGAGGGACGCCCTCCGTGGCGTCCACAAACCGGATGGGAAAATCATTCTGCGTAGCGGATCGATCTTGTGGCCGTGACGGAGCACGGCCCTCCAAATGAAGGGCGGCCATTGACGATCGTGCCGGATGCGGTTGAGTACCCGCTTCCATGCTCCTGACGCTCCTGAAGTCAAAATTGCATGGCGCGACCGTGACCGGTTCGGCGCTGCACTACGAAGGTTCGATTTCGCTTGGGCCGGAGCTTTGCCGGCAGGCCGGGTTGATGGAATTCGAGCGGGTCGAGATCTACAACTGCCACAACGGGGCCAGGTTTGCGACCTACGTCATCCTGGGATCGAAGCCGGGAGAAGTCGTGGTGAACGGGGCGGCGGCGCGGCTGGTGCAGCCGGGAGATCGGATCATTGTGGCGGCTTATGCCGCGTTCACGCCGACGGAGGCGCGCCGGCACCGTCCGACGATCGTATTGCTCAATCCGGACAATGTCGGCCGCCTGAAGCCCGTTCGCGCCAGCCGCGACCGCGGGAAGTAGCTCGAACATTTCCACTTCTGTTTGATTCCTGTTTCCGTCGTGGGGCGACCGACCTACGCGTGCAGCAGCGAGTGGAGGGCCGTCAGCAGCGCGTCGCTGGTGAACGGCTTCAGCAGGCATTCGCACCGGCTGTCCTGCCCTTCGAGCCGGGACTGGTGCTCGGCTCGTCCGCTCATGGCCACAATCCGTGTCGTCGGGCTCAGGTTGCGGATGATCTTGATCAGCCCGAATCCGTCGAGCTGTGGCATCGACAAATCGGTGACCACGGCCCGGATCTCCAGCGATCGCGGGGCGAACAGCGCGACCGCCTCCACGCCGTCGGCCGCCGCCAGCACCCGGTACCCGTTGCGGTCCAGGATCGCCGCAGTCAGGTCGCGAACACTTGGATCGTCGTCGACCACCAGGATGAGTTCTCCCTGTCCCTGGCGCAGGGTCGCGCGCTCCCCGGGGCCCTCCGTCGCCTGGGCAAACGGAGCGGCCGGCAGGCACACCTGAAAACGCGTGCCCTGGCCGGCACGGCTTTCGACCGTCACGATTCCGTGATGAGCCTCGACGATCGCCCGGACGGTGGGGAGCCCGAGCCCCGTGCCCTGGCCGGCGGCCTTGGTGGTGAAGAACGGCTCCCAGATCCGGGCGAGCACCTCGGGTGGAATCCCGGTGCCGGTGTCACTGACATCGAACCGCAGATGCGGCCCGGCCTCGAGCCCGGCCGCTTCGGGCCGGCCAGGCTCATCCAGCTGCCAGTTCGAGGCGCGGATCGTGAGCGTCCCGCCCTCGGGCATCGAATCGCGGGCATTCACGCAGAGATTGAGCAGCACCTGGTGCAGTTGCGTGGGATTGGCTCTCAGCGGCCACAACCCGGGTTCGACCTCCACCTCAATACCGATGGCGCGCGGAAAGGTCTGCCGCATCACGCGAACCAGATCCCGCAGCAGGTGCCTGGGCTGGAGAATCTGCGACTCGCCAGTGACACCCTGGGCGAAGCCGACGATTTCCCGGACGAGCCCGGCCCCCCGGCGGGCGCTCTCCTCGACGCACTCCAGGATCCGCTGGTCCGTCGGCTCCGTGAGCCGGTCGCGCAGGAGCGGAACGGCCATCAGCACCGGCGCGAGCACATTGTTGAAGTCGTGGGCGATGCCGGCCGCCAGCATGCCGATGTTTTCCAGCCGCTGCACGCGCAGGAGCTGCTCTTCAGCCGCCTGCCGCTCCTGCCGGTGGCGGGCCTCATCGAGGGCCCGCCGGATCGCGGGCACGAGCCGCTTCGGACGGTCCTTGATCACATAGTCGGTGGCGCCGGCACGCATCGCCTCGATCGCCTGATCCTCGCCAATCGTGCCGGATAGGAAGAGGAACGGCACGTCCGGCCGCTGCTCCCGCGCCAGTTTGAGCGCCTCCATGCCGTTGAAGTTCGTGAGCTTGAAGTCCGAGAGAATCAGATCATGGCCGCCCCGGGAGAGCTGGGCCAGGAACTCCGGCCGGGTGGAGACGACCGCGACTTCACATCCCGGCCATTCCTGGTGGAAAACCACGTGAGTCAATTCGGCGTCGTGACGGTCGTCTTCAAGGTGGAGGATCTTCATGGGCCGCAAGGGTGAACGGTGCTCCGGCGGCCGGAGCAGGTGTCTGGAGGTGAAACGAGGATACGTGGGATGAATGCCCGTGGGCCGCCGGCGAATGATTCGACCGGCAGGCATGGGAACCCGGCGGTGGTAGGGCCGGCTCCGGGTGGGTTTGCTCCACAGTGCGGGGCGCGATCCGGGATGGTCAAGAATCCCGACTTCCGGAAATCCGGTAGTTTCCCCGCTTGCGCGGTTCGGAGCCCCCGCATTCGAATGCCCGCGGCCGTGCGATGGCCTGATCGCCGGTTCCCACCACCCACGAATGTTTCACCCGGATACACCGATTCGCCGTCGGCTCACGGCCATGCTGTTGCTGACGAGCGGCGCCGTGCTGCTGCTGACCAGCGGCTTCTACTTCGCCTACGAATTCGTGACCTTCCGTCGCAGCACCATCTCCCAGCTCACGACGCTGGGCGAGGTGATCGCGAGCAACAGCACGGCGGCACTTGCCTTCCGGAGCGCCGAGGACGCGTCCCAGGTCCTCGCCGCCCTTGCCGCGGACCCGCAAATCATGGCGGGCGCACTCTATGATTTGGAGGGCCGGATCTTTGCGCGGTATGCCCACCCGCTGTCCGAGCTGGTCGTGCCCAATGAACCCGGCCCGGCCGGGGCGCGGCTCGACACCCACGGGATTGTCTTTGTCCACCCGGTCACGCTCGACGGAAACCCGCTGGGCTCGCTCTACCTCCATTCGAGCCTTGCGGCGGTGTCCAACCGGCTGCGGCTCTACGGGACCATCGTGGCCGTGGTGGTCGTCACCGCGCTGGGCCTGGCACTGGTCATCTCGCGGCGGTTGCAGCACCACGTCTCCCAGCCGATCCTCGATCTCGAATCCACCGCCCGGGCGATCTCCGAGCGGAAGGACTATTCGGTCCGGGCGCCGCGGCGGGGAGGGGCGGAGATCGGGCGGCTGACCGATGCCTTCAACCAGATGCTGGATCAGATCCAGCGGCTCAACCAGGAGCTGGAGGAGCGGGTGAAGACGCGGACCACGGAGCTGCATGCGGCCAACCAGGAGCTCGAGGCGTTCTCGTATTCCGTTTCCCACGACCTGCGCGCCCCGCTGCGGCACATGTCGGGGTTTGCCGCGATGCTCGAGCGGCACGCGGGCGAATCGCTCGATGCCCAGGGCCGCCGCTACGTCGCGGTGATCCGGGACTCGGCCACGCGGATGGGGCAGCTGATTGACGACCTGCTGCAATTTGCCCGGCTCGGCCGCTCCGATCTGCAGCGCCGGCCCGTGCCGTTGCGGGAACTCGTGGCCGAGGTCCGCCAGGGGCTGGAGCCGGAGGCCGCCGGGCGTCAGGTGGAGTGGCGCTGCGGCGAGCTGCCGGTGGTGATCGGCGATCCGTCACTCCTGCGGCAGGCGTTCGCGAACCTGCTGGGGAACGCGCTCAAGTACACCCGCGGTTGTCCGGTCGCCCACATCGAGGTCGGCGTGCAGCCGGGACCGGACGGCGAGGCGGTGGTCTTCGTCCGTGATGATGGCGCCGGGTTCGACATGAAGTATGTCGGCAAGCTGTTTGGCGTGTTCCAGCGGCTGCACCAGCAGGAGCAGTTCGAGGGCACCGGTGTCGGGCTGGCGACGGTGAAGCGGATCGTGCAGCGGCATGGCGGCCGTGTTTGGGCGGACGCCGCCGTGGGCCGGGGCGCGACGTTCTATCTCGCCCTCCCGGCCACACCCGCCGCGCCCGGCCACGACCACGGAGACTTCAATCATGACCATCCCGAAGACCATCCTTCTCGCGGAGGACAATCCCCTCGACATCGAAATGACGCTGACGGCGCTCAAGTCGCATCGTCTCAGCAATGAAATCGTCGTCGCGCGCAACGGCGCCGAGGCGCTTGATTACCTGTATCGCCGGAATGGGCACGCCGCGCGGCCGGAGGGCCTGCCGGCGCTCGTGCTCCTCGACATCAAGATGCCGCTGGTCGACGGGCTCGAGGTCCTGCGGCAAATCAAGCAGGACGAGCAGATGCGGTCGATTCCGGTGGTGATGCTGACCTCGTCGCGCGAGGAAAGCGATTTGGTGAAGAGCTACCGGCTCGGCATCAACGCCTACGTGGTGAAGCCGGTGGAATTCACGGCCTTCGCGGACGCCGTTTCCCAGCTGAGCGTGTTCTGGACGATTCACAATGAGGTGCCGCCGCGGAATGGAGCGCACCACCCCGGCCCCATCCCGCCCTCGTCCTGAATGAAGCCGCCGTTTGCAGTTCCGCGCCGGCGCCCGGGCCGGCGGATCACCTGGATCGGCCTGCTGGCCGTGCTGGCGCTGGCCGGGCCGGCGGCTGCCGCACCGGCCGGGCCGGTGACGCCGGGCCTGGTGGCGATGAAGGATCTTTCGCTCGACGAGCTGATGAACCTCGAGGTGTCATCCGTCTCCCGGAGGGACGAGCGCTGGTGGGCCGTCCCGAGCGGGATCGATGTTGTCACCGGCGAGGAGATACGCCGGTCGGGGGTGATGAACCTGCCCGACGCGCTGCGGCTGGCGACGGGCGTCCATGTGGGGCAGTCGAGCGCCCGCAGCTGGGCGGTGAGCCTGCGGGGCATGAACGTGCTCGCGGCCAACAAGGTGGCCGTGGTGATGGACGGACGCAGCCTTTTCACCCCGTTCTTCTCCGGCGTGAACTGGGACGCGCAGGACACCCTGCTGGAGGATATCGACCGGATTGAGGTGGTGCGCGGGCCGGTGGGGGCCCTGTGGGGAGCCTATGCGGTGAACGGCCTCATCTCGATCATCACGAAGCCGGCGTGGGAGACCCAGGGCTGGCTGGCCTCGGCGGCCGGCGGTGACGAGGACCCGGGATTTTTCGCGTTTCGCTACGGCGGCCAGGCGGGTGCGCAGACATTCTACCGGGTGTATGCCAAGTATTCCCAGCTGGGCTGGACCTACGACGCGAACGGCCGGCAGCCGCAATCCGCGACGGATTTCTTCCAGACCGGCTTCCGGATCGATGCCGTCCGTCCCGCCGACACGACGCTGACGCTGCAGGGGGATTATTACTCCAACCAGGATCTGCCGCTCGATCGGCTGCAGGCGGAGGTGTCCGGCTTCAACGTGCTGGGCCGCTGGCGGCGGGAGTTCTCGGCCGAATCCGATCTCCAGGCCGAGGCGTATTTCGATCACACGGATCGGCTGATACCGTTCAACTTCGAGGAACGGCGCGACACCGGCTCGGTCGCGCTCAAGTTTCATTCCGTGCACGGCCGGCATGACTGGCTGGCCGGCATCGACGGGTTGGTTTCCTCCGATGCCATCGGCAACATGGGCTTCGCGCAGCTGGTCCCGGACGGGCGGACCACGCACCGGGCGGGGGCCTATGCGCAGGACACTTTCCAGGTCCGACCGGAGCGGCTGGCGCTGACACTGGGAGCGCGGATGGAGCACAATTCATTCTCCGGCTGGGATTATCAACCGACGGCGCGGCTGGCGTGGACACCCTCGCCGCGGACCACGGTCTGGACGGCGTGGTCGCGGGCCGTGAGGACGCCGGTGCGGGTGGACGAAGACCTCGTGATCGCCGTGCCGGGCACAGTGATCTTTGCGGCCAATGATGAGTTCAAGAATGAGGTCGCGCTGGCGGGCGAAGTCGGGTGGCGGCACCAGCCGTTCGAGTCGCTGACGATGGACGTCTCGGTTTTTGCCTACCGCTACGATGCGTTGCGCAGCACGGAGCCGGCGGGAGACACCTTCCTGCCGCAGACGTTTTCGAACCTGCTCAATGCCCGGTCCCGCGGGGGCGAGGTGACGGTGATGGTGCAACCGATTTCGCGGCTCTTCCTCAAGGCGAGCTATCGGCTGCTCGATCTCGAATTCTCGCGGGATGCCGGCAGTGTCGATGCGACGGGTGGCAGCTCGGAGGGCAACGACCCCCGGCATCTGGCGATGATCGCGGCGCGGCTCGACCTGCCGAATGAGATCGAGGTGGATGTCACGCTCCGGCATGCGAGTGCGCTCCCGAATCCGGCGCTCGCCGGGTACACGACGGCGGATCTGCGGCTCGGCTGGCGGCCGTCGGAGCGCTGGGAGTGGTCGCTCTCCGGCCGCAATCTGCTGGAGCCGCAGCACGCCGAGTTCGTAACGACCAACAGCCTGAACGAGCAGGTGCACCGGCGGTGGGTATTGAAAGCCACATGGCGTCATTGATTCCCATGTGCGCGATTGAGGTTTCTCTTGCGTCGTGCCGCAGGTGCCGGCGGCTGGGCTCCGGTTCGCTTGCGGGACGCCGGTTGATTTCCGCCTGGTGGCGGATGGTTGTCGCCATCGCCGTTGCGATTGGCGGGATGAGCGGTGCGAGGGCGGCCACGGCTGCGCGGGTCGAGGAGGTGCAGGCGCTGTTTGTGCTGAATCTCACCCGGTTTGTCCGCTGGCCGGCCGAAGCGTTTGCCGCGGATGACAGTGCGCTCGTCATCGGCGTGCAGCCGCTGGATCCTGTCGGCGTGCTGCTGCGGCGGCTGGCCATCGGGGAGAGGTCGGGGGAGCGACCGATCGAGATTCGGGATTTGAACTCGCCCGCGGATATCGATGGCTGTCACCTGGTGTATTTTTCGAAGGAGCAGACTTCCGAAATGGTGCGCTGGATCGGCCCGCTGCGATCCCGGCCGGTGTTGACGGTCAGTGATGCGGATGGATTTCTGCGGCTGGGAGGGCATGTGCAGCTTTACCGGCAGGGGCTGAAGGTCCGGTTGCGCGTGAATCCCGCGGGCATGGAGCAGGCGGGGCTGCAGCCCAGCTCCCAGCTGCTCCGGGTGGCGGGAGCGGGCGGACTGTGAGCGATTTCCCCTCCCTACCCATGCTGACGGGTGAAATCCGGCCCGACTGCTCGTCATCTTTGCCTGCAGGCTGCGGAGCCGGGGTGTTCATGGCCATGAGACGATTATCTCATTGGCCGACACGCGCAGCGTAGTCGACCGTCGCCGGCCCGGCTACCCTGACATCGCCCCTTTTGCGTTACGTTACATCGCGCTCCAATTGCACGGCATCGGCAAAGCTCAGGAAAAAGCCGGGCAAAAGGTCCGCTGGCGCCACATCCGGTTGAAGCCGCTTTGACGAATCTCTGCGAACGGAAGCTGCAAGTGTTTCCGCGCGCTGGCCACGCCTCTATGGAATAGTTCAGCCTTGAGAGTCTGTTGGACTTATGGCGTCCGTTTTGGGAGCGCCGAACCGAGAGTTAGGCAGCCGACCCCGAAAATGCCCCCGGCATTTTCGCTAAGCAGCATGTCGGGTGGCTCACCCTCACTTTCGGTGCCTTCAAGTTGAGCAGCCGTAAGTCCGACAGGCTGCTAATCCTTCGGCTTCACGTTCCAGAGGATCAGGGTGAGCAGGACGGCAACCACCGCGGCGCCCAGCCAGAACAGATAGGCACTGGTGAAATCGTGAACGGTCCGGCCGTCCACGGTCATCGCGCCCCGCTGGATCAGGATTCCGCTGATCCAGTCCTGCACCGCCGCGCCGAGATAACTGAACACGCCGACCAGCCCCATTGCCGCGCCCGCCGCGCGCTTCGACGAGATGTCGATCGCGATCAGCCCGCCGACGAAGACGAGCAGCCCGCCCAGCCCGAAACCGAAGAGAGCCACGCCAACGAGGTGGGAAAGCTGGACCTTGGACGTCACCTTCAGGCCGGAGGGCCTCTCCTCGACGCTGTAGCCCGTCCAGAAAAGGTAGCGCCGATCATTCTTAACGAGCCAGATCCTGCCGCCATCCTTCTGCACGGCGGTTTCGACACTCGCCGCGGCCGGAACCGAGAGGCCATTTTCCGAGAATGTCTGCCGAAGCTGGCTGGACACCGGTCCATCCTTGAACTGCGTCGTCGCGGCCGCATCGAAGCTCGTCAGATGGGTTGACCGACCGACATAGAGGAGGGCGAGCCCGGTGATCATGATCAGCCCGTAGAGCAGCGTCGTGATGTTCCGGCGCGAATTGAAGAGCCGATCGGAGGCAATCCCGGAGCTGATCGCGCCGGCGAGTTCGAAGGTCTTGGCCCAGCCGAGGACGAGCCCGGCCGTGATGAGCGTGTAGTCCTTCGCCTCCTGCAGATACATCGGGCCCCAGCTGTTGATTCCGTAGCGGGCGATATAGACGGCAGAGCAGGAAAGCCCGAGCACCCAGATATAGGGATTCCGGATCACGCCGAGCTGGGCCCGGTTGACGTCATTGTCGTCCTGGACGCTCTCGACCGTGTGATCGTTCCGGTAGTCGGCCACGGTCGGCAGCCCGTAGGTGCGGGGACGGTCGGCGAGCAGCCGGTACATCCAGAGTGCGACCAGGATTGATGTCCCGCCGGCGACCCAGAAACCCCATTCCCAAGTCAGGTACGATACGACGGCGGCCACGAACACCAGGCTTATGCCCTCGCCGATCGGATGGGCGCCGCTCCAGATGCTGTAGCGGGTGCCGCGTTCGCGGTTGCTGAACCACTGGGCGATCGAGGCTCCACTCGGGGCCGAGCCCATCGCCTGGAACCAGCCGTTGATGCCCCATAGGACCGCGAACACGATGAACGCCTTGGTGAACCCGAGGATCACGAGGATGATGGCGGACACCAGCAGCCCCGTCGACATCAGCCGGCCGATGTGGCTCCAGTCGGCGAGGAAACCGTTCGTCAATTTGCCGAAGGCGTAGGCGAGGAAGAAGGCGAAGCCGATCGTGCCCAGCTGCTGCGGCGTGAGGACACCCTCGTCGATCATCGGCTTCTTCACGACCGAGAGCGTCAGCCGGCAGACGTAATAAAAGCTGTAGCCGAAAACGAGGCCGAAGAAGACCTCCCGGCGTTTGCGATCGTAGAGTCGCTTCAGTGCGTTCGTGTCGGCGATGACGGGCTTGTCGGTTCCGGTCTTGAAGAAGTTCAGCAGGAACATGGCCGGGAGTGCGAATCGTCCTCCGCCCCCCGGGGCATCCGCCCGAGGTCCTGGCTGGAAAGGACCGATTCCATCGCGGAGGAGTGCCAAGCTGCGCGAGGGAGGTCAAACGGGCGCCGGCGGACCCGCGCGGTTATAAGCGATTGGTGTGGAGCGAGCGGGACGCGGTTATTCATGGCCGTGACAGAGCACGGCCCTCCATGTACGAGGTTCGACCGTCAGCGCTTACGCATTCCCGGCATGCCGGGCATCATTCCGCGCATCATGTTGCCCATGTCCATCCGCTGATAATCGGCGGGCGGGTTGAACATCCCATCCGGCAGGGCCTGGCGGTCGAGCGACGTCGCCTCCATCTTGAACGTTTCCTTGCCGTTTTTGTCGCGGCCGACGACGCGCAGCGGAAACAGCGACTTCCCCGCCAGCGCCTTGGCCCAGCCTTGCGGCATCTGCATCCCGCCGCCGCGGCCACCCATCGGGTTCTGATTTGAAAACGCGGCGAAGGTCCCGATGCCTTCGGCGAGCCACAGCTCGGTCTTGGTATCCTGATAGCTGGAAATGAATTTTTCGGCCTTGTAGCCGAGGATCTGCTCGGTCTCGCCCGTCTTCTCCAGCGTGGGCATTTCCTCCCTCTTGCCCGGCGCCGGTTCCGCCAGGTCGGGCATGGCCATCACCATGTACATCTTCTGGTCGTCCATCAGGATCATCATCTCCTTCTTCGATGTATCCATGATCATTCCGCCCATGCCCTTTTGCTCCGGCATCTCGATCCGGATTTGGTCGCCCTTGATGGCATAGCGCATGTCCTGCGTCCTGCCGCCCGAGGTCATTTTGAATTCGACTTTGCCTTCGAAGGGAACGGCGGCGGAGACCACCGCGGGAATCAGTGCGACACCGGCCAGCAACCAGCGAGGAAGGATTTTCATAAGGGAAGCCGGGAGGGTACGAGGAAGCGGCGCGAGCGCAACTGTCGCCGGGCGGATCCGGTCCGTCCGGCGGTTGGGGATTGGCCCCGACGGGTTTACCAGCTTGCCACCCACCGGGCCGGCAGGCAGTGAATCCCGCATGGCTCTCTACGGCTCACTACCCACCGTGCGCGCCCAAGCCAGGGAAATCCCCGGATTTGCGGTCGCGTTTCGTTACCTCGAGCAGTTGCTGCAACCGGGCTCCGCGCTGGAGTCGCGGCTGAAGTCCATCCCCGCCGGCGAATCGCAGAAGCACGAACTGGAGGGCGGCGTGTTTGTCATCGAGCAGGTCTACGAGACGAAGCTGCGGGCGGACGGATTTTTCGAATCGCATCGGAAGTACATCGACATCCAGGCCGTGTTCGAGGGCGAGGAGGCGATGGAAGTTGCCGACCAGGCGCGGATGAAGGAACGCCAGCCTTACAACGCGGAGCGCGACCTCATTGTCTATGAGGACAGTTCCGAAGCCTCGCTGCTGCGCGTCTATCGCGGGCAGCTGGCGGTTTTTTTCCCGGTGGATGTGCACATGCCCACGCTGCGGATCCGCTCCGAGCCGTGCCTGGTCCGGAAGGCCGTGGTCAAGGTGCCGGTCGGCTGAGCCGATGCGGGGCGGGGGGAAGGCGCGAATTTGAACTACCGGCATCATTATCACGCCGGCAATTTTGCCGACGTGATGAAGCATGTGTTCCTGGTGCAGTTGCACCAGGCGCTGCAGCGGAAGGAAAAGGCCTACTTCTATCTGGACACCCATGCCGGCCGGGGCGGCTACGATCTCACGCGGGCGGCGACGGGCGACACGCTCGCCCGCCAGCCCGAATGGCCGGATGGAATCGGCCGTTTGTGGAAGCAGGCTGATCCGCCGGCAGCGATTGCGGACTATCTGCAGCTGGTGGCGGCCTTTGATGCGCAGGCGCAAGGGAGGACGGATTCCGCCGGCGGCGCACGGCAGCCGCCGCGGTTTTATCCCGGTTCGCCCTGGCTGGCGCGTTTGCTGCGGCGCACCCAGGATCGGCTCGCGCTTTGCGAACAGCATCCGGAGGAGTGCGCGGCACTGCGCGAGGCATTTTCCGGGCTTCGCGGCGTGGCGGTGGAGGAGATGAACGGGTATGCCGCGATTCGTGCGCTGCTCCCGCCACGGGAACGACGGGCGCTCGTCCTGATCGATCCCCCGTTCGAGGCGCAGGATGAGTTTGCGCAAGTGGCGGCGGCGCTGGAGGAGGGCCTGGCGAGACTGCCTTCGGCGGTGTATGCCGTCTGGTATCCGCTGACGCAGCGGGCCCGGGCGGATCAGTTTCTCCAGGCGATCGTCGCGCTCGAGCCGCCGCCGACGCTCACGGCGGAGCTCACCATCGCGGGTGAACAGGCGCCGATGAAGCTGAAGGGCTGCGGGCTGCTCGTGATCAATCCGCCCTGGGGCTTTGCCGCGGAGGTGGCTCCGCTAGCGGAGCACCTGGCGGGGGTGCTGGCGCAGGCGCCCGGTGGTGCGGCGCGGCTCGAATGGCTGGTGCCGGAGCACTAAACTGTCCGTATTACGGCGGATCTCGCGAAAATCTACGAGGAATAGTAACGTCAATCCGACCCGGACTGCCTGCCCTTCGAAGGCTCAGCGAAGCGGGGAGCCCGGCCCTCCAGGAATGCAATACCCACTTTTCGGTCGGAACGACTCATTCGGAATGACCTTCATGGAGGGACGCCCTCCGTGGCGTCCACAAACCCGATGGGAAAGTCATGCTGCGTAGCGGATCGATCTTGTGGCCGTGACAGAGCACGGCCCTCCATGAATGCGAGTAGGTCAGGTCTCATACCTGACCCAGGGCAGGTCAAGTAGACCTGCCCTACGCCGGGCTTCGCCTGCTGGAGATGCGGCGCCCCCGCCGCGTAACAAGGATACTCGAACGAGGAAAATCGTCGCGAAAATGCACGATGCGGATCGACCTTGGCACACTCGCCTGGCACGTGCTCCAGCGTCCTGTCGGATGTTGCACCCGGTTGCGCCGCTCTCTGACCGGCGGGGCGCCAGTCGGAGACTGGCGCTACGGTTTGCAGCCGCGGCCAGCGCGGGTGAACCCCGCGCTGTTAGGGTCCGATCCGCTGCCCGGCCGGAAGCGGCACGATCGGCAGGATGATCATCGAAGGAGTGGTCCGGGCGTGGTGGATGGTGTTGTCGGCCGTGACCGATCGCCGGTTGCGGCCCAGCGGCTCGCCGGTGTTCGGGTTGACGTCGAAGCACGGGAAGTTGCTGCTTGAAATGTCGACGCGGATACGGTGCCCGCGCTTGAAGACGTTTGCCGTGCCGAAGGTGTCGATGGTAATCGGATAGACCCGGCCCGGCTCCATCATCTCCTGCCGTTCGGGTGAGTTGCGATACCGGGTCCGCAGGATGCCATCCGTGAGGTTCATGTCATAGCCGGCGGGATAGTCGGCGCTCGGTGGATGCACATCGATGAGCTTGGCGGTGAAATCGGTGTCGGGTGCGGTCGAGGAGACGTGGAGCTTCACCTCGATCGGACCCGCGATCATGACGTCCTCCTGGAGCGGCTCCGTTTCGTACACGAGGATGTCGGGTCGCGATTTGAGGGGGAGGTAGGGAGGCTTGCTGCCGAAGAAGCCTTTTTCGGGATCTCCCTCGAAGGGCTTCTCCCGCTGGTCAAATGCGCCACCCGTGAACAGCGGGAGGGTCGCCGCAAACGACCCGCCGATGGTCGGGACCGGGTTGGCCGGGTCGAAGGTGTAGGTGATGCTGGCGGCATCGGGGGAGGGTTGCTCCGGGCTGAGCGTGCCATCGGCGTGCAGGAAATAGGGCGTGAAAGTCGTCCGGGGCAGCGGCCAGCCGGGACTTTCGATCCAGAAGCCGCCGTGAAACAACCGGCCATTGGCATCGCGCCGGCCATCGCCGGTGCCCATGACGAACAGTTTCACGGCCGGCTCGTGGAGCATGGCGTTGGCTTCGCCCTTGATGAAGGCATCGTACCAGCGCAGGTGCCATTCGCGCCGGTAGTCGGGAATGGCGGCGGCGGGACCGAACTCCACGTCACCGGCGCTGGTGGTCTCCGGCCCGCTGTGGGTCCAGGGTCCGAGCAGCAGCCGCACCGGTGATTGCTTGAGCCGCGACAGTCCTACGTAATTGTCGATCGCGGTGCGGCAGTAGTTGTCGTACCAGCCGGAGACGTGGATCATCGGGATGTCCGCGGTCTGATCGTAATACTCGACCCAGTTCACGCCCATCTGCTTCCAGGTGTCGTCGTAGTCGGAGTGGGTCCACATCTTGAAGACATAGTCCTCGAATTCCGGTGCGACGGAGAGCGGGTTCTGTCCGCGGCGCCAGGGCAGTCGCGTGATCCAGTCGGCGATGTTTTCCCGCCGCATCCGCTCCTTCACCACGGGGTCCGGGGTTTCGCTCTCGAGGTTCCGAAACGCCCAGGTGAGCTGCTTGAGGGTGAAGGCGCCATGATGCCGGATGGCGTGGTCCCAGCCATTCGAGGTGCCGCCGACGGTCACGATGATGGTGGCGAGGCCGGGCGGGTTGAGCTTGGCCGCGGCAGCCTGGACATGCCCGCCATAGGACCAGCCGCGCATGCCCACCTTGCCATTGCACCAGGGCTGGCGGAGCAGCCAGGCAATGGTGTCAAAACTGTCCTCGGGCTCACTGGTGTACTTCTCGAACACCCCCTCCGAGGCGAATCGGCCGCGGCAATCCTGGAACACCACCACGTAGCCATGCCGGGTGAAGAAGGCGGCATCCTCCGCCGGCGGCCGGTCCGTCGGCGTGCCGGTAAGCCGGTTGTAGGGCGTCCGATGCACAATCACCGGCAGCCGATCCGGCACCGGCCGGCCGTCCCGGGCCGGACGGTAGATATCGGTCGCGAGGCGGATCCCGTCACGCATCGGGATCATGACGGCACGCTCGACCTGGGGCGCAGGATCGTAGTTGTCGGAAGCCAGGGCAGCAGCGGCAAGGCAGAGTCCCAGCAGGACAGCAGGGTAAGGGCGCATGGCGGCGGGGTGAACAGGACGATTCAGAAGCTGCCCGAGCGTCCGATTTCGGGGCGATGGCGGCAATCGTTTCCTGCGCGCCTCCGGCCGCGCATCCGCGATTGACGGCCCCCCCAGCCCTGCGCGTAATCACGCGTCCTCGCCCCCTGGGCGTGTCTTCCAGCATCAACTTTCCGAGTCGGCGGCCGTGGTCCAGCCCGCAGCCTGCGCTGTGGCAACCGGACCGTGGATGTCGCTCCCCGTTTCATCGCTCCTTTGCCTTCGTTCCCGTCGCCACCCTGCCGTCTGATTCGATGGATCCTCGCAATGGCGGTGGCATCGCTGCTTGCGATGACACTGATGCGAGCCGTGACGTTCCTGATCTTTGGAGACGATTCGCTGGTGGCGGGGCCGGTGTTTGCGCTGGGCTTCCGGTTTGACGCCCGCGTGGTGGCGGCCGTGCTGCTGCCATTGCTGGTGCTGGGCCGGGTGCCGTTCCTGGATCCCTTTCGGGGAAACTTCGGCCGGCGGCTTTGGCAGACACTGCTTGGGACGCTGGCCGGCGGACTGATCCTGCTCTACGTCACCGATTTTCTCCACTACCGCTATCTCCACCAGCGGTTGAACGCATCCGCGCTGGGCTTCCTGGCCGATGCCTCGATTTCCGCCCGGATGGTGTGGGAGAGCTATCCCGTGGTCTGGCTGACGCTGCTGATGCTGGCCGCCATCGTGGCAGCCGTGTTCACCGTGCGCTGGCTCCACGGTTGGGCCGGACAAGTGTCACCGCCGAGTTCGTCCCGCGGCCGGATCGCGTGGTGGGTGGCCACGTTCCTGGTGGGGGTGGTGGCGATATACGGTCGCGTCAGCCAGTATCCGCTGCGCTGGAGCGATGCGTTCGAACTGCGCAGCGAGGCGGGGGCGCACCTCGCGCTCAATCCGGTGGAATCGTTCACGAGTTCGCTCAGCTTCCGGAGCACGGGATTCGAGTTGCCGCAGGTCCGCGCACATTATGCGCGGATGAGCGGCTACCTCGGGGTCGCGGCACCGGATCCGGAGCGGCTGGTCTTTGAACGCCGCGTGGGCCCGACGGGCGGCGCGATCCCGGCGCGGCCTCCCAATATCGTGCTGGTGCTGGGCGAATCGTTCAGCGGCTACAAGAGCTCGATGTGGGGCAATCCCCTCGATACCACGCCGTTTTTCCGCGGGCTGACGGAGCAGGGTGTCTTCTTCGACAATTGCTTCACGCCGCACTTCGGCACGGCCCGGGGGGTGTGGGCGCTCCTCACCGGCATCCCCGACGTGACGCTGGTGCGGACGGCGAGCCGCAATCCCGCGATGGTGGATCAGCACACGATCGTCGACGAATTCACCGGTTACGAAAAACTCTACTTCCTGGGCGGCAGCACCAGCTGGGCGAACATCCGCGGGCTGCTGACCAACAACATCCGCGGGCTGCGTTTGTATGAGGAGGATAGCTACGATGCCCCGCGGGTCGACGTGTGGGGCATCAGCGACAAGAGCCTGCTGCTGGCGGCCGACCAGGTGCTCCGCCGCGAGACGAAGCCCTTCTTCGCCATCATCCAGACCGCGGGCAACCACCGGCCGTACACAATTCCCGCGGAGGATGTCGGCCCGTTCCAGCCCCTGGATCTTCCGGCCAAGGCGGTGCGGCAGCACGGGTTCGAGTCGCTGGAGGAGCTGAATGCGTTCCGCTACACGGACTTTGCCTTCGCGCAGTACTTCGCCGCGGCGCGGCAGTCGGCCTATTTCGAGAACACGATCTTCGTGTTCCTGGGCGATCACGGGATTGGCGGCGATGCGGGCGAGCTCTTCCCTCCGGCATGGACCCGAAACCATCTGACCCGTTATCACGTGCCGCTGCTCTTCTACGCCCCGGGTCGGCTGCAGCCGCGCCGGATTCATTCCGTCGCCTCCATGGTCGACGTGCTGCCGACGCTGGCAGGGCTGGCGGGGATTCCCTATCGTTATTCCGGATTCGGGCGCGATCTGCTGGCGCGTGAGGAGATTGACCGGGGGGCCAGCAACACCGCCTTCATCATCGATCACAATGATCGCACCCTTGGGGTCGTGCGGATGCCGTATTACGGGGTGCGCCATCTCAGCGGCGGCCAGCACGACATGGTCTGGGCTGATTTTGCCGCGCCCGCCGGCGATGCCCCGGCGCCGGCCACCGCGGCGGAGTACCAGGCCTGGGCGGACGCATTCTACGAGACCGCCCGCTACCTTCTCCTGAACAATCCCAAACCGGATGACCGGGGTTCCGCGGTGATTGCCCAGTCCCGCGGACCCTAGCCCGAAAACCTCCCCATGCCCTCCGCTCCCGCCCCCGCCCGAACCTGCCGGCATCATCGGATGAAACCGTGGTGCCGGTTGCTGGGAATCGGCCTGGCCGTCGGGACCGCGCTCGTGACGGTGCACGTCACCCACCGGCCCGACGCGGAGGCCCCGGCGCGGATCGCCCAGTTCGGCGCGACAAACCCGGCGCCGGATGCCGTCCCGGTCTTTGCCCGCCGCTGGATTACGCCGCCCGGGCACACTGCCTCGGCGCACAGCAGCGCGATCTGCACGCTCCCGAGCGGGGACCTGCTGGCCGTGTGGTATGGCGGATCGCGCGAAGGCGCGGCGGACGTGGCGCTGTTCACCTCGCGGCTGCCGGCCGGAGAGACGGCCTGGACGGCGCCAGTCAGGACGATGGATCGGGAGAAGGCGCAGGACGAACTGGATCGGGTCATCAAGAAGGTGGGCAACGCGGTCGCGTTCGCGGATCCGACGGGCACGCTCTGGCTGGTGTACGTCAGCGTTTCCGTCGGCGGCTGGTCGGGCAGCGCGCTGAATGTGACGACCTCCCGCGACGAGGGGCGCACCTGGGGGGAGAGTATGCGGTTGACGCTGAATCCGTTTCTCAATCTCAGCTCGCTGGTCCGGAACAAGCCGATCTTCGCCGGGGATGGCCGGATCGGGCTGCCGATCTACCATGAAATGGCGGCAAAGTTTCCGCAGATGCTCTGGCTGACTCCCGCCGCGGGCGGCGGGCTGGAGGAGTACCGGATCCGCAACCTGGCCTCGCAGCCAGGGCTGATCCAGCCGGTGCTCGTGCCGCTGGAGGATGACCGCGTGCTGATGCTGCTGCGCGATCGCGGCGAGGATCGCAACGTCCACCTCGCGTATTCGGATGACAATGGCTGGACCTGGTCGGAAGCGCTTCCGACCGGGCTGCCCAACCCGGACGCGGCGGTCGATGCGCTGCGGTTGCGCGACGGACGAATCCTGATCGCCTACAATGACGCGGAACGCGGCCGCGAGAACCTGAGGCTCGCGCTTTCGGGCGATGAGGGGCGGACCTGGGAGGCGGGGACGATGCTCGAGGCGGAGCCGCACGAGGAGTTTTCCTACCCCAACCTCGCCGAGGACCGGCGTGGCCGGATCCACCTAACCTACACGTGGCGGCGCGAGCGGATTCGCCACATCATGTTCAACCTGGCGTGGCTCGATGCCCGCACGATCGCGCGCGACATGTCCCACCCATGAATCCGGACGATATGCCGGTCGGCTCGGTCCTCGTTACCACTGGCGTGCTGTGGCTGGTGCTGCTGGGGCTCGGCACGCGGCTGAAGCTGCCGCTGCGCCAGCAGTGGCTGAAGGTCATCGGTGGATTGGTGGCCGGGTTCCTGTTGTGGCTTCCGCTCGGCGGATTGCCGGTTTGGAATCGCGCGTTCAGCTTTTATCCGAACCCCAGCCTGCCCGTGCTGGGGCTGATCGTGGCGGCGCTTGGTCAGCGGCTGTTCGGCGTGGAGTTGCTGAAGCCCGCGGACTGGAGGGCGGTCTGGATCTTTGGTGCGATCGCGGGGTCGGGTTTGTATGTCTATCCGGTGCTCGGAGGAGGATTCGACCTCTACTACTGGGGCTGGGAGCGCGAGGGCGCGGTGGGAGGGCTCGCGGCGCTGACGGTTGGGTTGTTGGCGTTCGGCAACCGGCTGGGGGTTCTGCTGCTGGTTGGTTTGCTGGGTTTCGTCCTGCATGCGCTGGAGAGCAGGAATTGCTGGGACTACGTGATGGATCCGTTCTATTGGGTGGCCAGCATGGCGGTGCTGGGAAACCGGGCGGGACGGTGGGTGATCGGGCGGCTGAGATCCGCGCCAGCCTTGCGGCAAGGGGAACCGGATCAGGCGGTGGCGCTTCCTGCCCCGGCCGAGTCGCCGGCCGTGGCGGCGACTGCGGAACGGGTCTGAGCGGTGTCGTCCACACTTTTCGGTCGGAACGACTGATTCGGAATGACCTTCATGGAGGGACGCCCTCCGTGGCGTCCACAGAGCCGACGGGGAAGTCATACTGCGCAGCGGATCGATCACCATGCCGCGACGGAGCACGGCCCTCCAGGAATGCAAGTCCCACTTTCCCTGAATGAGGCTCGAAGCCCCGCATCCGGTCGACAATGCCGCACGCATTCCCAAGGCTGGAGCCACCATGACATCCAGCCGCTTTGTCGAACCGAGCGATTCGGTCGAACTGCACCTGCCCGATGGCCGCACGCTGCGGGGGCCCCGCGGCGCGACGATCGAGGCGCTGCTCGCGCCGCTCGGCGAGGAATTGCCCGCCCCCCTGGTCGCCGCCGTGGTGAACGGGGACCTGCAGGAATTGACGCATCCGCTGACGATGGAGGCGGCCGTACGTCCAGTGACGATTGCGGAGGTCGACGGTGCACGGATCTACCGGCGCTCGCTCACCTTCCTGCTCGAGGCGGCCTTTACGGCGCTGTTTCCGGCCGCGGCTCTTTTCATCGACCATTCGCTCGCCTCCGGCGGGTACTACTGCACCGTCCGCGGGCGACCGCCGCTCACCGATGACGAACTGACGGCCCTGGCTGCGGAGATGCGCCGGCTGGTGGCGGAAAACCTTCCCTTCGCCCGCCGCACCGTGCCCGTGCCCGAGGCCATCACCCACTTCGAAAGCCAGCGCTTCCATGACAAGGCGCAGCTGCTGCGGCACCGCCGCAAACCGACCATCACCCTGTATCAGCTCGGCAATTGCACGGACGACACGCACGGCTTCATGGTGCCGGCCAGCGGCTACCTCCGCTGGTTCGAGCTGACGTCGATGCCGGGCGGATTCGCGCTGAGCTATCCCCGCCAGCACGCACCCTTCCGGCCGACGCCCCTCGCCGGCTCACCCAAGCTGCTCGGTGCGTTCCGGCAGTATGGCGCGTGGCTGGAGAAACTGGGCATCGCCAACGTCGGCGCGCTGGATGACGCGATCAAGGCCGGCCGCAGCCGGGAGATCGTCCTGGTGTCGGAGGCGCTCCATGAGCAGACGATTGCCGAGATTGCCCGGCAGGTGGCCGATCGAGGCGAGCGGGCGCGGCTCGTGCTGATCGCCGGGCCGTCTTCCTCGGGCAAGACGACCTTTGCCCGCCGGCTGGCGGTGCAGCTCATCACGCTCGGGCTGTCGCCCTTCGCGCTCGAACTCGACAACTACTTCGTCGAGCGCGGCCGGACGCCGCGGGATGCGACCGGTGAGCTCGATTACGAGACGATTGACGCCCTCGAGCTGGCCCAGCTCGGCGCGCACCTCGAGCAGCTGCTGGCGGGACGCGAGGTGCAGCTGCCTCGCTACAATTTCCTCGATGGTCGGCAGGAGGCGGGGGACGTCATCCGGCTTGAACCGGGGCAGATCATCATCCTGGAGGGCATTCATGGACTGAATCCGCGGCTGATTCCGCCGGTGCTGGCGGCGCAGTCGTTCTCGATTTACGCCTCCGCGCTGACGCAGTTGAACCTCGATCGCCACAACCGCGTGGCGACGACGGACACGCGGCTGATCCGGCGGATTGTGCGCGATGCCCGGGATCGCGGCTACGATGCGACCGAGACGATCAACCGCTGGGAATCGGTCCGGCGGGGCGAGAAGCTGCACATCTTTCCCTATCAGGAAAATGCCGATGTGATGTTCAACTCGGCGCTGGCCTACGAGCTCTCGGTGCTCCGCCCGCTCGCCGAGCCGCTGCTGCGTCAGGTGGCGCCGGGCACGGCGGCGAAGATGGAGGCCCGCCGGCTCCTGGCCTTCCTGCAATGGTTCCTGCCGCTGCCGCCGGAGGGGGTGCCCGACAACTCGATCCTGCGTGAGTTCATCGGCGGCTCGAGCCTGCGCGATTTCAAGCTCTGGAAGGGCTGAGGATTCGGTGAGACGGTGAAGCCGTGAGACGGTGAGACCGTGAGACTGTCCAAGCGGTGAGGCGGTGAAGTGCGGCGAAACCTGGGCCCCGTTCAGGCTGCGGGCAGGTGCCGCTGGAGCACGCCGGCGAGCAATTCGAATCGGACTGGCTTGCTCAGGAAATCGTCCATGCCGGCGGCCAGACATGCCTCGCGCACGTGGGTGCTGGCGTTGGCGGTCAGCGCGATGATCTTCAGCGGCGTCTTGCCGAGCTTGGCCCGAATCTGCCGGGTCGCCTCCAGCCCGTCGATTCCCGGCAGCTGGCAGTCCATCAACACCACGTCGAACGTCTCGGCGGTGGCAGCTGTGATCGCCATCTCGCCATCGGGCGCGAACTTCGGGGTGACACTCAGCTTCTTCAGGAAGAGATCGATCACCTGCTGGTTGACGGAATCGTCCTCGACGACCAGCACGCGTCCCCGCAGCGATGGCGTCACGAAGCGGGGTTCTTCGGTGGTCCGGGGCATTGCCGCGACGTTCGGCAGGTCGCAGGGAAGGATCAGCCGGAAGGTTGAACCCTGGTTGAGCGTGCTCTGCACCTGGAGCGCTCCGCCCATGGCCTGGGCGAGCCGGAGCGAAATGGCGAGCCCAAGGCCCGTCCCGCCATAGCGGCGGCTCATCGAATTGTCGGCCTGGGTGAAGGGCTTGAACAGTTTGTCCAGCGCGGCCGAACTCATCCCGATTCCGGTGTCGGTGACGGTGAAATGCAGCATGGCCTTGGTCGCCGTGCGCTCGACGCAGGCGACGTTCAAATCCACCCGGCCGCGTTCGGTGAACTTGATCGAGTTGCCGATGAGATTGACCAGGATCTGCCGCAGCCGGGTGGAGTCGCCAATGATGGCGCCGGGGAGGTTTTCGCCGAGATGCAGCTCGAGTTGCAGCCCCTTGTCGCGGGCGCGGGCGTGCAGGAGATCGCTCACGGCCTTCGCCATGGTCGCAGGGGGGAACGGCGCATGCTCGAGCTCGAGTCGGCCGGCCTCGATCTTGGAGAAGTCAAGGACGTCATTCAGAAGCAGGAGCAGCGACTCGGCGGAATCGGCCGCGGTCTTGAGGTAGCCCCGCTGCTCGGGCGTCAGCTGGGTGTCGCGCACGACTCGGAGCATGCCGAGCACGCCGTTCATCGGCGTGCGGATTTCATGGCTGATGGTCGCGAGGAATTCGCCCTTGGCACGGCTGGCGGATTCCGCCTTTTCCCGCGCTTCCCGCAGTTCGGATTCGCGGAATTCGCGCCGGGCATTGTCGGCCGTGAGTTCGTTGACCAGTTCCTCCCGTTCGAACCGCAACACCATCGCGTTGGAGAGCGTGCGATGATTGTGGAGCGTGGCCGAGATGATGTAGACCGCGTAAATCACGACGCATGCTGCGATGGTGAACCCCATGACATCGCCCTGGGCCAGGTGCCGCAGGGCGAGCGGCCCGAGGATCGCGACCAGATAGGCGATGCTGCCCTTCCGCATCGGCAGCAGCATCCGGGTCGAGCCTGCACTGAGCCCTGCGAGCAGCAAAACGTGGACGATGCCGAGCGGGTTGCCCGAGGTCATGGTTGGAAACAGCCAGGTGCTCACTCCCCAGGCGAGACCGGAGGCGGTCGTGCCGATGACGTAGCGGAGCCCCCAGCTGGAGAACTCCGCGTCGGTTGGCTTGGCGCGCTTGAAGGCGGCGGCGATCGCGAAGCGATAAAGGCAAACGCCGACAACCGCGGCGAGCCACCACCAGACAACGGGTTCGGTAAACTGCGTGCTCAACGCGGCGGCGAAGATCACGGCCGTCGCCAGCGAGGAAACCGTGCCGCCGACCAGCGCGTCATAGGCCATTTTGACCAGCTCGATGCGGGTCTTGATCTCGGTGGGATGGCCGGGCGTGTGGGGCGCGGGAGAACCCGCGGCCGGCTCAACCAATGATGGGGCGAGTTGCTCGGTGGCGGACATGAATTGCTGGATGTCGGCAGCATGGGTGGCCGACCGGGGTTGGCGAGCGTCCGGTCAGGCGTGATCTTACTTATTTCGTCCCGGTGGGCCCAGGCGTCTCCTGGAAAGTGAAGTCAACCTCGTTGATTCAATCCTCGATGGCGCCGCGGCGCCCCCGCGGCGTTGGTAGCGCCGTGTCTCTGACCGGCGCAATGCGTTCTGGAAACCGTTTACGCGGCGGGGGTGCCGCATCCTCATCGGCCGACACGGTCGAACCGGTAACTGATCGGGCCTGTGGGCGCAGCAAGACTGCGCCCCTACGCCCGAATGGGTAACGGGTCGGCGGGCGCTGCGTCCCTGCGGCAGCCTGATTCATCGCAGCAATCTCACTTGACCGCCGGGCAACCGCGGCGAAGCTGCGTGCCTGCGCCTCGCGGGCGTAGTTTAGTGGCAAAACTCCTGCCTTCCAAGCAGGTCTCGTCGGTTCGATTCCGTCCGCCCGCACCAGTACGTATTTCTAACCGGGTTTTTACCGGGAGCCCCTGGGAAAAGGGATTGCCGGCGAGGGGGCCGCTGCTATGTCTCGCCGCATGGCACTGCTCACATCCGCCGCGGCCGGACCGGCCCAAACTCGCTCCGAAGGCCCGCAGAAAAAAGGTGGTAGCGTCAGGGCCGCCCAGGCGCTCGCCAAGCAGAAGGCGCTCGAGAAGAAGTCGAAGGTCTACAAGCTCCCGCTCGGCGAGCTCGCCATGTTCACCCAGCAGCTCGCCTCGCTGCTCACCGCCGGACTGCCGCTCGTCCAGTGTCTCGAGGCCCTGCAGGATCAGACCGAGGACCCGGTCTTCCGGATCGTCATCCGGGACGTCCGTTCCGACATTTCGCAGGGCAATTCCTTCTCCTCCGCGGTGAAGAAGTTCCCGAAATCGTTCAACACCCTGTTCTGCTCGATGGTGGAGGCCGGTGAGGCCTCGGGCGGACTCGCAGAAATCCTCGGGAAGGTGGCCGGCTACTTCGAGTCGACGGTCAAGCTGAACAAGAAGGTCAAGTCGGCGATGACCTACCCGATCGCCGTCATCGGCCTGGCGATCGCGCTGGTGAACGTGCTGCTCATCTTCGTGATTCCGGTGTTCGCGGCGATGTTCGCGGATTTCGGGGCCAAGCTGCCGGCGCCGACGCAGTTCCTGATCGATCTCTCGGACTTCATGAAGGCCTACTGGTGGGCGATCGGTATCGGCTGCTATGCCATCTACTGGATCGTTGGCAAATTTGTCGCTACACCGAACGGCCGGAAGGCGAAGGACAACTTCCTCGTGAAGGCGCCGATCTTCGGCAACCTGATCCACAAGATCGCCCTCTCCCGGTTCTGCCGCACCTATGCGACGCTGATTCGCTCCGGCGTGCCGATCCTGCGCACCCTCGAGATCGTGTCGGCCGCCAGCGGCAAGACCCAGGTCGAGGCCGCCTGTGAGGAGATCGCGAAGCACGTGAGCCAGGGCGGCCAGGTTTCCGAGGTCCTCGCGGCGAACCCGTTTTTCCCACCGATGATGAAGCACATGGTGAAGGCCGGCGAATCCACCGGCAACGTGGACGGGATGATGAACAAGATTGCCGATTTCTACGATGTGGAGTGCGAGGCGACGGTCGCCGCGCTGACGTCGCTGATTGAGCCGCTGCTGATTGTCTTCCTCGGCGTGGTGGTCGGCGGCATCGTCATGGCCATGTTCCTGCCGATCTTCCAGCTCGGCGCCGTGGCCGGCGGTCTGCAGTAGGCGCGCCGTTCGGGCGGTTTGACATTGCCGTCAGGCTGCCGAATCGTCCGCGGCCTCGTTCCACTGCTTCATGCCCGCCGTCCTCATCGTCGACGACCTCGTGTCCATCCATGAGATGCTCGAGGCCGTCATCCAGCCCACGGGCTTTGCGACCTCCTTCGCCACCGACGGGGAGAAGGCGCTCGTGCGCTACAAGGCGGACAAGTACGATCTCGTGCTGGCGGACATCGACATGAAGCCGATGGACGGGATCACGCTGCTGAAGCAGCTGAAGCTCTACGATCCGACGGCGGTGGTGATCATCATGACGGCCTATGCCTCGACCGAGAGCGCGGTGCAGGCGTTGAAATATGGCGCGTTCGATTACCTGCAGAAGCCGTTTCGGGTGGACGAGCTGATTGCGACGCTGCGGCGCGGGCTCGAGTTCCGGAAGTTCCAGGCCGAGCGGGCGGCCGCGGGGGCGCCGCCCGGAATCAAGCCGGAGGACATCGACAGCCGGCTGATTGGGCGCAGTCCGCGGCTGACGAAGCTGATCACGCAGGTGAAGAAGCTTTCAACGGTGCGGACGCCGGTGCTGCTGATCGGGGAGAACGGGACGGGGAAGAACGCGGTGGCGGAGATCCTGCACGCGGCGAGTGGCGCGCCGGAGTCGGCGCTGGTGCGGATCGACTGCTCGCTGAGCTCGGAAATGAATTTTCGCGAAGGGCTCCTGGGGCAGAACGGCGAGGGCGGAGCATGGGTGAAGCAGGCGAAGGATGGCACGCTGTTCCTCCAGCACCTGCAGTGCCTCACGCCGCCGGTGCAGAAGGAACTCGTGAGCGTGCTGCGCAATACCGCGCACGGATTCCGGCTGATTTGCACGACCAGCGTCGATCTCGAGCAGCTGGTGGACGAGGGCAAGTTTCACGACGAGTTGTTCTACCGGGTAGCCTCGCTGCCGCTGCAGATGCCGCCGCTGCGGGAGCGGACGGAGGACATCCCGCTGCTGGTGAAGCACTATGCGGCACAGTCGGCGAACCCGCAGTTCGACGCGACGCTGATCGAGTTTACGCCGGATGCGCTGGCGGTGATGGCGGCGTACCACTGGCCGGGAAACCTGGTCGAGCTCCTGCAGGTGGTCTCGAAGATCGCCGCGACGACGGAGACCCGGGTCGTGACCTCGCAGCAGCTGCCGCTCCGGTTGCGCGAGTTGAAGCACTGGCCCCCGCTGGCGGAGTATCTGGCCGGCCAGGAAAAGCAGTACATCGACATGGTGCTGCACGCCTCGCGGAACGACAAGGCGGCCGCTGCGAAGGTACTCGGAATCGACATCAGCCGGCTGGGCGGGTAGGCGGGTCGGGCCGGATTGGGGATGAACGCATTCATGGAGGGCCGGAGGGCCCAAGGCCCGTTCCATCCCAGCCTGGGCCAACGGCCCAGGATTCCGTACCGAAAAATCTCAGGGCTGAAGGCCCGATTCATCGATCCGAGCATTCAGATGGAACGGGCTTTCAGTCCTGGACAAGGTCCAACGAAGTTCCTGGGCCGCTGGCCCAGGCTGGAATGCTGTCGCGCCGTTGGCGCTGTGGGCCCGCTGTAGGGCAGTTCGATTTGACCTGCCAGGGTCTGACCTGCTGTTCGGAGACCTGACCTACTCGCCGGAGGCCTACTGGATTTCGCGCTGACCCTTTTCCCGCTTGCGGCCGGTTTCACCGCTCGCAACCCTCGCCGAAATCCACGCCCATGCCCAAACGCAACGACCTCAAGTCGATCCTCATCATCGGCGCCGGCCCCATCGTCATCGGCCAGGCCTGCGAGTTCGACTATTCCGGCACCCAGGCATGCAAGGCGTTGAAGGAAGAGGGTTACCGTGTGATCCTCGTCAATTCGAACCCGGCGACAATCATGACCGACCCGGAGTTCGCAGACGTGACCTATATCGAGCCGCTGACGGTCGAGATCCTGGAGAAAATCATCGCGGCGGAGCGGCCTTCGGCGCTGCTGCCGACGCTCGGCGGACAGACGGCGCTGAACCTTTCGATGGCGCTCCACCAGCAGGGGATTCTGGAAAAGTACGGCGTCGAGATGATCGGGGCGAAGCCGGCGGCGATTGCGAAGGGGGAGGATCGGGAGCTGTTCAAGCAGGCGATGCTGAAGATCGGGCTCGATGTGGCACGCTCGCGGACGGTCCGATCGATGGAGCAGGCGCGGGTCGCGGCCGAGGAGCTGGCGATGTTTCCCCTGATCATCCGGCCGTCATTCACGCTCGGTGGCAGCGGTGGGGGGATCGCCTACAACCGGGAGGAATTCGAGCGGATCGTCGCCAACGGTCTGGACCTGTCGCCGGTCCACGAGGTGCTGGTGGAGGAGTGCCTGCTCGGCTGGAAGGAATTCGAGATGGAGGTGATGCGGGATCACAAGGACCAGTGCGTCGTGATCTGCTCGATCGAGAACTTCGACCCGATGGGCGTGCACACCGGCGATTCGATCACCGTGGCGCCGGCGATGACGCTCACGGACAAGGAGTATCAGGTCATGCGCGACGCCTCCTTTGCGGTGATCCGGGAGATCGGTGTCGAGACCGGCGGTTCCAACATCCAGTTCTCGGTCGATCCCGAAACCGGCCGGATGGTGGTGATCGAGATGAACCCGCGCGTCTCCCGTTCCTCGGCGCTCGCCTCCAAGGCGACGGGTTTCCCGATCGCGAAGATCGCGGCCAAGCTGGCCGTCGGCTACACCCTGGATGAACTGCGGAACGACATCACGCGGCTGACGCCGGCGAGCTTCGAGCCGACGATTGACTATGTGGTGACGAAGATCCCGCGTTTCACCTTCGAGAAGTTCCCGGATGCGGATCCCACGCTGACGTCGGCGATGAAGTCGGTGGGCGAGGCGATGGCGATTGGCCGGACCTTCAAGGAGTCGCTGCAGAAATGCCTGCGTTCGCTGGAGACGGGGGCGCGCGGTTTCGGCGGCGGCGGCCGGCATGGCAGTGACGAGTTGGTGGAGGAAAAGGTGATTAATGCGAAGCTGGGCACGCCGAACGCGGAGCGAATCTATTACCTGCGCCACGCCTTTCGCGCCGGCTACACGGTCGAGCGGATCTTCGAGCTGACGAAGATCGACCCGTGGTTCCTGCACCAGCTGCGGGAGCTCCATGAGATGGAGGAGGAGCTGCGCGGCCGGACCCTGTCGGGGATCGACACGGTGGCATTCCGGCGGGCGAAGCAGTTTGGCTTCTCGGATCTGCAGCTGGCGCACTTGCTGCGCAGTGATCTGGCGGCGGTGCGGGCGGAGCGCAAGCGGCGCGGGATCGCCACGACCTTCCGGCTCGTCGACACCTGCGCGGCGGAGTTCGAGGCGTTCACGCCGTATTATTACTCGAGCTACGGTGACGAGAGCGAAGTGCTGCCGCCGACCGGGAAGCGGAAGATCATGATCCTCGGCGGGGGTCCGAACCGGATCGGCCAGGGCATTGAGTTCGACTACTGCTGCGTCCACGCGAGCTTCGCCCTGCGCGAGCTCGGCTGCGAGAGCGTGATGGTCAACTCGAACCCGGAGACGGTCTCAACCGACTACGACACCAGCAACCGGCTGTATTTCGAGCCGCTGACGCTCGAGGATGTGCTCGAGGTTTACCAGCAGGAGCAGTGCGACGGCGCGATCGTGCAGTTCGGCGGGCAGACGCCGCTCAACCTGGCCAGTGCGCTGAAGGCGAACGGGGTGAACATCATCGGCACGTCGCCCGAGAGCATCGACATGGCGGAGGACCGGAAGCAGTTCGCGGCAATCCTCGACAAGCTCGGGCTGAAGTCGCCGGCGAACCGGACGGCGATGAACGAGACCGACGCGCTGACCTTTGCGCAGGAGGTCGGGTTTCCCGTGCTGCTGCGGCCCTCGTTCGTGCTCGGCGGCCGCGGGATGTTCATCGTGTACAACGAGGAGGAGTTCCGCGGGGTGGTGCGGCAGGCGTTCGACGTCATGCCGGACAAGCCGGTGCTGATCGACAAGTTCCTGGAGGATGCGATCGAGCTCGACGTCGATTGCATCAGCGATGGCCGGGTGTCGGTGATTGGCGGGATGCTCGAGCACATCGAGTATGCCGGCGTGCACTCGGGCGATGCGGCGATGGTGATGCCGCCACACACGCTGCCGCCAGCGATGCTGGACACGGTGCGGCAGGCGACGCACGAGCTGGCGCGGGAGCTGAAGGTGGTGGGGCTGATGAACGTGCAGTTCGCGATCAAGGATGCGCAGCTCTACGTGCTGGAGGTGAATCCGCGGGCCTCGCGCACGGTGCCATTCGTGGCCAAGGCGATTGGCGTGCCGCTGGCGAAGCTGGCGGCGAAGGTGATGGCGGGAAAGACCCTCGCTGAGCTCGGGTTCACGCGCGAGCAGACGCCGAAGCACTGGTGTGTGAAGGAGGCGGTGTTCCCCTTCGTGCGGTTCCCCGGCGCCACGATTGCGCTCGGGCCGGAAATGCGGTCGACGGGCGAGGTGATGGGGCTCGACGACGATCTCGGGATCGCGTTTGCGAAGGCGCAGGCGGCGGCGAAGCCCGGGCTGCCGGTGAAGGGCAACGTGTTTCTCTCGGTCAAGGACGGCGACAAGCAGCGGGCGGTGGAGATTGCGCGCGGGCTCGAACAGCTCGGGTTCACGCTCTGTTCCACCAGCGGTACGGCGAAAACGCTCTCCGACGCGGGGGTCACGGTGCGGAAGCTGGCGAAGATTCAGGAGGGCCGGCCGACCGCGATCGATTTGATCAAGAACGGGGAGATTCAGATGGTGATCAACACGCCGGGCGGGATGATTCCGCGGCGCGACGAGAATGCGATCCGGTCGGCGGCCTATGCCCACAACGTGTGCATCATGACGACGATCACGGGGGCGCTGGCGGCGGTTGATGGAATCCGGGCGCTGAAGCACAAGGAAGTCGGCGTCCGGCCAATCCAGCGGTACAAGGGCAACGTGACCCTGGTGGGCTGAAGCACCATGGAGACGCCCCGGCTCATCGCACTCTTGCACGGACCCGACCAGCCGGGGCTGGTGGCGCGGGTGGCCGGCTGGATTTTCGAGCGCGGGGGCAACATCCTCCATGCCGATCAGCACCGCGACCGGGAGGCCGGAGTGTTCTTCCAGCGGGTGGAATGGGAGCCGGCGGCGGAGAAGAACCGGCCGGGGATCGCGCAGCTGGCGGCGGCCGAGGCGGAGTTCGTCGGGTTTGCGCGCGGGCAGCTGGGCATGGAGGTGCGGGTGCTGGCCTCGATCGAGCGGCCGAAGGTCGCGGTGTTCGTCTCGAAGGCGGATCATTGCTTCCACGATCTGGTGCTGCGCTGGAAGGCGGGCGACTTCGCGGGCGAGCTGGCGGCGGTGGTGAGCAACCATCCCGACCTCGGCGATGCCGCGCGCGGTTATGGGCTGCCGTTTCACCATGTGCCCGTCACGGCGGCGACGAAGCCGCAGGGCGAGGCGGCGCAGCTGGCGCTGCTGGCGGGGCTGGGCGTGCAGCTGGTGGTGCTGGCGCGTTACATGCAGGTGCTGTCGGCGGACTTTCTGGCAAAGCTGGGCGTGCCAGTGATCAACATCCACCACTCGTTCCTGCCGGCATTTGCCGGCGGCAAGCCGTACCATCAGGCCCACGCGCGCGGCGTGAAGCTGATCGGTGCGACGGCGCATTACGCCACGCAGGATCTCGATGAGGGGCCGATCATCCACCAGGACGTCGTGCAGGTGACCCACCGGCATGGGGTCGACGAACTGATCCGGAAAGGCCGGGATCTCGAACGGACCGTGCTGGCGCAGGCGGTCCGGTGGCATCTCGAGGGCCGGGTGCTGGTTTACGGGAACAAGACGGTGGTGTTCGATTAAGCGGACCGGCCAAAATCAGAGGGGGCGCGGGCGGTGACCGACCAAATCTACCGACGGGCGGGATTGAGCTCCCGGAAGACGTCGGTGAGCTTCGCAGGCAGGAAAAGGTTCGGATCGACCTCGAGCGGGGGTGCCTTGAAGACGACGGGCCGATTCCACTGGACGTCCTCCTGCGCGACCACGTGCACGACCGGAGCGGGTTCCGGTAGGGGTGGTGGACGGAAGTGTGGCATCTCGTACGGCATGATGGCGTGAAGTTGGAGACCGGGTGCGGGAAAAATTGTGCCATGAGTTTGCCAGGAAAAATAATGCAGCACCATCGGGGCGCGTGCGGTCTCGCGCTCCTGAAAAATCACCATGGCTCTTGCCGCGGAGGTCCACAGTGAAGGCCGGCTTGGTCGGACCCGGTTCGGATGAGGTGGACCGATTGCCGCTGGTTTGCGGCAGACGGATCGCGGCGTGAGTCGTCCGGACGGCCGGGCCGGCTGCGTGCTCGTCGTTAGATGCAACTGCGTCCTTGCCGGCGATGGTCGCCCGGCTCAACGTCGCGCGTCCCGCTTTCTCTCCTCCCCAATGGCCCCAGCCTCCATTTTCTTGAAAGCGGTCTGCCAGCCGAAGGGGCCAACTTCAACCATCCGCTGATAACCCTATGAGTAACGTTCAAGTGAGCAACGCGGCCATCGTCCCCAATGCCAAGCGGCTGTTGTGGGCCGGATTCATGGCCATTTTCGCCGCCGGCATGGGCTTTGGCATCCGCGGCGGCATTCTCGACAACTGGGGCGCTGAATTCGGCTTCACCGCCACTCAGCTGGGAGCCATAGCCGGTGCAGGTTTCACCGGATTCTGCTTCGGCATCATCATCGGCGGCGTCGTCTGCGATATCATCGGCTACAGCAAGCTCGTGATCGCGGCGTTTGCGATGCACGTGCTCTCCGCCTTCGTGACGTTCGGCGCAACCAGCCCGGACAATGCCTACCAGATGCTCACCTGGGGCATGTTCATCTTCGCGCTCGCGAACGGAACGCTCGAGGGCGTCGCGAACCCCCTGGTGGCGACGATTTTCCCGCAAAACCGCACCCATTTCCTTAACATTCTGCACGCGAGCTGGCCGGCCGGCATTGTCGCCGGGGCCGCCGTGGGCTGGGTGCTCGACGACAAGATGCAAATTGGCTGGAAGGTCCAGCTGGCGCTCTATCTCGTGCCGACCATCGCCTACGGCGTGATGTTCTTCGGACAGAAAATGCCGAAATCGGAAGCCTCCGAAAAGGGCGCCAAGCTCGGCGAGATGTTCAAGGATGTGGGCCTGCTTGGCGCATTGGTGGTGTGTTATCTGCTCACCCTGTTCTTCTCCGGTCCGCTCGGGCTGCCGGAAGGCGTCGCCTACGGCCTTGGTGGCGTGCTCCTCATCATCGTCGGCGTCATCACGAGATTCTCGATCGGCTCGATCCTGCTCTTCGTACTCTTTGTCACCCATGTCCTCGTCGGCGCCGTCGAGCTTGGTACCGATGGCTGGATTGCCAACATCACGGGCAATCTCTTTACCTCGGAACAGGGCAAATGGCTGCTGATCTGGACCTCGGCCGTCATGTTCAGCCTGCGGTTCTGCGCCCACTTCATCGAGACGAGGATCGGGCTCTCGCCGGTGGCGCTGCTCTTCGTCTGCTCGGTCCTGGCGGCCATCGGGCTCCAGCTCACGAGCGGTGTCCAGACCGTGTTGATGGCGTTCGTCGCGCTGACCATCTACGCGATCGGCAAGACGTTTTTCTGGCCGACCATGCTGGCAGTGGTCTCGGACCGTTATCCCCGGACCGGCGCGGTGGCGATTTCGATCATGGGCGGAGCAGGGATGCTGTCCGCCGGGCTGATCGGCGGCCCGGGACTCGGTTATGGCAAGGATCGGTTCACGGCCGAGCAGCTGCAGGAGACCAATCCTGCGGTTTACGAGCAGGTGAAGGCCCCCGCGCCGTCGAAGTTCCTGTTCTTCTCCGAAGTCTTTGCGATCGATGGCAAGAAACTGGCCGACGCCAAGGCGGCGGCGACGAAGACGCCGGCGGACGAAGCCATCATCGCAGCTGATCGTGTGGGCGACCGGATGACGCTGAAGGCGGATTCGTTCATCCCGATGACGATGGCGGTGATCTACCTCTGCATCATGATCTATTTCCGGGCGATCGGTGGCTACAGGACGGTCCATCTTGAGGGGACGTCAGCAGCCGCGGTGGCAAAGGAATCGGCCGTGGCGAAGACCTGAGCGGGCAGCGACCATGGACTTGGGACTGAGGACCAAGGACCAGGGACCAAGGACAAGCCGCGCTGTCCGGCGCGGCTTGTCTCGTTATATTCGTCGCACCCGAAGGTGGCGCCGAAACGCTCAGGCGACGCGGGCCAGCCGCGAGGGCGCTTCCAGGGGACGCTTGGGCAGCGTCACAGTGAGCACGCCATGGCTCATCTCGGCGTGCATCGCCCCATAATCGAAGCTCGTGCCGAGCCGCAGCCGGAGCTGGTAGTCGCGCTGGACGTGCTCCAGGTGCAGCGCATTGAAGTTGACCCGCACGGGGTGCGGCTTCCGCGCTGTCACCGTGAGATCGCCGCCGCGGGCCTCAATTTCGACCCCGGAGGACTCGACCCCTGGCACGTAGACCGTGAGTTTCATCGCCCCGCGCCGTTCCTGGCAGTCGTAGCTCGGCTGGAAGTACACGTCGGAGGACGGGCGCTTCACGGCCTTGGAAGCCCGGGTGGGCTGGGGGAGTAGGGTTGTGTTCATCGGAGGAAATGGAGGGAAGCGTTTCCTCGGCAGGTCGGGAGAACCGCCGGGCTTCAGGAACTGAACGCTTCCGAATAACGGAGAGGTCAGTTCAGATGGCCCGTGTCGGTTGCTTTAATCCAGACGGAGACAACGACCGGGCGCATCATGACGACGCAGCGCTGCTGGCAGCCGACCGTAAAGGCGGCGCGAGCGCGGCGAAGTTGATGCTGGACGTATCCGGTCATTGAGAACGCAGGTCACCCTGCATATTGCAGCCGGCATGCCAAGCCTGAAGTGAAATGATCGCCGTTCGTGGTTTTCCGGGCTACGCACGGCTGGTTCAGGGTACGCGGCCAGGCGCGGGGCGTGGATCGGCTGTGATCCTGCCTGAGCCACTTGCGTGTCGTGATCACGACACGCAAGTGGCTCGCCGGCTGATTCCCTGGAAAATGCAGCCCGGGGCGGGCGCTTACATCAGGGGACGCGGGGAGCGAAGGGCTCCGAGGTTGTCCGGTCCGGATGGCCAGGAGCCGAACTGCTCGAAGATTGCCTGCGGCGGAACCGGACTCATCCTGCGGGCATGGCCCCGCTTTCCGATTCCGCCACCACCGTCGCCGAGCTTCGCCGGCGGATCCTCGCCTTCGTCCACGAGCGCGACTGGGAGCAGTTCCACAGCCCCAAGAACCTCAGCATGGCCCTCGCGGCGGAGTCAGGAGAGCTGATGGAGCATTTCCTCTGGTCCGGCCCCGAGCAATCCCATGCCGTGGCCAGGGAACCCGCGAAACGGGCGCGGATTGCGGATGAACTGGCCGACATCGTGATCTACGCGCTGGAGTTTGCCAACATCACGGGGCTGGACGTCGCCGCCTCGATTGAGGCGAAGATGGCTGCCAACGCGCTCAAGTACCCGGTCGAGAAGGCGCGGGGTCGTGCGGACAAGTACACGGAGCTCTGACGGGTCGGATCTGTAATTTGAGATCTCAGATTTGAGATCTCAGATGGCGCCGATGGTCGTTGCACCATTTCGGGATGTCTCTTGGTCCTCAGTCCTTAGTTCTTGGTCCTTTGTCCTTGGTCCCTGGTCTTGTCTGAGGCCGTGCCTCCTCAGAACGTGTCGCCCTTCCAGCCCCACATGGATCCCTTGACGTCGATGAATTTCACGTAGACGCGATCCCGTGGGATTCCGAGGTGGCCCTCGAGCAGCTGGCAAAGTGCTTCGGAAAGATCCTTGGTCTTGCGCGCCGGCAGCCCGACGGCCTTGAGTTCCAGGAACGCGACGGGTTCGTCGCTGCCGGCAAACAGCATCGGGGTGTCGGCAGTGAGCGCGACCATCACGAAGCTCTCGGGCTTTTCCAGCTGCTCCGCCACCAGCATCGACGCATTTTTCAAGATCGCGCGTTCCGCGCGCTTGTTGAGGGGAAGATTCGTCTGGATTGTGAGGTAGGGCATGGCGTTCGGGGTTCGGAAATCGCACCGCGCGAATCGAACCCGTCGAAACGTGTTCCGATCCCCGCGAGTCGCAACCTCCTCGACTACGATTTGGCGATTCCCGGCGCGTGAGGATGCGGCGCCGTCGACTTTGACTCAGATGCGCATCCTTGAGCCTTTCGTTGAACCACGCAGCCGCAGGGGAGCAGCCTCGTCTGCGCCCCCAGAACCGTTCAATGAAGCAGGTGAGCGCAGGCAAGACTGCGCCCCTACGAATCCAATACTGAATCCCTGAATCAGCTTCAGGGCTTGGGTCTAAAGACCTTCATCACCGACTCATTCGTTTCGAGCCGCGGCCCGCCGATAAGATCGATGCAATAGGGAATCGCGGGGAAGACCGCCTCGAGGTTCTCGCGGATCGCCTTCGGCCGTCCCGGGAGATTCACGATCAGGGTTCGACCACGAATGCCGGCGGTCTGGCGCGAAAGGATTGCCGTCGGCACGTGGCGCAGCGACGCCGCCCGCATGAGTTCACCGAACCCCGGCATCAGTTTCCCGCACACGGCGGCGGTCGCCTCGGGCGTGACATCCCGCGGCGCGGGCCCCGTGCCCCCGGTGGTCACCACCAGGCAGCAGCCGGCCACATCGGCCATCCGGCGCAGCTCCGCCTCAATCGCCTCGCGCTCGTCGGGGACCACGCGGTAGTCGACCTCGAATGCCGTGGCGAGCCATTCGCGGAGAAGCGCAACGCAGGCCTTGCCAGGGACATCCTCGTAGACTCCGGCGCTCGCGCGATCGGAGACGTTCACCACGCCAATGACAGGAGCGTTGTTCACCACGTCATGGCATGGCTGGAATGCATCCAGAGCGGAAGCAAGTTCGGAAGCATGGCACGACCGTCGTTCGCCGCCGAGCCTCTGATCCGGAAGCAATGGGACCCGACGATTCCATGTCGCACCTGCGACATCGAATCGCGCGGGGGAGTATGCTCGGTATCGTGAGGTTGAGCGTTGCAGCGACAGGTGGCGGATCATCCGTTGGTGAAGAGCCGCCGGACGGAGGCGGGGGATTCGCCGCGAGCCCGCAGGGTGCGCAATGCGAGCGAATCATGCCGCTTGGCCAACCGGCGGCCGCGCTCATCCAGCATCAGCGGAGCGTGAAAATAGCGTGGTGGCTGCCAGCCGAGGGCGCGAAACAGCAGGAGCTGGCGGAACGTGCTCCGGATAAGATCGGCGCCGCGCACGACCTCGGTGATGCCGAGCTCCGCGTCGTCCACTGTCGTGGCCAGCTGGTAACTCGGGGTGTCGTCCTTGCGCCACACGAGGAAATCGCCGAAGTCGCGTCCCGCGACGGCCTGTTGTTCGCCAGCGGCCAGATCCATGAAGTGCATCGGTTCGTCATCGGGGACGCGGAACCGCCAGTTGACGGTGACCGGCCGGCCGAGGGGCGGCAGCGGGGCATCCGGGGCCGGCCGGAAGGCCCGCGGGTAGATCGGCTCGTCCTCGATGCCGCCGGTTTCGTGGGGTGCCCCGGCGGCCTCCTGCACATCGCGCCGTGACCGGGTGCAAGGGAAGATCAACCCGGCGGTATGCAGCTGCTCGAGCGCCAGCCGGTGCCGGTCCACCCGGGCGAGCTGGGAAATGAGCCCGTTCTCCCAGTCGATACCGACCCAGCGAAGGTCCTCCTGCATGGCCTCGACAAATTCCGGCCGACAGCGGGCCCGGTCGAGATCATCGCTGCGCAACAGCAGCCGGCCACCGGCCGCACGGGCCCGCTCGGCCGCCGTCCAGAAGGTCCGCGCATGGCCGACATGCAGGTAACCGGTCGGGGAAGGGGCCAGCCGGCCGAGATAAGGGAAAGTAGGCTCAGTCACGAATGGCAGGCGGCATTACTGTGCTTTTGTTCGTGCCAAATCACGTCCATTCGTGGTTTCAGCATTCCATGACCAAACTGCTCTGCGTCTACTGCGCCTCCAGCGACCGGATCGATCCGAAGTATTTTTCCACGGCGGCGGAACTCGGGCGCGAGATGGTCATGCGGGGGTGGGGATTGATCTATGGTGGAGGTCGGACGGGCACGATGGGCGCGGTGGCGCGGGCCGTGAAGCAGAATGGCGGCCGCGTGGTGGGGATCATCCCCGAATTCATGAAACTCCGGGAGCTCGCGTATGCCGAGGCGGACGAGCTGGTCACGGTCATCACGATGCGTGAGCGGAAACTGATGATGGAGACGCGAGCGGATGCGTTTGTGGCGCTGCCCGGGGGTTGGGGCACGCTCGAGGAGATCCTGGAGATACTGACGCTGCGCCAGCTCGAGGTGGTCAGGAAGCCCTGTGTTTTCCTGAATCAGGACGGATTTTATGATCCGCTGCTGCAACAGTTCGAGCGGATGCTGGCAGGCCAATTCTTCAGATCCTCGAACATGGATCTGTTTCGGGTGGCGAGCACCCCGTCGGCGGTCTTCGATGAAATTGCCGCCGCCGAGGGCTCACCGGCACCTGTTGAGTCGAAGTGGTTCGAGACGCGGTAGCCGGGCAGAGGCGTGTTTTGGGTTTGAGGACGCCACGGAGGGCGTCCCTCCAGGAATGTGTCTTCGAATCCAGGGGTTGGAATTGGATTCGTAGGGGCACAGCCTTGCCTGCGCCCACCCGGTGATAGAACCGTTCTGAGGGCGCAGGCGAGGCTGCGCCCCTACGGCTACTTCCAGATCGCCACGAGTTCTTCCTTCCTGACCCAGCCGCTCTGGCCGTTCTCGAACTGAAGGTGGGTCCAGCCCAGGAAAGTGTCGTCCGCAATTGCCATCGAGCCGGCGGCGAGGGCGGTCGTCTTTTGCGAGGTATCGGCTTCGGTGGGAATCGAGCGGAGCGTGCCACTGCGCGCCACGGTCACGGCGCGGGCGTCGGCCGCGAGCCCGTACTGGCGCCAGGCGGTGATCGCGAGCGAGCAGCCCACGAGCGCTACGGCGAGCAGGATGCCAGCCGCGCTGTAATGGCCGCGGCGTTTCGCACCATAGGCGTTGAAGATATCCCAGCCGAGCGCCGCGGCGGCCAGCGCGGCACCGGCGATCGCCACCCATTGCCACCAGGCCGGAGAGCCAAGGCTTGCGATCGATGGCATCGCCGACCCCTGCAGGAACGGAAGGAAGGCGCTCGGGGCAAAACCCGCCTTTTCCGTCAGCAGGATCAGATGCCATTTTACGGAGGGATGATTCGGCTGCTGCGCAAAGGCCGCCGCTGCGTGGGCAACCGCTTCGCCGGTCCGCTCCTGCTGCGCGAGCGCGAGGCCCAGGTTGTGCCGCGCAATCCAGTCGGTCGGCGCCGCGGCCAGCCGTGCGCGCCAGATCTTCTCCGCCGCGGCGAAATCTCCCTGTCGGTACGCGCCCAGGGCATCACCGGCTGCGGGAGTTGACGCGGCGATCACGGAGGCCGCCGTCCCGACCAGCAGGAACCCGCAGCCAATCAGCGCTGCAAAGGGCATCAGGTTTTGGGGCAGGAAAAGCCGCCAGGGCTTGAACGTCGGCAGCGCCTTGGCGACGACCGCTTCCTGGGCTCGCGCCACCCAGTCCGCGGGCAGCGGCATGGCTGCTCCATAAAGGGCTTGATCCGCTTCGGCCCACAACCGGCTCCAGGTGGGATCCGCGATCGCGTTGGGGGGCGGCGCGGCGCGGGGGACCTGCCAGAGGAGCGCGCTTTCGCGTTGCCACGAGAGCAGCAGGGCACGGCGTTCAGCGGGATCGGCGCGCTGGATATCGGCGAGGATCCGGACGAGCCGGCTGCGGGCCGCGCGCCGCGGGCCGACCGGATCGGTCTTGTGCGCCTGGCGCAGGGCCAGCCCGAGCCAGAACAGGACGAGCGCGGCCAGCGGCGCGAGTAGCGAGGTCACAAACACCGGGGTCGACAGCGGAACGCCCACCGCGGTCGTCCCGGGCAGCGGATCCCGGGGAATGCCTTCGGGTGTCGGCGGAGCTGCCACGGTGCTTCGGGGCGGTTCGTCACCGCCAGCGATCAGTGAAGCAGCGGAGCCGGCAGCCGGAGCCCCGGCGTCCTCCGGCGGCATCACATTGAACCGCGGCGCCCCGGCCGGCGCGATGGCAAGAGTTGTGCGCGGGGCAGTGAGGGTCCGGTAACCGCCGCTCCGGGGATCAAAATAGACGAACGAAATGGGACCGAGGGTGTAATTCCCGGACTTCGTCGGCACGAGCACCACGTCTTCCGTCAGGGAGACATCGAAGAGCTTTCCCTCCGCCGGTGTCCGCTTCGCCTTGGGCTGCACGACCTGGAAATCGTTCGAGACCTCGCGGGACGGCAGCCCGGCGATGTCAGGCCAGTTGCCCGTCCCCTGCAGTTCGAGCGTCCAGGTGACCGGCTCGCCCACCGTCGCGCGTTCCGGAACCACCTTCGACTGGAGCGTGAACTGGCCGACGGCACCCGTAAAACCGGCCGGTGACGGCGGCAGGGCCTTCACCTCGATCACGGGCTGGTCGGAGGTGACCGAGACCGGTTCCATCCGGGGTTGCTGAAACAGCCCGAACCCGACGTTGCCGGTCTGGATGTTCATCAGGTGGCTGGCGGCCTCCAGCTTGAGAATATTGGGCTGCCGGCCGACGACCCGGGTGCGGTACTCGATTTGCAGCTGCCGCTCGCCATTCGTGACCGCCTCCGTGACCTCCGGCTTGGACCAATCTTCCGCCACGAGCGGGGCGGGATTCCAATCGAAGGTCTGGTTGACCTGCGGATTATTCCGGCGCGAGGCGGAGAGCTGGTAGGTGAGACCGAACACCTCGCCCGCCCACACGCTGGTGCGTTCGGGAATCAGCTTCGAACTGGCGACGGATTCCAGTGGTGCGGCCGGAGCGGCCGCGTTGAAGGCGGCGACCTGGATCGGCCCGCGGTTCGTCTTGACGGAAAAGGCCGGAATATTGACGGGACCGCTCTGCCGTGAGCGCACGAGATATGAGAGCGTCGCCGTGCGGGTCACCTGGAAGTTCACGATCGACGTGTTCTGCTGCGAACCGAGATACGACAGGGTCGCGCCGGGCAGGTCGGGGAGCTCGGGGTCGCCATCCGGCACGCAGTCGGTGAAGACGAGCTGAAGCGCGGACGGATTTCCCGGATCGGATTCCCAATGGACGGTCTGTGCCTGGGCCAGCGTTCCGAGAAGGACGAGGAAGGCGAATACGAGGGAGATTGGAAGTTTCGGAATGTGAATCAACGGGTTGTCCCTCCAGGACGGGAGTCTGAATCAGGAATCGAAATTGGATTCATGGAGGGCCGGGCTCCGTCCCGGCCATGGGAAGGTTGAGGGAGGAATATCATTACCAGTCCTTGCCGGGTTTCTTCGTCTGTTTCTGGTCGCCTTCCATCAATTGGAAGAGCTCGGCTGGGGAGTCCTGGTTCCGCAGTTGCTCCAGTTTCTGAAGCGGCAGCGCGAGTGCCGGATCCTTCGGCTCATTGGGTTCATTGCGCTCCTCCGCACCGCCCACTTTTTGCGTGTCGCCCGGCGGAGGCGGCGGCGGTTCGGATTTCTCGTCCATGTCGCCAAAGGCGGATTCCCCCTGGGTCCTCGGCTGTTGCTGCGGAGGCTGGGATTGCCCGTCGTTCTGTTTCTGATCCTGGTTCTTGTTCGATGGGTCGGATTTTTTCGGATCCTGTTTTTGCTGCTGTTCCTTGGATGATTGATCCTGGTCCTGCTGGTCCTGCGATTGTTGATCCTGGTTCTGCTGGTCCTGGTCCTTTTGATCCTGTTGAGGCGGGGGCTTCTGGTCGGGTTGCTGCTGTTCTTCGGGCGGCTGGAGCAGGGCTTCGAGCTCCTCGCGCAGCTTCGGCCAGTCGGCGGTGGCGACATCGAGGCTGGCGCCGAGATCGACCGCCGAGAGGGCGTCGCGAACCGGACCTTCCGGGACGGTCTGCTGCTGTGAACGGATCCCGGTGCCCCAAGTGATGGTTTCCCGGGCGAGTTCAGCCCAGTCGCGGGCCGTGCGATGGGACGCCGCCGACAGCCGGCCGACGATTCTTCCGAGTGGCGAGACTTCGGGTGTCGCGGTGGCGGGGGTTGCCGATGCCGCCGCGCGGGCGGCGGCCGGGAAGAGCGCCGAAGCTGTGACCACGAATCCGAGGAACAGGAAGATCGGGACTGCACCGGCGGTTTCCTGCACTTTGCTGGTGGCGCCGGACGCAGGGTCCTGCCGGATGGTCAGCCGTACGTCCCGCGTGCGCGGCCGGACCGGGAACTCGTAATAGACGCTCACGAGGAGGCACCACAATCCGAGCGCAAGCGGCCATTGAAACCGCTCCACAAGCCGGATGGTGTTTTTCTCCACAAATTCGCCCTTCCGCCCAGCCTCGATGGTTTCCGAGAGCAACGCGGCGAGATCGACCCAGACGCTGGCGTCGCGATACGTGCCGCCGGTGACGCTCGCCAGTTCCTCGAGCGTCGCGCTCTCGAGTTTCGACAGCACGACGGCGCCGCGCTCATCCTTCACGAACGCACCGGCACCGTCGGGAATCATCGCGCCGCCGGGAGTGCCGACGCCGAGCCCGATCACCCGGATATTCTTCTGCTTCAGTTCCTCCGCCCGGCTGCGCCAGCCGTCATCGGTCGCCTCGCCGTCACTGAGCACGATCAGGAATCGATCCGCCGAGGCGCTGGCGCCGAATGCGTCGATTGCGGCGGCGATCAGGGCGGAGTAATTCGTGCCACCCTCGGGCAGGAAGTCGGGCCCGAGGGCCGGCAGGAATTCCCGGAGGATCTCGTAGTCGGCGCTGAGCGGGCTCTGCAGGAAGGCGGTGCCGGAGAATACGACCAGGCCGACGCGTTCGCCGGCGAGCTTCTCGAGGAGTGATTGAATCAGCAGCTTCGCGCGCTCGAGCCGGGACGGCTTGACGTCCGGTGTGAGCATCGATCGGGAAAGGTCGACGGCGAGGAGGATCTCGCGTGATTGATCGAAGACGGGTTCCTCGAGCCGGCCCCATTGCGGGCGGGCGAGGGCGACGACGGCCAGGCTGAGTCCGAGCGCGAACCAGATCCGCGGGCCGGAACTGCCGGCGGGGGATGCCCGGCCGCTGGCGAGCTGGAGCGAGCGGGCGCCGGCTTCAGCACGCAGGATTTTCGGACGTGCCGCGGTGACTTCGCGGCGCCGGTGGGTGAATTCCCAGACGAGGAGCCCGGCGGGGAGCAGGAGCAGCCAGAAGAGTTGGGGCCAGGCGAAGGTCATGCGGAAGTGATGTGCGCTGAGTGACCCATACGACCCACCGTTGCCGAACTAATCTTTCTCGTGGTTCTTTCTCTTAATCTTTCTCTGCCGGCACCTCCGGGAACGAGAAAGAGAAAGTCTTGCACGCTTAGCGCCAACGGCGCGCCATATTGTGAGCCTGGGCCAGCGGCCCAGGTTTCGTGAGAGGCGAAATGCGAGGGCTGAAAGCCCGGTCCATTTGGTCGGGCTTTCAGCCCTTCACTGACTTGCAACACGTTTCCTGGGGCGTTGCCCCAGGCTGGACATGGCCCGCGCCGTTGGCGCTTTGGAGTTGCGGTCACAGGATCCATGTAAGGTACGGGATTCATCGCCGCTACATGAAGTGTGGGCAAGAGACGCCCCTCCTGTTGAGAGTGGCTGATTTTCATGCCACCGCCTCCCGCTGCCACACTGGCCGGGCCAACGCGCCCGCCAGCAGCAGTGCGGCCAGTCCGGGTGCGGCGCTCCACCAGAAAAGCTCGGTCGCGACCAGGTAGCTCTTGGCCTGGAATTCGATCTTCTGAGCCTGATCGATCGCGTGAAACGCGCTTTCGATTGTTCCCGTGTCGGCGGCGCGGAAATATTTTCCACCCGTCATGTTCGCAATCTGGCGGAGGGCACCCTCGTCGAGATCCGACAGCCGCCGCGTGTAGCCCATCTTGCGATTGTTCTCGTCGTAGACCGGCACCGGCACGTAGCCCTCGCGTCCGGATCCGATCGTGTAGACGGGAATGCCACGGGTCTTCGCAATTTCCGCCGCCTGCTCCGGGCTGAGCGCGCCGCGATTGTTGGCGCCATCGGTCATGAGGACGACAAACGCGCCGATCCGCCGGCCGGCGGTGTCGCGCTTGGCCTGCTCCAGCCGCGTGAGCGAAACGCCGAGCCCGTCGCCGATGGCGGTGCCGTCCTCGATCATGCCGATTCGCATCCGCTCGAGCTGCCGGCCGAGCCACTGGTGATCGAAGGTGAGCGGCGCCATCGTGTACGAGCGGCCGGCAAAGAGCACGATGCCGATCCGGTCGGTCGGGCGCCGTTCGATGAATGCCTGGATCACGGGCTTGATGGCCTGCAGCCGGTTGATGCGTTCGCCGTCCCGTTCGAAATCCTCGGCCCGCATCGAGGTGGAAAGATCGATGGCCAGCACGATGTCATAGCCCTCGGAACGCACCTCGCGCTTGTCCTCGACCCGCTGGGGGCGGGCCAGCGCGGCGATCAGCAGCGCGAGCCCCGCGGTGGCCAGCAGGATGGGCCAGCGCGAGGCGGCGCGGAGCGATGGCCGGTGCCAGGCCGCGGCGAACGGTATCAGGAGGACCGTGACGCGCCGGCGTCCGCGCAGCCAGATCAGCGCGGGCAGGGCGAGCAGCGCGAGGAACCAGGCGGGATCGTGGAAGGCGAGGTGGGACAACATGCTGAACCTGTAACTAGTAACTCCTACCGGGCTGCCATCCGGGCGTGGAAGAACCGGACCAGGGCATCGAGCCGGTTTTGATCCGTGCCGACGGCGAGCCGGCTGAGGGCATTGGGAAAGAGCAGCTGCCAGGAGGCTTCGCGTTCGCCACGCCAAACAGCATGGGCGGCGCGTTCCGCAGTGCTGCCTTCGAGCGTGACGAGCCGGCCTGCGGTGGGATCATAGACGGCGAAGGCCTCGCCGGCGGGCAGGGCGCGTTCCCACGGGTCGTCTACCCGGAACCCCATGGTTTGGTAGCGGCGCTGCAGGACGGTCCATCCCTCGGGCTCCGGCCGGGGCGGGAAATCGCCGAGCCAGATGAGAACGCTGTGCTTGGGGGCGGCGCGGGCGAGAAAGCGCCAGGGAATTTCCGGCGCCGCGTCGGTGGGGGAGGGAGCCGGTCGCGCGAGCAGGGTGGCGGCGGCGTGCAGGATCTGTCCCCGGCCGCGGACGGGTTCGCGAAAGAGATTTCCGGCCGGGGCCGCATGCACGAAACCGACGCGGTCGCGATTGACGGCGCCCAGCAGCATGACCAGCCCGGCCAGTTCGAGCAGCGCCTCGCGTTTCGATTGTGCACCGGAGCCGAAGTGCAGGGACGGCGCATCCTCGAATACGAGCAGCAGCGTGACTTCGCGTTCCTCGACGAATTTCTTGCGATAGGGTTCGCCGAGCCGCGCGGTGACGTTCCAGTCGATGTCGCGCACGTCGTCGCCGAACTCGTACCTGACCACCTGATCGAACTCCATGCCCCGGCCGCGGAACGCGGAACGGTATTCGCCGCTGAGGACGTTCTCCACCGCATGCCGGACCCGCCACTCCAACTGGCGGAGGAGGGCCAGCGGCGAGCGGGTGGTGGGTGCGGAATCAGTGGGGGAGGGCATTTCAAATCTTTCCTCTTTGATCTTTCTCTTCCTCTTTCTCTGCCGCAGGCGAACTGGCTTTGGGAGAAAGATTACGAGTAGGAAGCAAGAGAACGATTGGCCTACTTTGCCGGCACCGGCGTGCGTTCGATCACCTGCGCGACAATGGCATCGGTCGTCACTTCCTCGGCTTCCGCCTCGTAGGTGAGCCCGATCCGGTGGCGAAGCACGTCGGGCGCGAGTTCCTGGATGATGGCAGGGGTGACGAACTCCTGGCCCCGCAGCCACGCCAGGGCGCGGCCCGATTGATAGAGCGCCAGCGAGGCGCGCGGCGAGGCGCCGAACGTGAGATAGCGCTTGGTGGTCCCGTCGCGCTCGGCCAGCGCGCGGGTTCCGCGGACCACCGCGAGAATATAGGCCTGGGCGGCCGGGGAAATATGCACGCGATCGACCTCGGCCCGCAGGGCGAGGAGTTCCTCGCCGCTCGATACCGGCACGAGCGCCGGCTGCTTCGTCACCTGGCCCCAGCGCTGCATCATCGACGATTCCTCCTCGGCGTTGGGATATTCGACGAGCAATTTGAAGAGAAAACGATCCGTCTGGGCCTCGGGGAGCGGATAGGTGCCCTCCTGCTCGATCGGGTTTTGCGTCGCCATGACGAAGAATGGTCGGGGCAGCGGGTGCGTTTGACCGCCGATCGTCACCTGTCGCTCCTGCATCCCCTCGAGCAACGCGCTCTGCACCTTGGCTGGCGCACGGTTGATTTCGTCCGCCAGCAGGAGATTCGCGAAGATGGGGCCGCGATGCGCCGTGAACTCACCCGTCTTGGGCTGGAAGATCATGGTGCCGACGACGTCGCTCGGCAGGAGGTCGGGCGTGAACTGGATCCGTTCGAACTGGACGCCGAGGGCGGTGCCCAGGGACTTGACCAGCAGGGTCTTGGCCAGACCGGGCATCCCTTCGAGCAGGACGTGGCCGTTGGCGAGGAGCGCGACCAGGAGTCGCTCAATGACGGCATCCTGGCCGATGACGGCCTTGGCGATTTCTTCGCGGAGTTTCTGGGACCAGGCGGAGCCGGAGAGCATGGAAGATGGGAAAGGGTCGAAAGCTGGAGGAGGGAAGGAAGTCAAGCGGGGGGCCGGGAACGGGCTGACCGCAAGCTGCGATGGATGATTGGGAAAGGAGGTGCGGACGGATTGGGCTGGCGCTGGACGCGGTTTGACTCGGCGCCTGCGGATAAGTTTCCCTCACAGCAAACGAGCCGGTCATGGCTTTACCAACCCAAATTGAACAACGGTTCGCCGCCCTCGGTTTCGATCCCGCCGAGGTCGAGGAGCGGTTTGTCCGCGGGTCCGGCCCGGGGGGCCAGAAGATAAACAAGACCTCCTCGACCGTCTGGCTGCGGCATCGGCCGACCGGGATCGAGGTGCGGTGCCAGCGCGAGCGTTCCCAGTCGGCGAACCGCGAACTCGCCTGGCAGGAACTGTCTGAAAGGCTGGCGGAGCGGGTCCGAAGTGCGGCCTCGGCCGCGGTCAGCGAGCGGGAGGCGGAGCGACGCCGGACGCGGCAAAAGAGCCGGCGGCAGAAGGTCCGGATGATCGAGGCGAAGAAGCACCGGGCGAAGCACAAGGCCGGGCGGGGCCGGGTCCGGGAGGAGTGAGGCTCACTGGCGGCCGGGTTGCGGCTGATATGACCGTTGACTGCGCCCTTCGCGAATCTGCGGTTGCATGGCCCCGGAATAATCCGACCTGTTCACATCACCTTTCGGACTGCAAGGAAACCCTGGAGCCGGGCACGCGTCTGCCCATGGTCGCTTCGATCCCATGAAATCCGCGCTTGGCCTGGTTCTCCCGATCACCAGTTGGCTGCTGCCACTGGTCGCTGTGGCTGCAGCCGATCCTGGCGGGAAGCCAGCGCGTCCAAACATCGTCCTGATTATTTCGGACGATCAGGGTTACGGTGATGCGAGCAGCTATGGGTCGACGGATTTGCAGACGCCGGTGATGGATCAGATTGGCCGCGAGGGAATCCGGTTCACTCATTTCAGGGTCAACCCGCTCTGCGGCCCCACGCGCGCAGCCGTGATGACGGGTCTTTATGCGACCGAAACGGGAATGTGGCGTGGCCCCGGTGAGGGCGCGGGTGCCCGCAGCAAGGAAGGGCGGGAACGAGGCCGCGAGCGGCGCGTTCGGGACGAATTCCAGTTCCTGCCGCAATATCTGAAGGCGGCCGGCTACGTCACCGGTGCCTTTGGCAAGTGGCACCTCGCGGCGGATCCCAAGAGCGTGCCGAACGCACGCGGATTCGACGAATTCGTGGGCTTCCTGGGCGGCGCGCATCCCTACTGGCTGACGAAGAACTCCAAGATCCAGCAAAACGGGAAGCCGCTGGCCCGGCCGGGGGCGCATACGACCGATCTCTTCGCCGACCATGCGATTGCTTTCATCAAGGCGAACCGCGGCCGGCCGTTTTTCTGCTATGTGCCGTTCAACGCGGTGCACGGGCCGCTGTACCGTGAGGACGCGCCCCGGACGTCCGGGAAGCCGGAGTGGCTCGATTTTTATGAAAAGCGCGGGGTCGATCTGCCGCGACGTGACTACAACGCAGTGATGACGCATGCCGATCGAAGGGTGGGAGATATCCTGGAGACGCTGCGCGAGCTTGGGCTCGAGCGGGACACGTTGGTGATTTATCATTCCGACAATGGCGGGATTCTGCACACGTATCCGTCGAACAATGGGCCGCTGCGGGGCGGCAAGGGCGAGACCTACGAGGGCGGGATCCGCGTGCCGGCGGTGATGCGGTGGCCGGGCGTAATTCCGGCTGGCACGATTTCGCCGGCCAACGCGGCGCATTTCGATCTGTTTTCCACGATCCTCGAAGCGGCGGGGGTGGCGGTGCCGGAAAAGAACGGATCGCTGCCCGTGCGCGGGGTCAGCCTCCTGCCGCATGCGCGGTCGGGCGGGAGTGAGGCGCTGCCGGATCGCCATCTCTTCTGGGATCTTTACGGTGCCTGCGGTGCGCTGCACGGCGACTGGAAGCTCGTGGGCCAAATCAGCAATCACCACGGCCGGTTCGACCAGGCGGCGGCGGAGGCGGCCCGGACAAAGTTTGAATTATATAATCTCAAGGAGGACATCGCCGAGAAGAACGATGTGTCCGGGAATCATCCGGAGATTTATCGCGATCTGAAGGAGCGGCATCTGGCGTGGCTGAAAGCGCAGGCGGGCCCCTGAAGGTCGGGCTGATCCCTTTGGCCGAGGGTTGCACTGAACGACCGCGACCCAGCCCGTGCGGGTCTCGCTGGGGTTGGCCGGCGGCTTCGGCGTCGATGGGATGATCGAAGGTTGGTGAACGCAGGGCAAATGCCGGGGCAGTTGCGGCGGGCTGCCCTTGATCCATGGTGGACTCATCCTGCATGCTGCGCCGATGGAAGGGTCAATCCGTCCGGCGCCCAATCCTCGCGCCTCGCGCCGCGTGGCGGGCTGGACGTTGCTTTGGGCGGTGCTGGCGGTCATCCATGTCACCCAGGCGGTCTGGCTGAGTGGCGGCGGAGCCTCGCCTGGGGATCTCGCTGACGGCCGGTTCAACCAGCTGGTCTTGGAGCACGGCCATCAATCGCTCCGGGGCCGGGCCGAATGGGCCTCGCCGGGCCAGTTTTTTCCCGTGCGGGGAACTCTCGGCTACAGCGACACGCATGCAGGCACGCTCCCGATTTATACCGCGTTGCGGACGCTCTCGATCTCACGGGAGGAGGCGTGGCAGCTGTGGTTCGTGCTGGTGATGGCGTTGAATGTCTGGGCGGGCCTGCGGCTCATGCGGGCGCTCGGGATCGACGAGCGGCTTTGCGGCCCGCTGGTCTTTGCTGCGGCGGGCTCGGCGACGATGGTGTGGTTCGCCGGCACGCATGCCCAGATGCTGCCGATCTTTCCCACGCTGTTCGCATGGGAACAGGCAGTCCGGTGGGTGGGCGATCGGGTGCGGTGGCGTGGACTGACGGTGACTGGATGGCTCGGATGGCAGCTGGCCGCGGGCCCGTATTCGTTCTTCTTCGCGCTGACGATCACGGCGGTCGTGGCGCTATTTTTCCTGCTGTTGGGCCGGAGTTCGAAAGCGAGTCAAAGCCCGTCTGTCACCGGTCGACGGACGGACTGGGTTCGGGCCACGCTGATCCTGCTGGCGGGCGGCGGGCTGGCGGTGGCGGTCCTGGGCATTCACGTCGCGGGGATTCGTGCGGGTCATTCGCGGCCCCTGTCGGAGGTCATCGATTTGGCGCCGCGGCCGGCCTCCTGGTTCACGGCGGCGCCGATCCGATGGCTGCCATCCGGAATATCGGGTGAGGCACCCATCAACTTGTCCGAGCACGCCTGGTTTGCCGGGTGGCTGCCGTGGCTGTTGCTTGCGGCGGCACTTGCGACCGGATGGCGGCAACGGCGGACGCCAGGTGGCCGATGGATGCTGGTGCTTGTGCTGGCGACGCTCACGACCGGGTTGTTTTTCACCCAGTGGTCGGCGATCGGGAGCGGTGGCTGGATTTGGCTCGTGAGCCAATTTGAGCCGCTCGGCGCGTTTCGGGCGAGCGGTCGGATTGCCGGGCTTCTGCAGTTCGTGATGGTTGGCGCCGGCGGGCTGTTCCTGAGCCATTGGCTGACGGCGGCGCGAACGCGTGCCGCCAGGATGGCGATGGTGGGAGTGGCAACCGCGATGGCGGTCGAGCAGGTCTGCCATCACCAACCGTCGACCCCAGTGGCAACGGCGCGGGCGCGAACCCGGGCTGTGGTGGAGGCGTGGCGGCAGGCCGGCGATCGTCCGGTGCTGGCGTACGCTCCTGGTTACAGCAACCAGCCGGAAAGCTGGGCGCACCTCGATGCGTGGAGTGCCGCGCTTCAGCTCGGCCGTGTCACGATCAATGGATACAGCGGAGGGCTGCCGGGATCGCATGTGGAGTTTGCGCTGAATCCAAACGGGGCGAATGCCCGCAAACTCGTGGCGGCGGCGGGCATCCCACGGGGCGACGTGTCGTTTGTCGAAGCCATCGATGCGATGGCGGCGGCCGGGATTCGATTGGAACTGTCTGCCGGACGCCCGATGCAGACCCTGGCTGGTTTTGATCTTCAGCCGGTCGGCTGGAATCTCTTTGCCCCGCTGGAGACATTCCGGATTGAGGGGTACACGATGTATCAGTTCACCCCGCCGGCCGAGGTGCGGTTTGCGGTGCCGGACTCTGTCAGGCGCGTGACCCTGGTGGTTGGGATGCGGCCGGGATCATACGATGGATCGGGGAATTCCGATGGGATCGGGCTGACCTGGCTCATGCTGACGGCGACGGGCCCGGAGATCATGGTGCAGCAGGAAATTCTCAATCCGCGGGACCGGCCGGCCGATCGCGGGTTGTTGGAGCGGTCGTTCGCGCTGCCGCCGGGCCGGGATCGGATGCTGGTCCTCCGGATCGATCCGGGGCCGCGCGGCGACACCGCCTGGGACTGGCCTGTCTTCGGTGCGCTGCGAACCGATTGAGGTGACCCGGCAAGCCAGGTCCCCAGGCCTTTGAACAACCGATCACCCGGCTCAGCGTCGCTGCGGGAGAGCCGAGTCGGGATTGGTCAACGGCTTCCGGGAGAGGCCGAAAGCCAGCAACCACTCATATAACATGATCATGGCATATGAGTGGTTGGAACGATTTGGTCGCCGACGCGCAACGGGCCTGACGTGGTTTCATGAATCAGGTTCTGGCCGAAGATCACGCCGGCGGGATCGTCCGGAGCGCGCCGATACGTCGCCAGGGTGCGCAGCGGTTCGGGGCCGCGGGTTGCCGTCTGTTGATCGGTCGTGGCCACCACACAGCGCACGCAGGGCCCGGCGCTGCGGAATGCGATGGGGCCGATCGTGAAGCGCGTCCAGCCGTCCTCGGCAAATGCGGAACAGCCGGTGACGACGAGATTGGGCCGGAACCGATCCATCGGAACCGCTTCCTCCCCCCGGGCGATCAGCCGATCGTTCAGATCGTCGAGCGACGCCTCGCTCACCAGCAGAAAGGGACAGGCATCGGCGAAATGCAGCAGGTCGCCCGGCCGGGCCGCGGGCTTCAAGACGGGCCGGCGAAACTGTTCGCCAATGGCCACCAGCCGACACTCGGTCTGCAGGACCTCAGCCAGCCAGTCGGCGGCCTCGTCGCCGCAATCATTCGCGAGCAATCCCTCGCTCCTCCAGATTGAAACACGGCGCGTTGCCGTGCCGGGAGTCACGGGCTGGACCAGGAGCCGGCCATGACCAGGGCAGGACAGGACCAACCCGTCCGGAGCGAGCTCGGTGGCAATAAGGGCCATCCTCGGCAGCGTCCGCTGCGTGAGGAAGCGACCGCCGGCATCGACGATCAGGAAGCGGCGATCTCCGGCAAGGCCGAGAGCGTCGACGTTGGCGGCGCTCACGGCGCAGCCGCGCAGGGACTTGACCGGATAGATGAAAAGCCCGGAGAGGCGCATGTGTGATTGGTGAGGCGGTGAAGCGGTAAAACGCTGAGGGCGGAGCACAGAGGACAGGGCGGAGGGCGGATGAGAGAGGACGGAGGACGGAGGGCGGAGGACGGTTGGTCAGAGTCGGACCGAGTTATTCAACCGGGTGATTTCTTCCAGGTGCTCCTCGGGATCGAGGACGACGGAGGCGCCTTCGAGGCGCGTGCCCGGCGGGACGCGGAGGATGATTTCCCGGATGCGGGGCATCAGGTCCACCGGCGCTTCCAGCGCAGGGATGGCTGCGGACACGATGGTCGTGCCGGTGGCATCGCGCAGCGCGATTGACGCGGTCGAACTGGCGACGGACCCGAGGCTGTGCACCCGGACTGTGATCGAGTTGGCGGATACGGAGACGTCCTCGCGTTCGATTCCCAGATCCGGCCGATTCCAATAGGGCGTTCCGGGGTCCCTCCGACGGAAGTTGAGCACGGTCGCGGTGCGGGCCGGAAACGAGAACTCAAGCGAGACGGACCGTTCAAAACGGGCTGAGCGGCGGTTGAGATCACCATCAGCGCGGTCGTCGTCATTGCCATCCACGCCCTGGGTGATCTCCCAGGTTCCAGGCTCGATCTGCCAGCCGGTCGCGGTGGCATTGACCGGGAAATCTTCGAGGTTGTAGGCGATCACCTTGAACGCCGTCGGGGTCGCATCGGGGATCAGTAGCGCCAGGCTGGCGGCGGTCGCGGGGGCGCGAAAACGCCAGCTGACGACATGGGCGGGGAAGAGCGCATTGCGGACGAGCGCAATCCCGCCGAGCCGCGCGCGCTGCAACTCGGCGGTCGGCACGCCGACACGATCCGTCCACAGGCTGCCGACGGTGTTGATATAGGCAGTTTGGGCGCAGGTCTGGATTTGCGCGGCGTAGAGCCGTTCGAGGTGCGACTTGTCGCCGTCGACTTGCCAGCGGAAATGCTCCGCGGCCGTCGTGCGGGATGTGCTGTTCCTGCCGGCGCCCAGCGAGCCTCCGGTGTCGGCGGGGGCCTCGGCGAACTCCTGGTGCCATGACTCCCGGAGCCCGAGCTGGTCTAGAACGTTGGCAGACACGGCCATCAGCGAACGCATCCCGCCATCGTGGAGCGGCTGGAGATAGCGGCGTTCGGCCGTCCATCTCCAGGGAGCCCAGAACACGTGCCAGGGCAGCGATCCGCGGCTGAAGCTGCCCTCCTGGTCCGAGACAAAGTGGATTCCGCTCGGCAGGGTGGCGCGGCCAGCGGAATCGACGCGCCGGTGGGCCAGCAGACCATCCGCCAGTTCGATCAGGTATTTTTTCGCCCGCGGGTTGCCATTGTAATCGACCAGCAACTGCGGGACGTGGAGGACGAGATGCGAATAGGGCTTGGCCCAGCCCCATGGATCCTCCAGGGCGATCCGGCTTCCGCCGTAATAGGAGGAGCGGAAATGGCGGTGACCGGCGGCGTTGACACCCGTGACCGACTCGATCCCGCGGGCGGTTTCCATGGCACGTTCCAGCTGGCGCGGGCTGCCGAAGTTGGTGAGCAGGTTCTGGGCGATGGCATTGATGCCTTCCTCGTAGCTGTGCAGTTCGTCGGCCTGGATCGTGGGGAGCCCGCGGGTGAACATCCCGTTGGCATAGCAGGCATCCAGGATCCGACGCAGCGAGCGGGCGATCGCCTCGGGTTCGACCCCCATCAGCGCGACGCCGGGCCAGAGATTGGCGAGGTCGGTGTCATCGGAGAGCCCGCCGCCGAGATCACCGAAATCCGACTGACGCTGGTCGACGTACCACATGACGAAATCCCGCACCTGGCGGAGAAGCTCGACCTGCCGAAACGCCCAGAGTGGCACGCCGGCCGGGGGCGCGGGGTGGACAAACGGTGGCGCGACCGCGCCGGGAACCGCCGCCGCGGCGTATTCGCGGCCAAGCTGGTGGTCCGGATTGATCCGCAGCAGGTCGTCGAGATCGCCCTTGAAACGATTCCAAAGATCGAGTCGGAGGTCCCGGGGATGCTCCTCGACCAGCATGGCATAGCTGTCGCGCAGCTGGGTGAATCGATCGAGTTCGTGCTCGGCCCGGGCAGCCTCGCGGGGCTTGAAGATCAGCCGCAGCTTTGCGCCCTGCAACCGGAGGCTTTGCGCGTCGCCGGCGGAGGCGGCCACGGTGAGATAGAGCGGCCGGCCGGGCGGCAGCAGGCGATCGCGAAGGTCGAGCCAGAGGGTTAGCGGTTGGTGCGTCTCAACGCTGAAGGTGAAATCCGCCAGGTTGCGCAGCGTCCAGAGAGGGTCCTTAACCTGCACGTTGAGCGCGACGAGTCCGCCATGAGTGGCAGGAAGATCGAGCGCGGGCAGTTCCAGCGCGACGCCATCGAGCCCCTCGGACAGACGGTCCCAGGTATTGGGTACGAGGATATGACGCAGCGGCAGGCCTGGCACCTCCTTTGCCGGCGCCGGGGCCGGCCCCGGTTCGGGCAAGGCGATCAGCGTGGCGCGTTCGTCCGCCGGGTGCCGGCCGCTGATGAACTGCTGGAGGGGCGCGATGCTGGCGGTCACGGCCGGCGCAACTTCCACGCCCAAATCGTGCAATTCGAACGCCAACGAGTGCGTCCCCTCCGGAACCCTGCCGGGCGCGACGTGGTAGACGGCGAGCTCGCCGATCGGCTCCTCCGCTTCGGCATTGTTGAACGTGAGCATTCCGCCCTGGATGATTGGGCTCGTCCCATGCACGGTTCTCTCGTGTCCCCTGGCGCGCTCAAAGAGCACGGCATTGCCGGTGGTGCCCGCCAGCGTCATCGTCCCGAACGCCGAACCGGAGATCTCGATCTGGTTCCAGGGCTCATCGGGCAGGGTGAACGTGACGGCGCGGCCGGCGTGGACGTAGCAATCCCAGTCGGGGAGTTGGAAGTAATCGTTCCGGCCGGGCAGACGGGAGCGGTTGTACACGCCGGGCCAGGTGGTCTCGCGGATGCCGTCGTTCGCCTTCCACCACCAGCGTCGAAGATCAAAGGTGTCGTGAATCTCCACCTTGCGGACGGCGAGTTCCGGGGTGGCATGATGGGGTGGAGCCGCGGGCGAGTCCCAGCCGTAGCGATGCCACCATTCGCGACGAATGCCGGGATCGCCGAGCGAGCGGGGCGGGAGCGGCAGGAGCCGTGATGGCGGCTCCCCCTGGGCGAGAGCAGCCACCTGCCCGGTATCCAGCATGTGGTCATAGATGCGCAGCTCGTCGATGTCGCCGCCGCGCATGAAATTGTAGTCACTCTGGACCTGATACGGGCTGATGATCCGCGAATGCGGGCCGAACTGGTCGAGGGCGGCGTCGTAACGCGCGGCGGTGTCGACGCGTCCGGCGAGCAGTCCGTTGATAAAGAACCGCACCCCGCGGGTTTCATCCCAGGCCAGGGCGAGGTGGATCCAGGAGCCGGGGGTGGGAAACGGGTTCAGGGTGGTGGAAACCCGGGTGCGCGCGAGGCTGGCGTCGGTGACAAAGGCGTCGAATCCGCGGCCATTGTAATCGATCCTCAGCCAGACCATGTCCCAGCTCGAGTGATCGGCATAACCGACCCGAAAGATCGGGAACGCCGTCGGACCGACGGGATAACGCGAGCGCCAGTGAAAGGCGAGCGTGCCGCGCTGGGCGAAGATGTTGCCAGGGGCGCGGTAGGCGAGCAACTGGGTGTCGGCGCATTGCAGCGCCATGCCGGTGGCGCCGCCGGCAATCCGGTGGATGTCGCGCTCGAAGGTGGGTTGCGGCGTGCGGCCGGCGGAAAAGTCGGCGGTGGTGCCGTGCTCACCCGACAGGTGAAAGAGCAGGCCGGGCTCCGGGCTGCCGGTGAGCGGGAAAACGCTGCCGGCAATCGCCAGGCAGCAGAGGAGGCGGGGGCGGTAGGCAGGCATGGCGTACGTTCCTCCATCCTCGATCGGTCAGCCCGGGAGGGAGGAACCTGCCCGGGCACGGATCAAGGGCGGCGGGTTGGTCCGCCGCGCACCGTTGGATCACTCCGGGAGATTGATCTCGCGGATCCAGATGTTGCGGAAGGCGGTCGGGTTCCGGTGCTCCTGGAGCTGGAGGGGCAGCCGGTCCGCATGCGGCTTGTAGCTGGGGAAACCGCGGAAAACGGTCGGGCCGCGGAGCTCGGCGGCGTGCTGCACGAGCACGCCGTTGTGGAAGACCGTGATCCGGGCTGGGGTGCGCATGATACCGCCGAAGCCGAAACGCGGGGCCTCGAAGACGATGTCGTAGGTCTGCCACTCGCCGGGCCCGCGGGACGCGTTCACCAGCGGGGGAAACTGCTTGTAGATCGATCCGGCCTGGCCGTTGACGTAGGTCTTGTTGTCATACGAGTCCAGGATCTGGACTTCGTACTGGCCCATGAAAAAGACGCCGCTGTTGCCGCGGCCCTGGCTGGTCCCCGTCACCTCGGCGGGGCAGCGAAACTCGAGGTGGAGCTGCACGTCGCGGAAGCTTTGCCGGGTCTCGATGTGGCCCGTCTGGGGAACCACGACCATGGCGTCCCCCTCGAGCTTCCACGGCACCGGGGCGCCCGGCGTCTTGACCGATGTCCAGGCATCGAAGGACTTGCCGTCGAAGAGCACAATCGCGTCCGAGGGGATGCCGCCGGATGGGGCGGTCACGATCGGCGGCTCAGGCGACCAGAATTCCGTCACGGCAGGCTGGGGCAGCCACGGGGTTTGATCGACCGGGGGGGTGTCGCCGGCTTTGGGGGCGGCGGCAAATGCGGCGCCGCCGGCGATGAACAGTGCGAGGGGGAGGAGGCGAAGCGGGATCATGGCGGGGCAGGATGCCGCAGGATCCAAACGCGAGGCAAGCGTGCTCCGGGAGCTGAAGGTCGGCCGCGAATCGCGTGTAGAATCTGGCGTAATGCTCGCCAATCATGGCGCGGCGCGACTTCATGATGATTCCATGCCGGGCGGCCCTCCCAACCTTCTCTGGATCATTACGACCCAGTGGCGCGCGCAGGCGCTCGGCTGCGCCGGGGATCCGAATGCGCGGACGCCGCGGCTGGATGCGTTCGCGGCCGAGGGTCTCCATTGCACGCAGGCGGTCACGCCGCATCCGTTCGGGCCCTTCGCGCGGGCGGCGCTTCTCACCGGCGTGCCGTCGCCGCGGAATGGCGTCCGGGAATATTTCGATCCGCTGCCGGCCGGGGGGCGGACGGTTGCGCACGGGCTGAGCCAGCGTGGATACCGGACGGCATTTTTCGGCAAGTGGCACCTGGGGCTGCGCGATCCGGCCGCAGCGCTCGTGGGCGAGGCGCATGCGCGGATGATCGTGCCGCCGGCGATGCGCGGGGGTTTCCAGTTCTGGGAAGGATTTGAAAGCGGGTTCCTGCTCAATGATCCCTGGCTCCATGGGACGAGGCTGCCGGAGCCGGTGCAGTTCCGGGGGTACCAGAGCCGGGTGGTATGTGAGCGCGCGGCGGAGTGGCTGTCGGAGTCCGGTGCCGGGGGCCAGCCGAGCCCCCTCTTTGCGGTCGTCAGCCTGGAGGCGCCGCACCCGCCGTACCTGGCACCCGCCGACGGGATTGCGGTGCGCAGCCCGGCGGAGCTTACGCTCGCGGGCAATGTGCCACGGGGTGGCGAGGTGGAGGCGAGGGCACGCAGGGAACTTGCGGGCTACTACGCGCACATCGAGGCGACGGACCGGGCGATCGGGGGGCTGATTGACCGGGTGGATCGCAGCCGCACCACGGTGGTATTCACCAGCGTGCACGGCGACATGCACGGGGCGCACGGCCGGTTTCGGAAGGGCTGGCCGCATGAGGAAAGCGTGCGGGTGCCGCTGCTGGTGCTTGCAGCAGGCGAGCCCGGGGTCGCGCCGGCGGGCCCATGCCACGAGCCGGTCTCGCTGCTCGATCTGCCGCGCTGGGCGCTTGGCTGGGCCGAGGGCGCGCCGCCGGGAAGCCGACCCGGCCCGGCGCGCCGAATCGCGTCGCCGTATCCGTCAATTGAATGCCAGCTAATCGGGATGCCCTCCGTGGTGCCGTTGCCGGATCAGTGTGACCGGGTGTGGTGCGGGGCGCGGTCGGCATCGCGCAAGCTGATCCTCAATGAGGATGGATCGCCCTGGTTGTTCTTCGACTTGGAGGAGGATCCGCTGGAGAGGTGCAACCTGGCGGACCGGCCGGAACGCGCCGGGGAGATCGCGGCCTGGCGGGATGTGATCCTCAGCGGGAGGGCGGACGACGCGGACTGAGCTTCGGAGGTAGTTTGCGGACGGAGGTCGCAAGTGGCAGCAGCGTCCCACAAGCGAAGGCAGACCGGTTTTCGCCGGTTGAAAACCGGCGCCACCGGCGGCCGGGCGCGAGGCATCCCCAGGCGAAGGGCGGTGCATTGGTAGCGCCGTGTCTTCGACCGGCGCAATGCTTTGCAGAATCCGTTCGTTCAGTCGCGAACGAACGGATTGGGCTGCCCCGTGAGGGCCCGCTCACCCGATCAGCTGGGAACCGACCGGCTGGCTCGGATCCGGCTTGCCAAAATGCCGGCGGATGGCGGCGGCAATCTCGTGCATCTTCACGGGCTTGGTGATGTGATCATCCATCCCGGCGGTGACGCAGAGCTCCCGGTCTCCCTGCATCGCATTCGCGGTCAGGGCAATGACCTTGGGCTGCCGGCTGGCGGGCAGCCGGACCCGGATCTGTCGCGTCGCCTCAATCCCGTCCATTTCCGGCATCTGCAGATCCATCAGCACCAGGTCGTAGTGGCGGTTTTGCACCGCGGCCAGCACTTCGAGACCGTTGGCCACGGCGTCGGCGCGGTAGCCCAGCCGTTCCAGGAAGCGCAGGGCGACCTTCTGGTTGACGGCATTGTCCTCCGCGAGCAGGACCTCGAGCGGTATCTCCTCTCCGATTGGCCGGTCCGGCGGTTTCGGGGTTGTGTTCGGGTCGGGAGTGACCGGGCGGAAGAGGCCGTTGATGGCCTCCAGGAGCGCGAGGGTGCGGATGGGCTTGGATGTGCTGGCCTGGGGCAAGGAGCTCGCGTCCGAACCGGGTGGCGTCTGTCCAAACGGATACAGCAGCAATCGCGGGCAGCGGATTCCAGCCAGCTGCTCCACCGGGGAGGGCCCCGCGAGCGGACCGGTGTCGATCACCAGCAGCGCTGGAGGTTCGGACATTCCCGCGGCGGCGTGCAATGCGCTGGTGGCGTCCGGCACCACCACCAGGGAGCCCACGCCCCACTTTTCGAAGGAGGATCGGAGACGGGCCTGGGTGGTGGGGTCGTCCTCGACGCACAGGACGGTGCCGAGCCGCACCGGCAGCGGCAAAACGCCGAGGCCGGAACCGCTTGCGCCCGTGGCCAGCTCGGCCTGGATGGTGAAGAGGAAGGCCGAGCCCGCGCCGACCTTGCTTTCCACGCGGATGCCGCCGCCCATCAGCTCGCAGAGCTGCTGGCAGATGGCGAGGCCAAGCCCGGTTCCGCCATACTTCCGGGTGGTCGACGAATCGATCTGGCTGAACGCCTGGAAAAGTCGATCGGCGCGCTCGGGCGGGATGCCGATGCCGGTGTCACGCACCGTGAACTCGAGCACCGCCCGCTGCGGATCCTCCGCGTCGGCGGCGAAGCCAACGGGAGTGGGCCCGCGCGAGACGCGGCGCACCTCCACGGAAATGGAGCCGGCGGGCGTGAACTTGACGGCGTTGTTCACCAGGTTGACGAGGACCTGGCGCAGCCGGGTGACGTCACCGATGACCCAGCTGGGCACATCGGGCGCGATCGTGTAGCCCAGCTCGATCTGTTTCGCCGAGGCCTGCAAGGCGAAGAGGTCGAGCGTGTCCTCCAGGCAGAGGGCGAGTTCGAACGGCGCGCGCTCCAGCTCCATCTTGCCGGACTCGATTTTGGAGAAGTCGAGGATGTCGTTGATGATCGTGAGCAGGGCCTCGCCGGAGGTGCGGATCGTATTGACGAAGTCGCGCTGCTCGGCCGTGAGATTGGTTTCCATCAGCAGGCTCGTCATCCCGATGACTCCGTTCATCGGCGTGCGGATTTCGTGGGACATCGAGGCCAGGAATTCGCTCTTGGCGCGGGAGGCGTCGTCGGCGTCCGCCTTGGCCCGGCGCAACTGCTGCTCGGTTTCGACCCGGGAGGTGATGTCGGTTTCGACGGCGATGAAGTTTTCCAGTTCGCCGCTGGCGCCATGCACCGGCTGCACCTCGATGTGCAGGTGAAACTTCCGGCCCGATTTCGAATAGTTGACGACATCGGTGCTGATGCCCTGCCCCCGCGCCATGGCGGCGCGGATCCGGGCGACCGTACGCGGGCTGGTCTCCGGGCCGATCATGAAATGGGCGGGGTTCTTGCCGATGACCTCGTCGAGCTCGTATTCCATCACCCGGCAGAAGGCCTCGTTGGCCCATTCAATCCGGCCGTCGGGGGAGCCGATGAGCACGGGATTGTCCGTCTTGGCCGCGACGAGGGAAAGCTTGCGGGCTTCCGCCTGGCTTTCCCGCAGGGCGATTTCGGCTTCGCGCCGGGCGGTGATATCCTGCACGGTGCCGACAATCCGGGTGGGCGTGCCATCGGGATTGACCGCGACCGACTTTGCCCGCGTGTAGACCCAGCGCCAGTCTCCGTTGCGGGCGCGCACCCGGTACTCGGGCTCGATGAACGAGGTTGCGCCGCTGAGCTGTGACTCGGTCCGGCGGCGGTAGAGCTCGATGTCGTCCGGGTGAATCAGCGACTGCCAGGCCTCGACGGTCGAGGGCATCCGGGCGTGATCGTAGCCGAGCATGGCCCACATGCCGGGGCTGTAATAAACGTGGCTGGCCGCGACGCTCCACTCGAAGATGCCGATTTGGGTCGAGTCGAGTGCGAGCCGGAGGCGTTCGTCGGAAATCTTCAGCCGGGCCTCGATCCGCCGCCGTTCCTCGTTTTCGGCAAACAGCTTTCGGTTCGAGAGCTCGGCCGCACGCTGGCCGGCGCGTGCGCTGCGGGCGAGATGCACGCTCAACCCGAGCAGGATGGTGATTCCCAGCCCGGCGATGAGTGCGAACTCGGGAAGAAACCGCCGGTCCTTCGCCAGCACCTCGTCGGTCGGAGTGAGGCTGAGCCGGATCCGGCGCTGGGCGATGGTCACGCTGGGGTCGAGCGTCAGCCGGCGGTTCAGGCCCGAAACCGGCGCGATCGATTCGAAAACGGAATCTCCGCCGACGCTGATGACCACATGGTAGTCGGTATTCAATTGCTGGCGACTGGTCAGCGTCCGGAAGAACGGCCGGTAGGCGTATTCGGCTGCGACGTACCCCACAATCGCGTCGCGGCGAATGACCGGGGCGTAAATCACGGCACCCCGCCGGAGAACGCCATTGGGCGGGACGGGAAAGACGGTGGTGCCCGAAATCACGGGGGATTTCGTGCGCTGCACCTGCTCGATCGCGATGCGCCGGGGGTAGCTGATCTCGCCGTTGTCCAGTTGCTGCTGATCGGCAAAGTGGTTCATGCCGCGCGCGTGCTCGTTGCCTTCGACCGGAACCACGACCTGCGTCACTCCGTTCGCATCGACGAAGGCGATCGACGCGCAACCGAATTCGCGGGCCTCGGCGTGCGTGATGCGTGCATCCTCCACCCAGCCGGCGAGGCTGTCCTCCGTCTCGTCCCCGAGCCGCCGGGCCAGCCGTTCGATCGTGTTGGTCTGATGGTCGAGTTGGGAGGCGATCGTGAGCGCCAGCGCATCGATCTGGCTCTTGGTGGTGCGATGGACGTAGTCCATTTCACGATCGCGCAGTCCAACCCAGAGGATGATCGTGAGCGTACAGCAGCCGATCAGGGCGGGAATCGCGGACCAGGAGGGCGCCTCGCCCCGCTCCTCGGTGCTTTCGCGCCAGGCCAGCGTAAGAAAGGCGAGGCCCAGGAGCAGCAGGGCAATGGCCGAAGTAGGCGCCATCGCCGTCGACGTGCCCCAGTGGTAGACGGCCGGGAGTTCGGCGATGTAACCGAGCAGGGTGGAAATGCCGGCGGCGGCCAGGATCGAGCCGGCAATCGCCTCCCCGAAGATGCGTGCACGCTCCAGCCGTCGCGTGGCCCGCCAGAACAGGACGAGGCTGGCCAGGAGGAGGCTGATGGCGAGGGTGGGCGCCATCCGGCCGGCAAATTGGGTCTGGTTCAGCCAGAGATCGCGGACGACGAGTTCGTCGATCCTCAGATCGACGGCGAAGCCGTATTCCAGCAGTGTCAGGGCGGCGATGCCGGCGGGGATGAGCGCGAGCATTGCGGCGCGCCGATGGCCAAACTCGAGCGCCAGCAGAATCGAACCGAGCAGGGCGAACCCGACGGCGGCATTGAACTTGAGCACCGCGATGTCCCACAGCGGCAGCAGGACCAGGCCGGATTGAAGGAACCACCCCGCAATGGTTGAAAAACCGATGGTCGCGACGCCGAGCGCCAGCCCGATCGAGATTCGTTCCAGCGTAGATCGCTCCGGCAATGTCGGCAGGAAGACCATTAAGGAGTTTCCCCTACTAGAACGGCTGCGAACTTGTTGGGCAATGGCGTTTTCCCTCTGGGGTTCGCGGAAAATACGAGGGCGCGACGGCCGTTGATGTTGGGCACGCTGAGCGAAGGTAGGGGCCAGCCATCGTGTCCATATGAGTCGGGCTTTCAGCCCTCCGGTCTTCGTGTCCGTATCCCGGGCCGGCTGGCCCAGGCTGAAATGGACCGGGCCTTTGGCCCTTGGTTTGCGGCCACCGGCCGCGCCAGATGAGGGCGCAGCGCGGATGGGATTCATGGATGGCTGGGCTCTACTCCGGCGGAGCTTCCGGCGGAGCTTTCGGCGGGGCTTCCGCCGAGACTGCCGGCGATTCCTTCGGCAGGGCTTCCACCGGGCCTGCGGGCGGGGCGTCCACCGGAGCTTTCGGCGGGGCCGCTGGCAGTGCGGGTGCGGCGGCCTCCTCGGGATTGAGCGCGCGCAGGAAGCTGGTGGGGCCGATCACAAAGGCCCATTCGGGTTTCTGAAGAGTGCCAGTCAGGTTAACCTCGAGCGCATTGGACAGCGGGGTCAGGACGGCGCCGACCACGCTCTTGATCAGATTCCCGCTTTCCTGGAACGGAAAGACTTTCGCGGTAAAATCGAGCTGCCGGCGGTCGAGATGATAGTCGCCCCGCGCATCGATTGCCGCACTGGGGCCCCGGAGCGCGACTTCCGAGAACACCAGCTTGGTCCGATCCACCCGGAAGTTGGCCCGGGCCGACGTCAACCGCAGCGACGTGAAGCTCAGCAGTTCCGACAGGGTGCCCAAGAGTGGGACCTCGCCAATGTCGTCCCCCTGCAGCACCGCATTGCCCGAGCCCTCGAAGCTCAACGGATTCCGGTAACTGCCCTCGGCTGAGGCGTCGATGTCGAGCTGAAGATTCGCCTTTGCCTGGACGTACTTTCCGGGCGGGGCGGGCGGGCGACCCTGCCTGGACGCGAAGAACTCCTCGAGGGCTCCGGCAAATGGCCCGAGACTGGCGTCCTTGAGGTTCAAATCGAAACCGAGTCGCTGCTCATCCGCCGCGCCCCAGACCCGCGCGTGGCCGGTTGCCGTGCCGCTGGCAAAATGGGCGGCGAAATTATCAATCGTGATCTCCCGATCGTCGATCCGGGCGGTGAAGGAAACGTCGCGCAGCGGAAAGTGGTGAAACCGGAACTCGCCGGCGGTCTGCGCCTGAAGGTTGACCCGGTGGTGTTGGCCCCCGGCCGAAGCGGGTCCCGCGAAGGTGGCGTTCATCCGCAACTCAGGCGGATTTTCCAGCGCGAACGGCGCGAGCAGCCGTTCGGCAAACGGGCCGATGACCTGTTGCGCGAGCCCCAGCGGGAGGGTGGAATCGACGCTCAATTCCAGCGAACGCCACTGGCGGCTCGCCAGATCGGTGGAAAACGTGAAGGTGCCGCGGGCTTCGCCCGGGCCCAGGGTGCCATCCACCTCGAGTCCGTCGAAGAATCCGGGTCGGATGAATAGCCGGGTGCGCACCCGATCGAAGGCGCCGCCTCGAATGACCGGTTGCCGGGCTTCCGCTTCGACGAAGACGCGCGTCCGCCAGCCTTCGCGCCAGAATCCGCCCACGTCGACGCTCGCAACCGGCGGGGCCGCGGAGAATTCGAACTGGCGGAAGAAATTCCTCCACCAAGGGCGGAACCACCGACGGATGTCCATCGGCCGGAGCTGGCCTGCGAGCAGGAATCGGAATTCGCGGGTCGCCAGATCCTGTTCGAAGGAGCCCCGGGCAAAGTTCTCCCCGATCGTGGCAAAGGCCTCGGGCGCATGGAACCGGCGGCCATCGAAACTCACCGCGGCGCGGCCGCGATCCATCGTCACACCATAGGCCTTGATGCCTTCCAGCGCGACCCGCGCGGTGAATTCGCGAAAGCTCCAGTCATCCCCGAACCGGGCCTCGGCCTCGACGAGATCCAGCGCGGCGAAGTCGAAATAGCGACGCACGTCGATCTTCAGCCGAGATCCGACGACCTCCAGCAGCGCGGGAGCCAGCCGTCCCTGCGCCCGCAGCAGCGCGCGTCCGGCCGCGAGATCCGCATCCGCCTGCAGGGCCAGCGGTTCGCCCGCCAGCAACCCGGCGATCCGGGCGTCGACCCGTGGCCACGGCCGCGGCCACACCTCCGCGGCGAGGGCTGCCGCCGTCCCATCCGGGCCGACGAGCGTGTCGGCCGTGAATTCGAGCTGGCGCGGCTCGAACCGCAGTGGTGCGCCTTGTATCCGGCCGTACAAGACGCCGCGGAGCTGGCGGGCGTGCCATCCGCCCTGCCAGCCCGTGGCGATGGAATCGGCGGCGAACTCCAGCCGTGAGATCGTGAGCTGATCGAGCAGGAGTACGCGGGTGGAGCCGCGCAGCCCGGCGGCCTGGATGGCGGGCGAGGGCCACTCCAGCCCGCGCGCCTGAAGCGTGACATCCGCCATCGGCGCGCCGGACGCGGAAGGGTCGAATTCGAGGTGCAGGGAGGGCTGCTGCAGCACCTGAAGCCGCTGGGCCCAGCCGGAGGCCTGCCGGCAAAGCTCCGCGAACCGCAGCTCGAAAAACCGGGCGATGTCCTGGGGGCTCAGCGGTGCCTGCGTCCGGCGCAATGGCACGGAGCCATGGGCGGTGACAATGACTCCTGCCACACGCGCATTCAGCTCGGCCACTTCCACGAGCCGGTCGCCGGGATGGAGCACCGCTTCCAGATCTTGCACCAGCGGTTCGGGCGTGCCGGAGGGCGAGAGTCGGCCCGGGGCGAGAAACGTGGCTCCGCTGATTCGGATTTCGCGGGGCTCGAACCGGCCGACTGCCAGCATCCACGGGTTCAGATCGACGTACACCGCCCGGGCCGTCAGCACCGGATCGGAAAAGCCCGCCACGGAGACCCGGGCCTGCCGCAGCAGGATCCGGCCGGCGGGATCGACGGAGCTTCCCTCGATGCTCGCCCGCAACCCGGCGGCCGCCAGGTGTGCCTCGACCCGGCGCCAGGCGAAATCCGGCACCGTCAGTTCATTGCGCGTGATGATGAAGATCTGCAGCGCCAGCGCCAGCAGGAGGAAGAGCCAAACGGTCCAGAGCAGGAACGAGCCGAGGATGCCGGCGCCGCCGCGCACCGCCTGGCGGACGATGTCATGGCCGTCCGGCATGGTTGGGCGGGCCCGGCCATTGCACCCCGCAGCGGCCGGATCCGATGGTGGCGTCTTCGCGGCCGTGACGGAGCATGGCCCTCCATGAAAGCAGTTCAGATTGCTGCATTCGAACGTTCATTCATGGAGGGACGCCCTCCGTGGCGTCCGAAAACCGGATGGGAGAGTCATTCTGCGAAGCGACTCGGCTTTCGCGGCCGTGACGGAGCACGGCCCTCCATGAATGCAATTCAGATGTGGGTCGAAGGTCATCAAGGCGACGGTGGAATCACGGGCTCGGGTTGCGGCGGCGGGGTGGGGCCGGGGTCCCGGGGGCCGTAGGTCAGCGCCCAGAGGCTGTCGAGCAGCGGCTGCTCGATGGTGAAGACCGCATCGAAATCGCGGGAGCCGGCGAGTTGCTCCGAGCCGCCAATCCTTTCGGAGAGGAACAACGTCAGCGTGCTGGTTTGATCGGGGGCCGTGCCGCCGGGGAGGACGATCGTGGCCTCGAGTCGGAACCGCCATGGGCGGAGTTCGCCATTGACGACGACGCGATCCGCGAACCGATCCTGGACGAATTCCCGTGCCTGCAGCTTGCGCAGCGAGTCGAGAAGCCCGGTTACAGCGGCCGGATTCTCCAGGGGTTTGGCGGGCTGGCCGGCGGCATCGAAGGAGGCCTCGAAGAGCGGGTCTTCCGCCGGCAATTCGACGATCGCGAGACCCGTGATCCGAGCCGCGGCGGGAAGTTCCCGCAGGAGCCGGTTGCGCCAGTACAGCGGTTCGGGCCGGAGCTCGCGGAGGATGTCGGCGTCGACGGAGGCGATGGAGAGCCCCGGTTCCGTCGGCGTGCCCGCGCGGGCGTAGACCTGGCGGCGGGCATCCGTGCCCAGCCGCAGCACCAGTGGCGTGGCGGATCCGTCCAGGGTGAGAGTGACCTCCCGTTCCGGCCGGTTGAAACCCCAATTTTCGAGATCGGCGCTGGTGGGGGCGTCACTCTCGAAGGATTTGGCCGAAAGCAGCATCAGCTGGCTGAGCAGCCGCTGGACCCGGCTGGCGTCGGCGGCCCACGTCTGTGGTTCCTGGCCGGGGACCCGACTCACCACCTGCCAGCCACCGCTGACGCTGGCGGCAGAGTCCTCCAACCGCTGGAGTTCGACCGCCTGGCTGGACTGGACGGGCGCGGAGAGCGTGATGGCACGGACGGCGCGAAGATCGAAATCCAGGATCCGGCGCTCGCGCAGGTTCAGTGGCGCGTTGCGCAGCGTCTCGATCAGCTGCCGCGGGACCATGACCGTGAATACCGGGCTGCGATCCTCGAGCTGGGCATAGTATTCGATTTCCTCGGGCGGCGCCGCGGCTCCCGTGGGGGCCGCCACCGGTTCGCCGAGGTAGAGCGTTTCATAACGACTGTTGCCCTCCAGCGTGATCCGGAGGGTGGCGGCGGCCGAGGGGGGGATGGAGGGTGCGCCGGCCGGGTTGAAGGTTTTCGGATGAAGCGCGTTCAGCTCGTTGATGGTCCGGTCGACGTCGAGCTTGCTGGCCCGCGCGATCACGGGGGATTCGAACGTCCAGCGGGAGCCATCGCGGCGGATCCGGATGCGCAACGCGCCGGCGGTCGCGGTGGGCGACGGCCGGCCCTCGTCGCTGGCGGTCGCCTGCACGCTCAGGGAGCGCGCCTCGAACACGGGAATCGTGAGGAGCGTCTCCGCGCGCAGCTGCTCGAGCGAGAGCGACAGGTTGTCGGCCAGCGATCGATTCACGATGTGGACGCGCTGGCCATCGGGCGAGAGGACGTAGAGCCGGTTGCCCACGCTGGTGGTGTCGCCAATCCGGAGGACGGCCAGGGCGCCCGTCTCATCGCTTCCGGATCGGAACGCGACCGTGAGCTTGGGTCGGTCGAGCCCGTAGTCGGCGAGCGACTGGCTGGTCTGCGCGAGTTCCTCGACCGCAAAGCTGGCCTCATGCTCGAGGAGCTGGAGTCCGTTGACGATGCTGCTGACGGCGGTCTCGTTCGCGGGCCAGTCGATGGGCTCGGTGAGCATCCAGTTGCCCTTCCGGCGGACGAGCTTGAACGAGCCGCCGGGTGCGGTGCTGGTGACCTCGAGCGTGCTGATGTCGGCGCTTTCCGGGCCGAGCACGCGGCGGCGCGCCTCGCGGCTCGCCGCCTCGGTCCGCCAGTTCCGCTCGAACGTGAAGATGAAGAAGAACAGGGCGACGTTCAGGAAAACGAGGACGAGCGTGACTTTGGTGCGCACGGCAGGAAAGAGGCTTGAGGGCGGGCGGAAAGGGAAATCAGGAACGCCGGGTCCAGTAAACCAGGAGCCCCAACAGCAGGGTGGCGCCGGGCAGCCCCAACACGAGCGCATAGCGGAGCCGGGTGAAGTCGGCGGCGCTGAGCGCGAGGCCGAACCGTTCGATCGGGCGGGCGGGCACGTTGAGCTGCTTGTCCCGATCGACCGTCCAGTTCACGGCGCCAAGGAAGGCCACGAAGTTGCCGGAATAGCCGATCCGCTGGTTCGACACGAGGTCACCGGTCCCGAAAACGACCAGCCGGCCGCCGCGGACGCTGAACGGGAGATTGTCCCGGACGGACACCCGTTCCGAGGCGACGGCGATGCTCAGCCGATCCTCCGGAGGAATGCCCTTCATCGGCCGGATGTCGGCGCCGTCGCGCGTGAAGGGCAGCTGGCGGTATCCAACCTCACCCCACGCCTGCGGCGAGGTGGCGGCGAGCGGCACCACCGTGAGTCCGGTGGCCGGCCGGCCGGGATCGACCCGCACCGTGCGGGTGGCGCCGAGCCGGAGCGGCATGGTCTGGAAACCGGCGAGCGTCTGCATCACCGGGTGCTTCGCCTCCAGCGCCCGGATCAGGAGGTCGCCATCCTCCGTGATGCTTTCCGGCGCGGGATCGATTACGGCCGAATCGTCCGCAATGATGCCCCAGTCCAGCAGCAGTTCGTCGAGCCCCAGCCGGGAGGCGGCGAGGCCCGGCCCGAGCAGCAGGATCAGCCGGCCGGCGTTGACCGTCAGGTGCTGGCGCAGGAGTTCCTGCTCGGCGGGCGTGTAGGCCGACTGTGGGGCGACGGCGATCAGCAGCGCGGCATCGGCGGGGATCTGCTTCGCGGCCGAGAGCTCGAGCGTCATCACGTCGAAATTGCGGACCCGCAGCTGGTCACGCAGCAGCGACAGCCCGCGGCTGGGATCCACGTTGTCCAGGGCGAGTTCGCCGTGCCCGGTGAGGAAGTAGACCCGCCGGCGGCTTGGATCCGAGACGTCGAGCAGCGCGGCCGTGAGCACCTGCTCTCCGATGAAGGCCTCCCGCTCCTGCTGCTTGAACCGGTAGAGCTCGTCGATCTGCACCGCGCGACTCTTCTCGCCACTGCGCAGGAGAATGACGTTCGGCTGCTCGATCCCCAGTTCCTCGGCCCGGCGGCGATCGCGATAGACATCGATGAATTCCCGGGTAATGACGCCAAACGGGCTGGACTGGGTCGCATGGACGAACTCATCCAGCAGCCCGCGCACCTCCGGGTTTTCGCTGAGATCGGACAGCGTGGCGACGAGGTGGACCGGGCGGGTCAGGTTCCGGATGTAGGAAAGCGTTTCCGGTGAGAGGGAGTAGGTGCGATGGCGGGTGAGATCGAAGCGCGAGGGATGGTTGCGCGCCACGTAGTTGAGCCCCGCGAAGAACGTGACGAACAGGGCCGCCTGCAGCACCAGGTTCAGCGTGCGAAGCCAGCGGACGGCGCGGAAGCTTTGCAGGGCCATGGTCAGGAGTGCAGCAGCTTCGCCTCGACGCCGAGAATGCTGAAGATCAGGGCGAGCACCGTCCCGCTGAGGTAGAACAACAGGTGCCGCGTGTCGACCACCCCGCGGGTGAAATCGTCGCGGTGGGTGAATATCTGCGCGTAGTCGACCGCATCGCGGAGTGATGCCATCCCGCCCTGGGCCAGCCAGGTCGCCTCGCCCAGGCTGCGCATCCCGATGATCAGCCCGAACAGCAGCGTGAACGCGATGATGCCGGCGACGGCCTGGTTGCGCGACAACGAGCTGGCGAAGACGCCAATCGCGATGAAGAGCAGCCCCGAAATTCCAATGAACAGGTATCCCCCGATCAGCGGGCCCGGATCGAGAAACCGCGCATCACCGGAGAAGCGCTTCAGGATGTAAAAGAACCCTCCGGTCGAACCCCACAGCCCGACGTAGAGCAGGTAGGCGGCCGTATACTTGCCCAGGACCACCTCCGTGGTCGTCACGGGGGTGGTCAGCAGCGTCTCGATCGTCCCGAGCCGGCGTTCCTCCGCGAGGCACTTCATCGTCAGCAGCGGCACCATGAAGAACACCGGCAGCCAGAAGAGTTCGAAGAAGACGTGCGTGGGTGAGAGCTCCTGGGGCGACTTGCTGTAATGGCTCAGGATCTCCGTGAAGATGAAACCCATGAACGCCAGGAAGGCGGTCGCCGCGACATACGTGCTCGGCGAGACGAGCAGCATCCGGATCTCGTGGCTGAGGAGCGTCAGGTAATGCTTCACGGGCGGGGAGGACGGCAGGGAGAGTGGGTTAAACCGGCAAACGGGAGGATTGTTTCAGGCGTTTAGGCGGGATGTTCCCTGGGGCTGGGGGGAGCGACCACGTCCCAGCTCCGGCGGGTCGCGGCGAGGAAGAGATCCTCGAGGGTGGGGTGGACGCGGGTGAGCGAGCGGACGCGGAAGCCGTGGGCCAGGAGTTCGCGCACCAGGGCCTCGCCCAGATCGTCCTCGCGGCCGGTGTGCAGCGTCAGGTGGGTGAAGCCGTCGGCGCGGGGTTCCTGCTGCTGATCCACCCGGAGCGTGGGCTCGATCCCGCTGAGCAGCGCCGGCAGGGTGGCGAGCGGGCCGGCGACGTCGAGTTCGTAGGTCGAATGGCCGAAGATGTCGCGCCGGAGATCGCCCGGCGTGCCCTGGGCGACGACCCGGCCCTGGTTGATGATCAGCACGCGATCGCAGGTCACCTCGATTTCGGGCAGGATGTGGGAGGAAATGATCACGGTCATCCGGCCGCGCAGCCCGGCGATCAGGTCGCGGACGATCAGGATCTGGTGGGGATCGAGCCCGATCGTGGGTTCGTCCATGATGATGACGGGCGGCTCGGCCAAAATGGCCTCGGCGATCCCGACCCGCTGCCGGTACCCCTTCGAAAGCTGGCCAATCAGCTTGTGCCGGACGCGCTTCAGGTCGCAGACCTCGAGGACCTCGTCGATGCGGGGACCGAGGATCCGTCGCGGGACCTCCTTGAGCCGGCCGCGGAAGTACATGTATTCGGATACGCGCATCTCCTCCGGCAGCGGATTGTTCTCGGGCATGTAGCCGATCCGGCGCTTGACCTCGTCCGGCCGGCTCGCGACGGGCAGGCCGAGGATTTTCACGCTGCCCGAGGTGGCGGGCAGGTAGCCGGTGAGGATCCGCATGGTCGTGGACTTGCCGGCGCCGTTCGGACCCAGGAAGCCGACGATTTCGCCCCGCGCGACATTGAAGCTGATGTCGCTGACGGCGGTGACGCCGCCGAAGGTCTTGACGAGGTGCGAGACCTCGATGGCGGGAGCGGCAGGATCGGACATGTTCAGGCGGATTTTTCCAGGGTGACCTCGCCCGCGCGGAAACGATGGGACCGGCCGCTGGCATCGCGCAGCAGCAGGGCGCCCTCGTCGTCGAGTCCCGAAACGACCCCATGATGGCGGCGGCCGCCCTCCAGCAGGACGATGGGCTTGCCGCGGAGGAGATCGTAGCGGTGCCAGAGATCGGCGAACCGCTCGAGGTGATCACCCTCGGCGAACGCCTGCCAGGCGAGCAGGACGCGGCCGATCAGGGCGGCGGCGAGCCGGTTGAGATCGAGCGGCTGGCCGGTGATTTCCGCGAGGGAGATGGCACGGCGGGCGAGGTCGGACGGCCATTCGTCCCGGGGGCTGTTGACGTTGAGCCCGAGCCCGAACACCAGGTCGCGGATTTGGTCCGAGTCGACGCGGGCCTCCGTCAGCATGCCACCCGCCTTGCGGCCCTTGAAGAGGAGGTCGTTCGGCCACTTGATGCCCGGGGCGACGCCGGTGAAGTTGGCAAGCATTTCGCAGAGGTTGACGCCCATCCAGAGGGTGAAGGTCTGCATCCGCTCGGGGGAGACGCGCGGCCGGAAGGCGAAGCTCGAGTAGAGATTCAGGCTCGATTCGCTGTGCCAGGCGCGGCCGAACCGTCCGCGGCCGCGGGTTTGTTTCCGGGCGAGCACCGCAAAGGGGGTGGGGCGTCCGGCGGCGAGCTGGCGGGCGGCCTCGTCGTTGGTGCTGTCGACCACGTCAAGCACGTGGAGCGTGAAATGGCGGGGCCGGACCTTGAGGTGGGCCTCGACCAGTGCGGCGTGCAGGAAGGACGGGCGGAGTTTGAGCCGGTAGCCCCGGGCCCGTTGGGCCTCGAAGGTGAAGCCGGCGGCCCGGAGCTTTTCCATGTGCTGCCAGATCGCCACCCGGCTGACGCCCAGCCGCGAGGCCAGCGCGGCGCCGGAAACCCAGTTGGGTTCCCGGGCGAGGAGTTCGCTGAGGATGACCTGATCGGCGTTTGGCATGCGGAAGCGGGAGCGGCGCGGAAAGAGCGTTTGAAATGTGATGCCCTGCTCCCACGCTGGCGCAAATGTCATTTGACGAAATGCAGGAATCGATTCGCCGGGGCCAGCGGCCACCGGACGGGCTGTCGGCGCCATTGCAGGGGCTCTGGCATGATGCGCTGGGCGACTGGGACCGGGCCCATGAGTGTGCGCAGAAGGATCCGGGCAGCGACGGCTCATGGGTGCATGCCTACCTGCACCGCAAGGAGGGCGATCGGGGGAATGCCGGTTATTGGTATCGGCGGGCCGGCCGTCCGATGCCGGCGGTCAGCCAGCCGTTGCAGGCGGAATGGGAGGAGATTGCCCGGGCGCTGCTGGCGGAGCGGGGGTGAAAGTTACAGGTTGGAAGGTTGCAGGTTGCGCGGCCCGGAAGTTGGGAACCACGAAACACACGAAACACACGAAAACTGCGGCGGCGGAGATCCTTGTTGCCCGCGAATCACGGATTCCCGCCGCGCCAGCCGAAGTCGCCGGTCCGCAGGTAGGTCTTGTCGACCTCCCGTTTCACATACGTGCCCGCCGCCTGATCGGTGGCGCTGATCATCCGGACATTCTCGTTCAATTCACTCATGTTCCGGAGCCGCTCGTCCTCCTCGTACATCATCATGGCGCGTGACTCGACCGAGTTGCCAAAGAGCGGCAGGGTCAGCCGGTTCATGGCCAGATCGAATTCCGAGATGAACCGCCGGACCGCGATGTTGGCGAGCCCCTTGTCGGTGTGCACGGCGCGTTCGCTGAGCACGGCGGGCTTCGGTTCCCGGACCACATAGTCGGGCAGCCGGATGATGGTATTGCGCGGCTTGTCGATGTCGCGCATGTCGGGCTGCTCCTCGATCGGGGTGGGAGGGGGTTTGGGAGCGGGCGGCGAATACTTGGGGGCGGTGGCGGCGAGCTGCGCGGCGAGTTCCGAAGAGATGGCCCGCGGCCGTTTTGGCGGCTGTTCCTTCCGCTGCGAATCCCGCTGGCCGGCGGAGGGCTGCAGGATGCCCTGGGCAGCGAGGTTCCCGCCCAGACCGAGGGCCAGGATGGCGGACAGAATCTTGGTGGGGAACGGGGAAGCCATGACGGAACAACAGAAACGTGGGGATATGGGGTGTTCCGTGCAATTCCGGAACGAAAAAGCCCCGCGCCGGCTGGGCGCGGGGCTGAGAGGCACACCCGGCAGCGGCCGGGCTTCGCGATGTTACTTCTTCTTTTTCGACGCCTTGAGCTCCGCCACGGCGGCCTGGGCGGCCGCAAGCCGGGCCACCGGCACGCGATAGGGCGAGCACGACACATAGTTCAGCCCCAGCTTGTGGCAGAACTTCACCGAGTCGGGATCACCGCCATGCTCGCCGCAGATGCCGAGCTTGATGTCGGGCCGCGTCTGGCGGCCCTTGACAATCGCGATCGCCATCAACTGGCCGACGCCCGACTGGTCGATCGAGGCGAACGGGTTCTTCTTCACGATCTCGTCATCCTGGTAGGCCGGGAGGAACGAACCCGAGTCGTCGCGGGACATGCCGAGGCAGGTCTGCGTGAGGTCATTGGTGCCGAAGCTGAAGAACTCGGCGGTCTCGGCGATTTCGTCGGCGGTGAGGGCGCCGCGCGGAATCTCGATCATCGTTCCCACGCTGTAGGCAATCTTCGACTTCCGTTCCGCCTGCACCTGCTTCGCGACCGAGTGGACGAGCTCCACCTGGAGATCGAGCTCCTTCTTGAACCCGACCAGCGGGATCATGATCTCGGGCCGGGCCTTGAAGCCCTGCCTGGTCGCCTCGGCGGCGGCCTCGAAGACGGCGCGCGCCTGCATGGCGGTGATCTCCGGGTAGCGGATGCCCAGACGGCAGCCGCGGAACCCCAGCATCGGGTTGAACTCGTGCAGTTCATGCACGCGCTGCTCGATCTTCGCGACATCGATCCCGAGCTTCTTCGCGAGATCGGCCTGCTGATCCTTCGTGTGCGGCAGGAACTCGTGCAACGGCGGATCCAGGAAGCGGATCGTCGCCGGGTATCCCTTGAGCGCCTTGAAGATGCCGAGGAAGTCCTCCCGCTGATACGGCAGGAGCTTGGCAAGCGCGGCCTGCCGCGCCTCGAGCGTGTCGGCCAGGATCATTTCCCGCATCGAATCGATCCGATCTCCTTCGAAGAACATGTGCTCCGTCCGGGTCAGCCCGATGCCGACGGCGCCGAATGCGATTGCGTTCTCGGTCTGCTCGGGCGTGTCGGCATTGGTGCGGACCGACAGCTTGGAGACCTGCGCGCACCACTTCATGAGCTGGTTGAAGCTCTTGAACTTCTCGGTGGCCTGCGCGACCTTGTCGCCATTGAGGAGCCCGGCGATGATTTCGGACGGCGCGGTCTTGATCTGGCCGGCGAACACCGTGCCGGAAGTGCCGTCGATTGAGAGGTAGTCGCCCTCGTTGAAGACCTGGCCGGCGATGGTGGCGGTCTTTTTGTCGTAGTCGATCTGGACGCCGGCGGCGCCGCAGACGCAGACCTTGCCCATCTGGCGGGCGACGAGCGCGGCATGGGACGAGACCCCGCCGCGGGCGGTGAGGATGCCTTCGGCCGCGATCATGCCTCGGAGATCCTCGGGCGAGGTCTCGACACGGACGAGGAGGACCTTCTCGCCCTTTTCCGCGGCCACGACGGCGCGGTCGGCGTTGAAGTAGACCTTGCCGGTGGCGGCGCCGGGGCCGGCGGGCAGGCCGGTGGCGATCGCCTTGGCCTTCTTGACCTCGTTGAGGTCAAAGATGGGCGCGAGGAGCTGTTCGAGCTGATCGGCGGGGTTGCGCAGGATCGCGGTCTGCCAGTCGATCAACTTCTCCTTCACCATGTCGATGGAGAACTTGAGCGCGGCGGCGGCGGTGCGCTTGCCGTTCCGCGTCTGCAGCATGTAGACCTTCTTGTCCTGGATGGTGAACTCGAAGTCCTGCACGTCCTTGAAATGCTTCTCGAGCGTGGCGCGGATGCGCTCCAGTTCGTGATAGGCGTTCGGAAGGTGTTTCTTGAGCTCGGCGACGGGCTCGGGGGTGCGGACGCCGGCCACGACGTCCTCGCCCTGCGCATTGATCAGGAACTCACCGTAGAATTCCTTCGTGCCGTTGGCGGGGTTGCGGGTGAAGGCCACGCCGGAACCGGAGTTGTCGCCGGTGTTGCCATAGACCATCGCCTGCACGTTCACCGCGGTGCCCCATTCGGTGGGGATGTTGTATTTGCGGCGGTAGACGATCGCCCGGTCGTTCATCCAGGAACCGAACACGGCACCGGCGGCTCCGCGCAGCTGATCCCAGGGATCGTTCGGGAACGACTTGCCCGTGCGATCCTTCACCAGCGCCTTGAAGCGGACGACCAGCTCCTGCTGGTCCTCGGCGGTGAGCTTCGAGTCCTCGATGTCCTCGTGATACCGCTCGTGCTTGAACCCATGGATCACGGTCTCGAACGGCTCGTGATCCTCGTCCGGCCGTTTTTGGACGCCGAGCACGACGTCGCCGTACATCTGGACGAACCGGCGATAACAATCCCACGCGAACCGGGGGTTGTTGGTCTTCTTGGCCAGCGCCTCCACCGTCTGGTCGTTGAGCCCGAGATTGAGAATGGTGTCCATCATGCCCGGCATCGAGTCGCGGGCGCCGGAGCGGACGGAGACGAGCAGGGGGTTCTCGAGATCGCCGAACTTCATGCCGGTCTGGGTCTCGATCGAGGCGATGCCGGCTTCCATCTGTCCCTGGAGCTCCCTCGGGTATGTCCGCTTGTTGGCGTAATAATAGGTGCACACCTCAGTGGTGATGGTGAACCCCGGAGGCACGGGCAGCCCGATCCGGCACATCTCGGCAAGGTTGGCGCCCTTGCCGCCCAGCAAGGGCTTCATTGAGCCATCGCCGTCGGTCTTCTTGCCGAAGAGATAGACGTATTTGGGCGCCTTGGTGGCGGACTTTTTCGCGGAAGGCTTGAGCTTCGCGACGAGTTTCTTGGCTTTGGATTTGACGGCCATGTTGGTGGATTTCGTTGGGAGAGAATGAACCGAAAACGCGGACGCAGAGAGGGAGCAGGGCATAGCCCGGCGGTCGGGGGTGTCAACGGTGCAGCGCGCGGAGGTCAGCCGGCGCGCAGATTTCGGCAAGATATGACACGGGAATCCGGTGGACCGCGGAGGTTGGGCCCCGGTATCCGTGCTTCACTGCGGGATGCGGCCTTGAGCCGGTCGAACCTCTGGATGCCGCCGTTCCGGAGTTACAGGCATGCATCGGAACGGCAGCTGGAATCGCGCTTCCGTTTTGGAAAAAACTTCCCACCATCGCCGATCCTGCCGATTCCGTGAGCAATCCCGACGACCACCCAGAAGACCCCTACACGCCTGCCGAGGCGCTGCCGCCCCCCGCCCCGCGGGAGAAGGCAATGGGGTTCTGGGAGCACCTCGAGGAGCTCCGCGGGACAATCATCAAGAGCGTGGTGACCCTCGTGGTCTTCGCGGTGCTGATCGGCATCTTCATCAAGCAGTTCAACCAGGCGCTGCTCTGGCCCCTGCACACGGTGAAGGCGGAGTATCCCGGGCTGGAGTTGAAGCTGGTTGCCCAGTCGATGCTCGAGCCGTTCACGATGATCATCCAGCTGTGCTTCCTGGGCTCGGTCACCCTGTCGGCGCCGTTCATCCTCTTTTATGTGGCCCAGTTTGTGGCGCCCGCCCTGACCGAGCGCGAGATGCGCGCCGTGCTCCCGATGTGCATCTCCGCCATGATCCTTTTCCTGCTGGGCGCGAATTTCGGCTTCTTCCTGTTGATGCCAGGCACAGTCCGGATCTCGATTGAACTGACCCAGGCCTTCGACCTCGCGTTCATGTGGACCGTCGGGAAGTACTACTCGACCCTGATGTGGCTGGTGCTCGGCGTGGGCGCGGCCTTCGAGTTTCCGCTCATCATTGTCACGCTCGTGTGGCTTGGGATCATGACCACGGAATTTCTCCGCAAGCACCGGCGGCACGCGATCGTGGTCATCTTCATCCTGGCGGCGATCATCACTCCGACCCCCGATCCGCTGAACCAGACCCTTTTCGCCGCCCCGCTTTACGTGCTCTTCGAGCTGTCGATCCTGGTCTCCTCCCGGATTGAAAAGCGCCGCGCCCGCGAACTGGCCGTCACGTAAGGTCCGAGCCACCCGGTGGCGCCGGTAGCCAACCGGGAAAAGGCGATCGCTGCCATGTCCCGTCTACTACGCCCGGGGGACTTGGGACCTTCCGCGCATGGAAGAATGGGATCTGCCGAATTTGCATCTGTGCGGAGACCAAGTCCAGGCGGGTTGGCGTGCTCACGTGATTGGTGCGCGCGAACTTCGACACGGGCAGCGCCAAAGTTTGGACGCGGTAGTCATCGCGCATGCCGGCCCGTTGAGCGGTTAAACCGCTTGGCATCTTACATCCCGGCCGGCAGGTTTTGCCGGACCTGCCCGGCATGCCCGCCAAACTGACTCTCAGCCAACTCTCCGGTCTCCTCTTCCGTGCGTGCGATGATCTCCGCGGCAACATGGATGCCTCGGAGTATAAGGAATACATCTTCGGCATGCTGTTCTTGAAGCGATTGAGCGACCTCTTCGACCAGGAGAAGGAGCAGTTGCAGCGGGATCTGACCGCGCGGGGCATGAAGCCAGAGGTCATTACCGCCCAGCTCGCCAACCGCGATAAATACACGTTCTACGTTCCACCCGAGGCCCACTGGTCGGCCATCCGCCACCTCAAGACTAACGTCGGCACAGGCCTAAACAAGGCGCTCGAGGCCATCGAGGATGCCAACCACGAGGCGCTCCAGGACGTGCTCAAGCACATCAACTTCAACCGGAAGATCGGCCAGCGCACGCTCGATGACGACGTGCTGTCCAACTTCGTCCAGAACTTCGAGAAGATCCCCCTGCGCGACGAGAACTTCGAGTTCCCCGACCTGCTCGGCGCCGCCTACGAATACCTGATCAAGTTCTTCGCCGACTCCGCGGGCAAGAAGGCCGGCGAGTTCTACACCCCTGCCGACGTGGTCCGCACGTTGGTCGAGATCGTCGATCCGCGGCCGGGCATGAGCGTTTACGATCCTACCTGCGGTTCGGGCGGCATGCTTATCCAAACTCGGGATTACGTCCGCGAATGCGGCGGCGACCCCCGCGATCTGTCCCTTGCTGGCCAGGAGAGCATCGGCACCACGTGGTCGATCTGCAAAATGAACATGCTGCTCCACAGCATTCCTCATGCGGACATCCGTCAGGAGGACACGCTTCGCCGGCCCCAGCACAAGGACGAGGCGAACGAGCTGAAACGCTTTGACCGCGTGCTGGCCAACCCGCCGTTCAGCCAGAATTACGTCAAGAAGGACATCGAGTATCCGGGCCGCTTCTCGGTGTGGATGCCTGAGAAGGGAAAGAAGGCCGACCTGATGTTCGTCCAACACATGCTCGCCGTGCTCAAGGCCGACGGAAAACTGGCCACCATCATGCCGCACGGCGTGCTCTTCCGGGGCGGCGAGGAGGCCGAGGCGCGCCAGTATTTCATCGAGCATGGCTATTTGGAGGCGGTGATCGGGCTGCCGGCGGGGCTATTCTACGGCACCGGAATCCCGGCCTGCGTGCTGGTGATGAACAAGCAGGGAGCTGCTTCGCGGAAGCACGTTTTCTTCATCAATGCCGACCGCGAATACCGCGAAGGCAAAGCTCAGAATTTCCTGCGGCCGGAGGACATGGCCAAGATCGTCCACGTTTATCGGGCCGGCGTGGACGTGCCTGGTTACGCCCGCCGCGTGCCCGTCGCGGAGATCGAGGCCGAGGGCTTCAACTGCAACATCCGGCGCTACGTGGACAACGCCCCGCCGCCGGAGCCGCACGACGTGCGCGCGCACCTGCATGGCGGCGTGCCGGTCGCGGAGATCGAGTCGCTTGGGCATTACTGGTCCAATTACCCCGGATTGCGGGAACGTGTCTTCCTGTCCCGGGCCAAGGACAAGGCCTATGCCGATTTTGCCCCGGCGGTTACTGATCGCCGGATGTTGGCTGAGATTGTGAAGTCCGACCCCGGCATCGCGCAGGCGCACGACGCTTTCCTCGCCCAGTTGGAGCAGTGGTGGGCCGCCCACGTGCCGCACGTGGAGGCGCTCGCACCCACAAACGGAAAGAAGGGGAACGCCTACGAACTGCGTCGGCTGCTTTTCAGCAGCATCACCGCCGCCTTGGGAAAGCAGCAGCTCCTGACCGACCACCAAGTGCGCGGGGCGCTGGCACGCTACTTCGAGTTCTTCAAGCCCGAGTTCAAGTCCATCGCCTTCAGTGGCTGGGGTCCGGAGCTGATCCCAGACGACGAGATTTTGCAGAGTCAGTTCCCGGAGATCCTCGCCGACATGGAGCGCAAGCGCTCACGTCTCACCGAACTCGCCTCGCTCTTCGCCGCGGCCGACGAGGAGGATTACGAGGATCCCGACGATACCGGCGTGTTGCCCGGCGAGCAGGTCAAGGCGCTCAAGTCCCAGCTGAAGGAGAGTCGCGCCGCCGCCAAGCTGGCGAAGAAGGAGGGCACGCCGGCCGACGTGGCAAAGCACACGGCCGCCACAGCCGAAGCCGAGCGAAAGCTCGCTCGCCACCAGGCGCTGCTGGACGAGGAGCGCACGCTGAACGCCGAGCTGCGCGCCACGGAGAAGAAGCAGGAGGAACTTGTCGCTGCCGCTCGAGCCAAGATCGGTCCCGACGAGGCCCAGCGCATCATCGTCGAACGTCTGCACCGCGAGTTGCACCGTATCTACGGCGAATATCTCCGTGCCGACCAGTGCGCCTGCCTCGCCGCCTTGGAGAACCTACACGCCAAATATGCTGCCACGGCCACTGCACTTGAAGCCAGCCGTGCGGCTGCCACCGCCAAGCTGCATGGCTTCCTGAAGGAGCTGCGTTATGAGTGATTGGACGCACGCCAAGCTGTCCGAACTGGCGGACATCCGCTTCAGCAACGTCGATAAGAAGATCGGGGCGGGAGAAGCCAGGATTCGGCTCTGCAACTACATGGATGTTTACGGCAATGATTACATCACAGCCGACTTGCCGTTCATGGAAGCGAGCGCGACTCCTTCAGAAATCGAGCGCTTTAAGGTCGAGGAAGGTGACGTGATGCTAACGAAAGATTCCGAGACCCCGGACGACATTGGTATATCAGCGGTCGTGACGGAACCTATTGAGAGCCTTGTCTGCGGTTATCACCTCGCATTGCTCAAGCCCGACAAGGCACGAATCGACCCCATCTATCTTAGCAAGCAGCTCAGGACATCTGCCAGCGTGCGTTATTTTGGTCAACGGGCCAACGGCTCGACGCGCTATGGATTGTCGTCGGCGGCGATCGCAAATCTCGAGGTGCCGTTGGCACCGCTGCCCCAGCAGCGCCGGATCGCGGAGATTCTGGGGACGGTTGATGGAGCAATCGAGCAGACGGAGGCGTTGATCGCGAAGCAGCAGCAGGTGAAGGCGGGGCTGATGCACGACCTCTTCACCCGCGGCCTCACTTCCGACGGCCAACTCCGACCGCGCGGATCAGAGCGGAAGGAGAAGTTCGGCTGGCTACCGCAAGGATGGAGAATCGGTTCGCTTTCAGATGTGACCAGCACGGCGCGTCAGCCGATTCTCACGGGGCCTTTTGGTGCGGACCTTGGAAACGACGATTTTGTGGAAGAAGGGGTGCCGGTGCTGCGAATCGGCAATGTCCAGACAGGACGGATCGACGTGTTCGACCTTCTATTTGTTACCCCGGCGAAGGCAGCGCTACTCGAACGCTATCGAATCCGGACAGGTGACCTCTTGTTTGCCAGGCAGGGAGCAACGACCGGGCGGAATGCGTTGGCGAGCAAGGAAGTCGATGGCTGGCTGATCAACTATCATATTATCCGGGTGGCGTTGGATCATTCGCTATGCGCCCCCATCTTCATCGAGGCCGCTTTCAACGGTGAGATGGTCCTGCGTCAGATCGAGCGAGACAAGGGCCGTGGCACTCGCGAAGGCATCAACAGTGAACAACTCCGTTCGTTGGAACTGCCGCTACCTCGCGACCGTGATGAGCAGATCCGGATCGCCGACAGGCTCCTTGCGCAGCAGCGCGCCATCGCCGCCGAGACCGCCCACCTCGCCAAGCTCCGCCAGTTGAAGCAGGGGCTGATGCAGGCGCTGCTGACCCCGCCAGCCTAAGCGGCGGGCCACGACTCTTGCCACGTGCCGCTCAGGTCGTGGATCTTGACCGTCGATCCTGGCTGTAGCTTGTCCCGGCAAATTACGAGACTCACTCCCTCCTTCCCGGCATGATGTAGCGGCGCACAGGGATAGCGGATTGCTTCAAAGCGGTCGCTTGCGGCTGCCGCTGCGCCAAGAAGTTGGGTCGGGGCGACGGGCGACTTGAGGCGCCATGGTGCGGTCAACACAGGGCCAAAACGCAGGGGTTGATTTACTCAAAAGGCTTGTTTTACTTGCAAGTGAAACAATGGCTTTGAGTAAAACAGTCACCTTGCAGTCGCCATCTGATCTATGGCTTAAGTTCTCTCAATTGTATCGAGAGGAAGAATTTCCGCGTATCCAGTGGCGGCCGTCTGCATCGCAAACGGAGATTAGGATCGAATCCGCAGGGGTCAAGCGGCTCCTCACCGTGGAGCCCAACCTGCACCCCTCCCGGCGGCTGCTTGACGCAGGGGACGCCGAGGATGGCCGGCTGATTCTCGCCCCGTCACTGGGGGAGCCCCTGGCCAGGGATCTGCGGATCGCCGGAATCAATCATGCCGATCTCAACGGACGGCTCTACCTGAACCTGGAGTCTCCGCCGCTGTTGATCGACCGGCAGCCCACGGGGAAGCGGTTCGCGAATCCCACCTCCGAGTTGGATGTGTTCGCCCTGAAGAGCACACGACTGCTGCGCATCGTGTTGAGCACTCGGGATGAACTCTGGACGCAGGCAGCTTTGGCTGAGCGCAGCGGGTTGTCACGCGGCCTCGTGTCGAGACTGGTCCGGACGCTGGTGGCCGGTGGCTACTTGAAACCGGAGACGCCCGCCACGCGCCGGCAGGCCGGCACATGGCGGTTGGCGGATTTCGACCGCCTGCTGGATGCGTGGCGCGAGCGCGACAACTGGCTGGCGCGAGGCCGCCTCGTGCAATACTCGGTGCTGGGCGAGAACCCGGAGCAGACCGCCCGTAAGCTGCAAGGCTGGCTGGGAGCCTCGGTGCCGGTGTTCACCCAGTGGTTTGCGGCAAATCTCCGGCAGGCCTACACTGACACGCCGGTGGTATCGGCCTACGTGGGCGAGGCCTCGGAACTGAACCGCATCCCGGCGCGCACGGTGCCTACGGGAGGCAATCTGTGGGTCATCGTGCCGCACGACGATGGCCCGTTGCGTGAAGCGCGGGAGGTGGACGGCTTCCGGCTCGCCTGCGACGTGCAAATCTACCTTGATCTGCTCGGCGCGGGTGGTCGCGGGCCCGACCACGCGCAAGTGCTCCGGCAATGGAGCGGATTCGCGCGATGAAATACGACACCTACGAGTCATATTCAGACGCCCGCACCCGGATGGCGGAAAGCGCGTTGCTCACCGCTTGGGACAGTATGGCCGCATTTCGCGATGACCTCGTGCTGGTCGGTGGCCTGGCCATCCGCTACCTGACGCGGCGCGGCGCTGCGGGTGCGGTGGACATGGTGACGACCGACGTGGACTTCGGGGTGAGCCTCGGCATCAGCGGCGGACAATACGGTTCGCTGCGCGACACCTTGCGTGGCCATGGATTCCGTTGGGAAAATCGGAGATTCCAGAAGGACTTCGGCGGATTTCCGATCTACATCGACCTGCTTACGGAACAACCGGGCTACACGCAGGGGACGGTGATGGTGGACGAAGGACTCGAGGTGAGTGTCGTCCCGGGAACTGAGCGGGCGCTGGCTAATCACCGTGTGGTGGGGGTGTCTGGCAAGTGTCTGCTCGGCGTCGAACGGAAGGTCGCGGTCAAGGTGGCTGAAGCCGGGCCGTTGCTGGTGCTCAAGCTGAACGCATTCGGCGGCCCGGACGGCCGGCAGCATCCCAAAGATGTTTCCGACGTGCTGCACTTGGCGAATCACTACTTGGACGGCGATGAAGCTGCCGTGGCCGGGTTTAGGCGTGAGGTGGCCGAAGGAAACTCCGGAGCGAAACTGGCACTGGGCGCGCTGAGGTTGCATTTCGGAAGTGCTGATGCGTTGGGGCCAGTGTCGTGCGCCGCCTTTCGACTGAATAACCGGCAGGACCTGCCCGAGAACCGTGACGAGGCCGCGCAGATCCGCCAGCAATGTGTCACGCTCGCGCAGGCGTTGCTCGCCTGACCTGCTCCATGTCCGAATACCTCCACGTCGAAAAGCCATTCCTCGACCAGTTGCGCGCGCTGGGGTGGACGGTCATCGACCAGGGACGGGGCGTCATCCCCTCTGATCCGCCCGTCAGCCTGCGCACCAACTTCCGCGAGGTGTTGCTGCCGGAGGTATTCCGGTCCGCGGTGAAAGCGCTCAACCGGACTGCGGCCGGCGAGGAATGGCTGACCACACGCCAGCTAGATGACCTGCGCGACCAGTGGCTGCGTCAGCCGGCTCGGCCGCTGCTCGAGATCAACGAGGCGGTGCAGGGGCTCCTGTTCAAGGCGCAGGTGGATGTGAACGAGGTCACGCGCGAGGCGCATCCCGTGGTGCAGTTGATCGACTTCGCCCGGCCGGAGCGGAACGTGTTTCACGCCATCAACCAGTTTCGGATCGACACCCCCGGATGCGTGAAGAGCTGCGTCATCCCGGACATCGTGCTCTTCGTGAACGGCATTCCATTGGTGGTGATCGAGGCCAAGATCGGCGACGCCACCACGGCCAACCCGATCCATGAGGCTGGGGTGCAACTCCTGCGCTACCGCAATGGCCGGCCGGAGACGCTGGAAGCCGGGCTCCGCGAGGGCGAACCACGGCTGTTTTACTCCAATCTGCTGCTCGTGCGCACCTGCGGCGAGAAGGCCGAAGTGGGCACACTCACATCGGGGCATGAGCATTTTCACGCTTGGAAGGATATCTGGCCTGAAAGCCGGCGCACCTACACGCCGCCGCTCGGGGTGGAGCGGGAGCAGGAACGGCTGATCCAGGGTTTGCTGGCGCCGGACACTCTGCTCGACGTGCTGCGCACCTGCACTGTGTTCCTGGACACGGACGACGGCCGGCGGGTTAAGGTGGTCGGGCGTTACCAGCAATACCGGGCGGCCCGGCGGGTCGTGCAGCGGTTGCGCGAAGGCCGGACGGCGGAGGAGCGTTCGGGCGTGGTCTGGCATACGCAGGGCTCGGGCAAATCGCTGACCATGGTGTTCGTTGCCCGGATGATCCGTGCCTCGGCCGACCTGTCGGACTTCAAGATCGTGATGGTCAATGACCGTATCGACCTGGAGGAGCAGCTCACGGCGACCGCCAAGCTGATCGGGGGACGGATCAACGTCATCGAGAGCACGGCCAACCTGCGCGAGCATCTGTCCAGTGACGCCTCGGACCTCAACATGGTCATGGTGCATAAATTCATGGAGCGGGAGGAGAAGGTGCCGCTCGTGGTTCAAGAGGCGCTGGCGACGTATGGTGCGCCGCCCCCGGCAGGGAGCTTCGGAGCAGTCAACGAGTCAGATCGCATTCTGCTGATGATCGACGAGGCGCACCGCACCCAGGGGTCGGATCTCGGCGACAACGTGTTCGAGGCCTTCCCCAACGCGGTGCGCATTGCTTTCACTGGAACGCCGCTCATCACCGAGAAGCACGGTGCCCGGCGCACGGTTAAACGCTTTGGCGACTACATCGACACCTACAAGCTGATGGACGCCGTCCACGACGGCACCACGTTGCAGATCCTCTACGAGGGCCGGACCGCTGACACCGCGCTCAAGGACAAAGCCGGGTTCGAGGCGAAGTTTGAGGACTTGTTCCGCCAGCGCACCGACGAGGAGATCGCCGCGATCAAGAAGAAGTATGGCGCCAGCGGGGACATCCTCGAGGCCGAGAAGCGCATCGGAGCCATCGCCCGCGACCTGGTGGACCACTACATCGACAACATCCTGCCCGATGGCTTCAAGGCCCAGGTGGTGTGTCACTCCAAGCTGGCGGCGGTCCGCTACCAGCAGGCCATCCGGGCTGCGCTGGCGGAGCGGCTCGACCGCGAGAAATTGAAGCCGAAGCCTGACGAGGAACTGATCCGACGGGTAGCGTTCCTTAAGGCTGCCGTGGTCATCTCGGCCGATGCAACAAACGAGCCGGCTATCATAACTGAGGCGAGGAAAGAGGCGCGGCGGTGGAACGCGGTCGAGAATTTCTGCCGGCCTTTTGACTTGGACGGCCCCGACAAGGCCCTGACCGGCGTCGCGTTTCTGATCGTCTGCGATATGCTGCTCACCGGATTCGATGCCCCCGTCGAGCAGGTCATGTATATCGACAAGCGGCTCCAGGAGCACAACCTCCTGCAGGCCATCGCCCGGGTGAATCGCGTGGCGAAGAACAAGCACCGCGGGTTCATCGTGGACTATTTCGGTTTGGCCAATCACCTTAGCGCCGCTCTCTCGATCTACACCGAGGAGGACATCACGGACATTCAGCAGGGCCTCAAGAACCTCACCACGGAGCTGCCTATCCTGGAGGAGCGATACCAGCGCTTGCTCCAGCACTTCCGGGCCGCCGGGGTGACCGCGATCGAGGAGTTTGTGCAGGGGCGGACCGCTACCCCCGCAGCGGAGGTCGCGCTCGTGCATTCCGCCGTGGGTTCGATGCAGGACATCCGCCGACGGGCCGACTTCGAGGTCTATCTCAAGAAGTTTCTGCAAAGCCTGAACCTGATCCTGCCGCACGCCAGTGGGCACGCCTATCGCGGACCCGCCCGGCGATTTGGGTATCTCTTGCGCATGGTGAAGGAGCGCTACAAGGACGAGTCTCTCGACATCGCGGACGCCGGGGCGAAGGTGAAGGCCTTGATCAATGAGCACCTGATCGACCTGGGCATCGACCCCCGGATTCCGCCGATCGAACTGCTGTCGCCGGACTTCCTGGCCAACCTTCAGCGACATTCGCAAGGTGATCCCGAGGCCAAGGCGAGCGAGATGGAGCACGCGTTGCGCAAGCACTGCACGGTGCATTTTGACGAGGACCCGGCCTTCTACCAGCGACTCAGTGACAAGCTCGAGAAGCTTATCCAGGAGCACAAAGAGAACTGGGAAGCGATCGCGGAGGGGTGTGAGTTGCTGCGGCGCGAAGCGGAGGCGGGCCGCACGACCGCGCACGAAGGCCTCACCAAGGAGGCCACGACGTTCTACGACTTCGTCGCCCAGCTGGCTTTCGCGGATGGGGTGGTCCCGGCGGAGCGCGTCCAGCCGCTCAAGGATCTCATGGTGCGCGTCGTGGACATACTTCAAGGCACGATCGACATCATCGACTTCTGGGGGAAGCCCATCGAGGTGAAGAAGCTCAGGGGCAACGTCGACACCGAGATTCTTCTGGCCGGCATCCCTGAGTTGGCGGACAGGCACGAGCGCATTGCCGTCGAGATCGTGAAGCTCGCCGAGAAGCGGCACCAGGAGCTGGTCAAATGAAGCCTCGGCTTGTCTCGGACATCGCTTACGAGGTGGTGCGCAGCCGGCGCAGCACGGCGGACATCGTGATTGAGCGCGACGGTCGCCTCCTGGTGCGGGCGCCGGAGACAGTGCCTGACACGCGCATCGAGGATATCGTGGAGGCGAAGCGCTATTGGATCTACAAGAACCTCGCGGAGTGGCGGGACCTCAACGCGACGCGGGTGCTGCGCGAGTATCGCAACGGCGAGGGCTTCCTCTATCTCGGGCGGTCCTACCGGCTGCTGCTCGTGGCCGACCAGGACGAACCCCTGCAGTTGAAGAACGGGCGATTCTGTCTACGCCGCGACCTGGCCGAGCGTGGAGCCATGCGTGCCGCTCGGGTTGCGTTTCGGGACTATTACATCGCCCGCGGGCGGGAACGGATCATGGACCGGGTTAACTACTATGCGCCGAAGGTAGGGGCACCTGTGCGCAAGGTGGATGTGCGAGAGCTGGGCAATCGCTGGGCGTCGTATTCGCCGGCGGGTAACCTGGCCTTCCATTGGAAATGCCTGATGGCCCCGGCGACCATCATCGACTACATCGTCGTCCACGAACTCTGTCACCACCACCACCTCGACCACACGGATGCCTTCTGGAACGAGGTGGACAAGGTCATGCCGACCTATCGCGAGCGGAAGGAGTGGCTGCGGCGCAACGGGGCTGGGCTGGACGTGTAGAAAATAAATCTTCGTCTGCCGGACATGGGCTGGAGTGACAGTGGTATGATATGGAACACCACGATTCGCCGCCTGAAATCCGCGCTACATCCCCTTCTTCACGAACGCCACGTCGGGGTCGGTATCCTTGATCCGAATCGTCTTCTGTCCCTGGGAATCCTTCCCGATGAAATCGATGCTGGCGGCGACGAGGACCGGCAGCTTCTTGCGAATGTCCCGGCTCTCCCCCTCGCTGGTCACGTCGACCGTCCAGATTTCATTCGGCGGCCGCCCCTCGACCTCCGGCTTGTTCTCACGGGCGGACAGCCTCAGGTACTTTTCATAAACGGTTACCGTGATCTGGTACTCGCGGAATCCGGCAAACTCCGTCGTCGGCGGATCCTGGACGGTGATGGTCTGGTACACCGGCCGGCCCTGGGCATCGGTGCCGACCTGAACGCGTTCGGTCCGGATCCGGCCCGGGATCGTGATATACACCGGCTCGGAAATCGTTTCGCGCTTCGAGACTGGCGGCCCGACCCCATAGTCCAGATCCACGACCATGTCGGGTTCCACACCGGGCGGGGCCTCGTACATGCCCTTGCCGGACAGGGCGGTCTTGACGTGGCCCGCGGCCTCCTTGTAGCGCAGCGAGTCCTCCGTGACCAAGGGGTTGCGGTTTCGAATCTCGTAGGAAACCGAGGCCTCGGCGTTCGGCTTGGCCAGCGAGTCCACCTTGACTTCGGTCGTGGTAGCGCAGCCGGCGAGAAAAACCAGTGCGACGAGGGCGGCAGCGGCGCGAGGTTGGACTACATTCACCGGCCAGCACGAGGTTCGCTCGGTTGAATGGGCGGGTTTCATGGGAACGTAGGGACAGTAACGGGACCTGGCGGTGAGGCAACTGCGAGATGAACTCCTTCCGGCGGCCCGCGGATTAAACAGAAAAAGCGCGTCAGTGAGACGCGCTTCGGGCCGGAATGTTTCGCATCAGTTCAGGCCTGACAGCCTGTCGGTCTCACGGCGACTCGACTTGAAGGCACCGAAAGTGAGGGCGAATCATCCGACAGACTCCCAACCCGGCGAAGCCGGAACCAATGTTGAGGGGCGGCCATAGGGGTGCGACGGGCATGCGGACGGCCCATCCCCGCCGGGTTGGTAAGCGCCAAGCGAGTGCCAACACGTGATG